>WAPX01000045.1 GCA_015520485.1 Archaeoglobaceae archaeon
AGCTCTTCCTTTTGCTCTTTGCTTAGTTCTGAAGGTCTCCCCCTCCGTAGTTTGGTTTTAAGCCTTCCAATCCCTTTTCATTCCACTTTTCAAGCCATACGTAGCCTATGACTTTGCTAACCCCCACCTCTTTTGCCGCCTGAGGAACAGTGGCCCCTTTGTAGAGTTCTTTGATGAAGAAGAGTTTTCTTAGAACTTCTGAACAAATCTTCCTTTTTCGAATCTCTTCGTTCAGTTCTTCTAAAGCCATTTGAATATTTCTTTTTCAGGTTTTCTTCCCACGTATTTCGGTTTGTAATGTTGGTTAAAAATGTTTTGTCTAATACTCTAAATTCAATACTGTACTGGCTAAGGAGTTTTGCATTGCACGATTACTGGATAATTTGACACAATATTTATATATAAAAAGTTATTTAAAGATTTCTAAAAGTCGCCTGATTTTAACGTTAAAACAGAGTGAGCTGTGAACAGTAAAAGCATTATTAACCTGCAGTTTATCCGAGCTCATGCCAACCATAGCAGAGAAGATATTCAGCAGTAAGTGCGGCAGGGATGTTTCCGCAGGAGAAATAGTTGTTGCTGAAATAGACCAGATCGCCTTGCAGGACGGAACTGCTCCTCTGTCGATCAGGAAGATAATGGAGCTTGGAGTGGACGTGAAAGCAGCGGACAGAACACACTTCTTTGTCGATCACGCTGCACCATCTCCAAGAAGGGAGCTCAGCAACGACCAGAAGTTTATAAAAGAGTTTGCAGAGAAAATTGGAGCTGACTTCAACAAACCGGGCGAGGGAATCATTCACCAGCTCATGGTCGAGAGGTGGGTTAAGCCGGGAGACCTTGCGGTGGGGGCGGATAGCCACACCTGCACCTACGGTGCTATAGGAGCTTTTTCTACCGGTATGGGATCAACTGACGTTGCCGTTGCCGTGGCTCTCGGGAAAAACTGGTTCAGAGTTCCGGAAACCTTCAGAATTCAGGTTGACGGAAGTTTGCCTGAGGGCGTTTATTCAAAAGACCTGATACTCAGAATAATTGGGGAGCTGGGAGCAGACGGAGCGACGTACAGGGCTCTGGAATTTCATGGTGAGTGCATAGCCAGCATGAGCGTGGAATCGAGGCTGACGATGGCAAACATGGCTGTTGAGTGCGGTGCCAAAGCCGGACTTTTCGAAACGGACGAAAAAACGAAAGCTTTTCTGGCTGAAATGAACAGAGAAAGTGATTTTAGAGAAATAAAAGCAGATAAAAACGCTGAATACGAAAAGGAGTTTTACTTCGATGCGTCTGATCTGGAACCACTTGTCGCTAAACCCCACAACGTCGATAACGTATGTTCAGTTTCCAGAGTTGAAGGTGTTAAAGTTGATCAGGTTTTCGTTGGAACCTGCACAAATGGAAGGTTGTCTGACATAGAAGTAGTTGCCGAGATTCTGAAGGGAAGAAAGGTGGCGAAAGACGTGAGATTGATAGTGGCTCCTGCAAGCCGCAGAGTTTACGTTAAGGCTGTGGAAAGAGGGTACCTCAAAACGATAGTCGAAGCGGGTGGACTGATCGCTCCACCGGGCTGTGCGTGCTGCGTTGGAATACACATGGGCGTGCTGGCTGATGGAGAGGTGTGCCTGTCAACTCAGAACAGAAATTTCAGGGGCAGAATGGGCAATCCCAACGCGGAGATATACCTTGCTTCCCCAGCTACCGCTGCTGCAACTGCTGTGAGGGGAGAAATCACTGATCCAAGAGAATTTTTATATTAAAAATTTATATCTTTTCATTTTAACAGATTTAAAGGAAAGTGGGCAAAAGCATAAAAAACTATTTTAATCCGAACAATCAATTCATAACTAATGCTTTTCGATCCGGAGAGTGTAGCAGTAATTGGAGCGACTCCGAAAGAGGGTAAGGTCGGATACGCAATACTGAACAACCTCAAAAATTTTAAAGGAAAGGTCTACGCCATAAATCCCAAGTACAGGGAAGTTCTTGGTTTTCCGTGTTACCCCTCAATTCTTGACGCTCCCGAAGTGGAGCTTGCCGTAATAGCCGTTCCCGCTAAGGCAGTAAACCCGGTTCTCGAACAGTGCGGAGAGAAGGGAGTTAAATATGCGGTGGTAATAACCGCTGGATTTAGAGAGGCTGGAAAAGAGGGTGCGAAGCTTGAAAAAGAAATGGTGGAGATATGCAGGAAGTACGGCATAAAGCTCGTGGGCCCCAACTGTCTCGGAATAATAAACACGCACAACGGCTTAAATGCAACTTTCGCGAGCACACAGCCAAAACCCGGTAATATAGCTTTTCTAAGTCAGTCCGGAGCTTTTATAATCGCGGTAATGGAGTACTTCAAGAACACGAACGAGGGTTTCAGCAAAATCGTTTCCATGGGTAACAAGGCCGTTCTGGACGAGGCGGACATAATGGAGATGCTGAAAGGCGATCCGTACACCGACGTGATAATGCTGTACATAGAGGGAATAAACGACGGAAGAAAGTTCATGGACGTAGCTGAGAAGGTTGGAAGAGTGAAACCCGTTGTGGCAATGAAGAGCGGTAAGACTGATGCCGGAGCTAAAGCCGCGAGCAGCCACACTGGAAGCATAGCTGGAAGCTATCAGGCCTGTTTCGCAGCTTTTCGCCAGTCGGGCGTAATTCCAGCAGACTCTCCAGAAGATCTGTTCGACTTCGCAAGGCTGCTTTCCAAGTACAGGGATGTTGGGGGGGGAGTCGCGATAGTAACGAACTCCGGCGGGCCAGGAGTTATGGCAGCAGACGCCATAGAAAGCTACGGGTTGAAAATGGCTTCTTTCAGCAAAGAGACGATAGAAAAGCTGAGGGAGATGCTTCCACCCGAAGCAAACATCTACAATCCCGTTGACGTTCTTGGAGATGCAGACGCTGAGAGGTACGTAAAAGCCGTGGAGTGCGTGGCAGATGACGAAAACGTTGGAACGATTATAGCGATTACAGTTCCAACGGCAAGGCTGAGTTTCGAGGAGGCTGCAAGGTTCAGGATAAACAAACCTCACGTCATATGCTTTATGGGCTGGGACAAAAGCGACTTCTTCGATCCGGTCAGAGCTGTAAGAGCTCTTTCGTCCCTGTATCAGTACTCGAAGTTCAGAAGGAGAGGTGAAAAAACGTACAGGGAGTTTAGCTTCGACAGAAACAGAGTTAGAGAAGCCATGAAATCCATAAATCCGTTCGATATACTGAAGGTTATTGGCATACCAACACCCGAATACGGTGTTGCGAGGACGGCCGACGAAGCTCTGGAGGTTGCAGATCGCATAGGGTATCCCGTGGCTATGAAAGTTCTGGGAGACATCATGCACAAAACCGACGTCGGCTGTGTGAAGCTGAACGTTAACAGGGATGAGGTTAAAAAGGCGTTTGTGGAAATAATCGCCAACGCTGAAAGACTGGGCGACGTGAGAATCGACGGAGTTCTGATTCAGAAAATGGTTGAAGGTGGCAGAGAGGTAATTGTTGGTATGAAGAGAGATGCAAGTTTCGGTCCTTTAATGATGTTCGGTCTCGGTGGAATTTACGTTGAAGTTTTCAGAGATGTTACCTTCAGAATCGCACCTGTCAGCGAAGGGGATGCGATGGACATGATAAGGGAGGTTAAAGCGTATAAACTGCTCAAGGGGGTTAGAGGGGAGAGACCGAGCGACATAAAGTCGATTGCGGAAGTGATAATGAAGCTATCTCAGCTCAGCCTCGAATTTCCGGAAATAGTGGAAATGGAAATCAACCCCCTGAGAGTTTTTGAGAGTGGATGCAGTGCCCTTGATTTTAAGATCAGGCTTAAGAGTAAGAGTTAGCTTGAGAGGTGGTATTATGAAAAATTTGCTCGTTTCATCCATAGATGAGTATTCCGGAAAAAGCGGCATCATAGCAGCTCTTGGAGAAATTTTTCGTGAGAAGGGGCTGAAAGTTGGTTACTTCAAACCCTTCACGACTTTCGATGATGCTGACGTGGAGGTGATGAAGGACATCCTCTCGCTCGAAGAGGATGAAGACAGGCTCTGTCCTGTAAGGATAGAAAGTTACGCTGAATTCATGCTCTCATCAGATCCCGTCGAGCTCAGAAAAAAGGTTATAGACAGCTTTTCAGAAGTGGCTGATGGAAAAGACCTTGTTTTCGTTGAAGGTTCAATGGGTTATTTCGCAGGAGAAGCTGTTGGTTTAAGTGACATAGATGTCGCTTCTATGCTCTCCTCCAAGGTGCTGATGATTGCGAAGTATTCCGGGGACTTCACGATAGATAGGCTTCTGTCCTCCTCGAAGGTTATGGGAGACATGCTTTCCGTAATAAATCAGGTTACTGGATTTAAGAGAACGTACTTCGGAACAATAGCCTCGAGAATATTAGAGCCAAATGGAATTAAACTGGTGGGGATGTTACCAAAAGACGAGCTGCTTGCAGGAATGTGTGTCGAGGAGATAAGAAAGGCTCTCAACGGCATGTACCTCGTGGAGCCAAAGGAAGACATACTTATAGAAAG
>WAPX01000046.1 GCA_015520485.1 Archaeoglobaceae archaeon
GTTGTCGAACCGGATGACCAGTAAGTTGCTTTCCCCTCTTCTATAAGATCCATGACTATTTTCTGCACAACTTTTTTGTTCATTCTGAGAACTTTTGCAAGGTCTTTTATCTTCCATGTTTTCTGGTCGAGTTTTTCAAGGACTTTCTGTTTGTCCTCTTCTGTATATGTAATTTCGGCCATTTAACTCACCACAGTAATTTCTGTAAGCCCTGTATATTATTTTTACCATCTGAACTGGGTACCGACTCTGTAGGAAGCGTACATGAACGGTGGTACTCTGAAATCGTCGATGAGGTGCCATGAGAATTCAAGCCCGGCAAGCTCGAAGAACCTCTCCCAGCCAATCCTCTCTATGAACTCAATCATCCTTTCGTGTTTCTTGGCGTTGTTTGCCCATGCCATGAATATCTTCTTGATATACTCAACGATACCGGGCCACCTTGGCGGCTCGTTTGGCACCCACGGTACAACGACCTTTGAAAGTTCTGGCGGGTGTCTCGCATCTGAAACTTTACCTCCGCAGAGTATGGCAGCTCCATCGTTTTCAGGATCGAACAGTGGCATACCCGGACACATCGTGTAACAGTTTCCACAGTACATGCACTTCTCGCCATCAACCTCAACAGTCTTCTTCTTCGCGTTAACCCTTATAGCAGCGTTCGGACATGAAGCAGCTGTCGTTGGCAGTTCACACATTCTTCTGACGGCATCATCATCAACGAGCGGAGGCGTTCTGTGAATGCCAACTAAAGATATGTCAGATGCGTGGACAGCTCCACACATATTTGCACAACAGGCAAGGCTGATTCTGCAGAGTCCCGGCAGTTTCATGTCAACGAAGTACTCGTAAAGTTCGTCCATTATTGCCTTGACTATACCGGAAGCGTCGATAGCCGGTGTGTGGCAGTGAACCCAGCCCTGTGTGTGTATTATGTTCGTGAGTCCATACTTGCCGCGTGGAGTATCCCATGTACCACCACACGGGAAGCCCACTTTCTCCTCCACTTCTTTTATGAGGTCATCTATCTTGCTTTCATCGGTAAGAATGAACTCAACGTTGTGTCTGCTCGTCCACCTCAGGTATCCGTCACAGTACTTGTCGGCTATATCACACAGCTCTCTGACGGTGTAGATGCTTATCAGTCTCGGAGTACCAAATCTGACCGTGTAAACAACATCTCCACTTTCAGCCACTCTCTTTATTACACCCGGTCTTATCACTTCGTGGTATGCCCACTTTCCGTAGTTCTTTTTAATTACTTCTGGAAGGAACAGGTCGTATTTCGGTGGTCCAAAATCGGTCTTCCACCAGGGTGGTTTTTCAGTTGCCATTTTACTCCTCCTCCTCTTCACGTTCTAAACTCTTAAACTTAATACCCCTCTTCTTAAGCTCCTCCACAACCTTCGATGGTCTGAGTTCCTTCTCCTCGAAGTACATGAACGGGTTTGTTCTGGGGTGCTTGATCATTCTTACGTCGGGCTCCTGACCGATAACCCTTAGGAACTTACCCATTCCCATTCTCCAGAGGAACTCTCCGATTCTCTCTCTGAACTTACCCTCGTCGTCCCACCAGTCCCAGAGCGGTTCGACGATTTCCTTGACTCTGTCCTTCAGCTCGTCTGCGGGTATAAACGGTACGGCGACCCATCCAATTATGGCACCCTCCACACAGGGAGCCTTTGCACCGATACATATCGTCGCTCCTCTCTCTTTACCCGGTTTGAGGGCTTTTGGCATCTTGTTTATGCAGTGCATGCACCTAACACAGTTCGAGTTGTCAATCTTTATTTCCTTCTTTTCGGCGTCGTAGCTTATGGCACCAGTTGGACAGAGTTTTACAACTTCTTCTTCGATGTCCATCCACTCTGCGTACTCCTTAACTGCTTCCTGGTCGATCTGGATGTCGCCTTTCCATGTTCCAATTATAGCAAAGTCAGACCTCGCCTTGGCTGCAACGCAGTCGTTCGGGCATCCGGATATCTTGAACTTGAACTTGTAAGGCCACATTGGTCTGTGCAGCTCGTTCTGGTACTCCATTGTGAGGTCATAACATAGATCGAGCGTGTCAAAGCAGGCGAACTCACACAGAGCGGGGCCCATGCAGCAGCTTGGTGTTCTCAGGTCAGAACCCGAACCACCGATGTCGAATGGCGGGTCCATCTTCATCATGTCTTCGAACGCTGGCTGCAGGTACTCACTCCTAGTTCCGAGGAGAATGATGTCTCCGGTTGAACCGTGCATGTTCAGAAGACCGCTGCCCCACTTCTCCCATACATCCATGAGCTGTCTGAGAGCTTTTGTCGAGTAGAACCACCCTGCTGGCATGTTAACTCGTATCGTGTGGAAGTGGTGCACTTCAGGCAGTTCATCACCAAGATCCGAGTACCTTCCTATAACTCCACCACCGTAACCGACAACCGAAACTATACCACCGTGCTTCCAGTGCGTTTTCTTATCCTCGTAACTCCTTTCAAGCTGCTTTAAAACAGCCCTTGCGCAACCGGGCATTTTGATTTCTTTGCCCTCTTTAATCGCTTTCTCCTGTAGCTCTGCTGTTTTTCTAATTTCTTTCACAAAACTGGGCCAGGGCCCGTCTGGAATCTGGTCAAGCAAAGGTGTTTCTGACAAATTCTCACCTCCGTTTAAAACACAGCATAGTTTTACAATATATAAGTCTTTCGAAGTTTATTCGCCGTTATCTGCCGATATCGCTAACTTAGGGCTATTGAAATTTGAAGAAAATTTATTAAATCGATGTTTCTAAAGTTCAGGAAATTATTGAAAATCACTGTAAAGCGATCATCAAAATAGCTAACCGGGGAAAATAAATACCCAGCAGAGTTTGAGGGATCAGATGAAAAAACCTGGGAAAGTTTACATAGTTGGAGCCGGGCCAGGAGACCCGGAGTTACTGACGATAAAAGCGATGAGGCTGATGGAAGAGGCGGATGTCATACTTTACGACAAGCTTGTCGGTGAAAAGATAGTGGAGCTGATAAAAAAACTTAGAAAAACTGCCATTTACGTCGGAAAAAACAGTGGAGAAAAGGGGATGAAGAGGCAGGAGGAAATAAACGAAATGATGAAAAGCTTTGCTCTTTCGGGAAAAACCGTAGTGAGACTTAAAGGAGGAGACCCCTTCGTTTTTGGAAGAGGTGGAATAGAGGCAGAATTTCTGACGAAAGAAGGTATTCCTTTTGAAGTCGTTCCGGGGGTGAGCAGCATAAACTCAGTTCCAGCCTCTGCAGGCATCCCTCTCACGCATCCGGGGTTTTCGTCATCAGTTCTTGTCGTTGCCGGGAGAGATGACGTTGAGGAGTGGAAAAACGCTCCGTTGAAGGGGACCATAGTAATACTTATGGGAAGGGACACGCTCGAGGAGATATGCGCAAACCTGATAAAGGCTGGAAGAAATCCGGAAACGCCGGTTGCAGTCGTTGAAAACGGGACGACAGCAAACCAGAGGGTAGTTACCGGAAACTTAAAGAATATAGCGAAAAGGGCAAGAGACGTAACCGGTCCTGCGGTAATAGTAGTTGGAGATGTTGTGAAGGTGAGGAAAAACCTCGGTTTTGAGTGATTTACACCATTTAATGTATGTAGATTACTGATAAATTATTTGCTTATAGAAATGCACTGACGTTAAATATTTCGACGACGTCGGCGAGCGGAAGGTCATCTTTCACCATCGTGTAATTTCTGGCAAGATACCTGGCTCCTTTAAGCAGTTTATTCGGGTTATAATCGATAAGCATCGGGCTGTAACAGGAAAAAGTATCTGAAATCCTGTAAACGTCATCTGTCGTAATACTGCATATCATTTTTCTTTTAACATCAAGTTTATGCTTTTTTATCAGTTTTCCCAGCGGTATTTCAGCTTCGCTCAGAGACTTTTTAAATTCCTCACTCACTCTGTCAAGTAGAATTGCCGAAAACGCAAGGCAAACAGGCTTTCCAGAGGTGAATAAAACCACCCTGTAATTTACCATTTCCGATCTGCTTGCACCAAGCTTTTCTGCAAATACAGTTGCTTTTCCTCTCCACTGCTTTAAAATCCGGAACTGTATTCTGCCAAATACAGCTTTTAAAAAGTCTGTCACGCTTCCGTCGTAGTTTGCCATAAATTCGATAAAGTTCTTCAAACTTCCTCGCTCCAGAGATCTATTTCTTTAACCGGTTTTCCATTTACGGTTTCCGGAGTTAACCAGTCTATGAACCTCTCGAAAGGAATTCCGTAAACTCTGAACGTAACGACTATCGGGGATAGAACTGCGTTTTCCTCGGTGAAATTTATCCTCGAAACAGTTGCCGCCTGCTTGTTTATAAATACAGTTGACTCATTACCCCTCCAGCCTCTCCTGAGTTCCGTTCTCGCCGTGTCGAGTATTCTCTGCCTTCTCAAAAGCTCTCTGAACTTCTCGAGTTTCTCCGTTTTACCGGTCAGAACGCCTCTATCTTCATCGTACTTAAGCTCGATATCTGGAAAAAGGTTTTCTACAGCTTTTTTTACCTTCTCGACGTCTTCAGTCGGGTTTACCTTAACTTCCACTTCAGCTTCAACTCTCTTCGTAAACGTCTTGAGGATCTCCTTTATTTTCTCCCTGAAATCGTCAATATCCGTGGTGTTTTCCACCGTCAGGTTGGCTTTATTCATTGCCTCGAGCATGCCCCACGCAATCTCTCTTTCGTCCCTCCTCTTCAACTCTTCGACACTTTTAATGCTTTTGTCGTCCTCTCTCTGCCTTTTCTTTGCTCTTTCATACCTGATCTCCAGAGGACACTCTATGGATATGAGAACGAAGTCATCTCCAAAAACCTTCTTGAACCTCTCAACCTCGGCAATACCCCTCACTCCGTCAACTACAACCACATCCGAGTTCGCTTCCCTTATCTTCGGTATACACCTCTTGGCTACAGCGTCCATTCCCTCCTTCTCCCTGAGTTCGCTGGCGACTTTTCCAGCGTTTTCATCTGTTAGCGGTAAGCCCTTCCTTTTCACTTCCTCTCTTACAACATCACCCATAACCACAACTGGGATACCCATTTCTCTCGCCACAGACGAGGCTGTGCTTTTACCGCTGAGAGGCAATCCCACGAATGCTATTATCTTCATAATCGGCGTTTTCTGGATTCCCGCATATTAACGTTATCTCCTCTTTTTTATTTTCAATCAAAATGCAGTACATTTAGTTGATTAATTTCCATTTTTAATAATTTTAATTTTCTAACAAAAGCTATCTGCCGCAATCAACAAGTTTGATACAGAACAAACCAAAAACAAAAATAACAATACACGAAAATCAGGACTATGTTTCCGACAAACCCCAACCAGCTCAAGAAAATGATGAAGCAGATGGGAATAGACATCGAAGAGGTTCCGGCAGTCGAGGTAATAATAAGAACGAAAAGCGAGGACTTAATTTTCAGGAACCCAAGCGTAACGAAGATGTGCGCGAGAGGCGTTGAAACTTTTCAGATTACCGGAAGCTACGAGGTCGTGGAGAAGGTGGAGATAAAAGAGGAAGACGTTGAACTTGTAGCGGAACAGGCCGGTGTTAGCAGGGAAGAAGCAAGAAAAGCACTCGAAGAGGCAAAAGGAGATCTGGCTGAAGCACTGATGAAGCTCCAGAACCTCTAACGTTCAGGGTAAAACCATGCCACTGGAACCTCCAGTTGTTGTGGTCAGCGGAAAGGACAGTTTTCTCGTAACGAGTTTTAAAGGAAAGCTACACACCCACAGAGGCGTTATCGACCTCGAAGAACTTGCAGGAAAAAGTTATGGGGATGAAGTAAAAACGCATACCGGACACGCTTTTAAAATCCTGCCGTTTGCCCCTTCTGATTTTTTCAGACATTTTAAGAGGTCGGCAACGCCAATAATGCCGAAGGATATTGGAGCGATAATAGTAACATGTGGTCTCAAGCCCGATTCTCTCGTTCTCGATGCGGGAACAGGCAGTGGGATGATAGCCGCGTACATCGCTTACTTCAACAGGTACGGTGAGGTCGTAACGGTTGAAAAAAGGCGCGAGTTCGCAAAAATAGCGAGGGAGAACTTCAGACTTGCGAACCTCAAAAACGTTCACCAGATTGTTGGAGATGTAAATTACGTTGCGGACGGCTTTAAAAAAGAGTTTGACCTGATAGTTCTGGACATGAAAGACGATTACATGTTCATACCAAAGGCAAAAAAACTTCTTAACGCCGGAGGGTATCTGGCTGTTTACAATCCGTACATAGAGCCGTCAAGGAGGGCTTACGAAACGATGAAAAAAACGGGCTTTGTCGAGCTTGAATGTTTTGAGCTGCTGAAGAACGACTACGAGTTCAGGAGGGTTGGAACCAGACCCGCAACGAAGGTTTGGCATACTGGGTTTATAGTTATCGGGAGAAAGTGCTGATTGCTGTTATCTTTTATCTTTTTGCTCTTCAGGCAAAATAAAAATTGAGAACTGTGCTGATAAAACTAACGATAAAAACCGATTAAAGTTCAATTCCATAAACCTTTTCCACGTTGTCCTTGCATATTTTCATTACAAAATCCTCGTCAAATCCTTTTTTTAGCAGTTCTTTCATCTTTTTTGGAACTGTCTTTGGGCCCAGAACGGCTCCCGGTCTGTTCGGGTCGTCTATGTAGTCAGTCTCAACGGTGAATCTATCACCCGCTATTGACGCCTTCAGCACGTTATCGCCCATTGCTATTACCGAGGGAAATATGCCGACCTCTTCGAATACGTCTATTGCAGGAGGGGCAAAATGCTTCACGACCCTGTGTAGCTTTATGCCCGCTTTTTTCGCCATTTCTGCTATTTCCTCTATACCCTTTCTGCTGAAACTCTCAGTGTGAAGCTGGACTGCACAATCAACGTCTTTTGCTATTTCGAATGCGTGAAACATCACCTCGTTGCTGAGCTCCCAGACTTCCCCGCTCACCGTGTAGTGGGGTCTGCCACTCTTTATTGCAACTGCTCTGCCCTCTTCGACGTATTTTCCCGCTATTTCCAGTGCGTCCTTCATTATCTCCGCAGCAGCCTCGTATCCCAGCTTTTCTCCAATAATCGTTATTTCAGCCGGGTGAACCCCTAAAACTGCGTACGCTCTGACCACGGTATTCGCTTCTTCAACCAGCCTGATGTGGCTGTCGAACACGTGTTTGAAACTCTTTCCCTCTGCAGGAAAAATATCGTAGTACCTGGAAGGCAAGTTCACGAGAAGTACATGCGTCCCTCCAGCTCTTTTGAACTCCTTTAACGCTTCTAAGCGTTTATACCTGTACAGGTGCATGTGGTCGTCAGTTATAAACATAGGATATGGTTAAACCCTGAGTTTTTCTGAGTTTTGCTCCTCACGTACAGTGCAGTCACAGCCCCTCGTTTTGATAAGCTCCTGCGTAACCCTCGCTTTCTCTATCGAGTCTCATGAATACGAGCTGCACTATTCTGGCGTTTCTCTTCAGCCATAACCCGCTGTAAACGACTATTCCAACTTCACTCCTCCCCCTGTATCCGGCGTCCCAGACTGCCGTGAGAACGTTTGCCCCGCACCTTATCAAAGAGCTTCTTGGCCTTCCAATTGCCATCATGTCTTTTGGCAGATCAACAACCTCGTTCAGCCTCGCCCTGTACACACCTTTATCCAGAAAAATCCAATCGTCCTCAAACTCCATTTCCTCTGCTTCAGGTAAAACTCTCTCCCGGTTGCTGAAGTCTATTTTTCCCGTGCCACGAATTCTGTAAATCGATCTGAGCGTGCAGTCAAACCCGTTGGGCTGAATCTGCGTATCAAGGTCGATGTAGCTTTTTATCAGTCCTCTCTCCTTCACGAGCTTTCTGATTTCCTCCCCGCTAAGAACACAGCCCATGGAAAAGCACAATTCTCTGTCGATAAAAACGTTTTCAGCTCCTTTTTCCGGACTTCTCATCTCTGAGAAAATCAACGTAGTAGCAGTCGTAGTACTCGTAGAGTTTCATTATTCTCGCAAGCTTTACTGCAATTATGTGGGAGCAGGCTCTTTTCGCTCTTAAATTGAACTGAAAGTCCATACACGTACAGAAATTGCCGTCCACAACGTACTCGTTCGTTCCGATAACGACAAAGAAATCTCTATATTTTTTTACTCTTTTTTCCTTCAGGTAAAAAAACGCTTTTTCTCCTCTCTTTCCGTACTCGAAAATTAAAGCTCTGTAAAGCTCGTAACCGAGGCCTTTTTTTGCAGCTTTAACAACCTCCGGGCTGAGAGAAAACGACATCTTCCTCATTTCTTAGTTACTCTGCAAATTCAGATTTAGTAAGCTCATTTCTGTTAAGCTCATTCAACCTCCGACGAGTCGATCTCCATCAGCAGCATCACCGTGTTTATCGCATCGACTCCATCTATCCAGCTCAACACCACACCGTCTTCAGGAACCAGAAGCTCTTCTGGAAGTTTTTCCCCCCTAAAAACTCTGGCTCCAATTCTGACAATAAGGTCAAACGCTCCTTCCAGATCGCCTTTTTTCTCTTTTTTGACTGCCTCTTTAATCAGGTTGTCGAAACTCTTTTTACTGAGTTTACCTTCCAGACAGTATATCGCCGAGTTCACGATCGCCCTCAGCCCTTCTTTTATGTACTCAAAAAAATCGTTTTTCACCGGGTCTTTAAAGTCAACATTACCCGTTACGATCTCTTCTATTTCTTTAAGCTCTTTAATGGCATTTTTCTTCGTTAACTCCCTCCCCTTTACAGCCCTGATTACATTCAAACACGCAACAACCAGATCCTCCATCATACGGTCAAATACGACCAGTGACTCTGGATCGCTAAAATCAATATATGATTCCCTTATCTTATTTATCCAGTTGTTAAATCTATCCAAGCTGTAGTAGTTCATTGCCGAGCAGTAATTATAAAAGAATATAACATTTTTGCCCGTTATTTATGCATGAGGTTTGCACTTAAACAGATTTAAAAAAGTTAAGCCAGCTAAAATCAGTGGGCCGCTGTTTTTTGAATAGACTCCCAGTATTTTATGTTTCTTATGCAGCCGGGATCGGGCTTAAGGTAATCTCCAAAGTAGTTGTACGCCCTCGCCCTGCAGCCACCGCAGTAGTACCTGTACTCACACCTTCCACAGCCTTCAATTAAATCCTTGTTTCTGAGTTCTTCGAAGACTCTGTTGTTCCTCCAGAAGTCCTCCAAGTCTTTTGCACTCATCTCCCTTATGTTTCCGAGCTTTAGCGGGAAGAAGACACAGGGCTGTATGTCACCGTTCGCCCTCATGGACATGTAAAACCTTCCAGCCCCACAGCCACCTATGAATTCAGCGAGGTCTTTTAGCCTCTCTCCAGCTGAGATATTGTAAAAGTGCGTTGGAATAAAACTTTTTTCAGCTTTTGCACACTGAAGGGCAACTCTCGCAAACTGAGGAGCTGTTGAAAGCAGGCTGATTTTACTCTCGAAGTTTTTCATGTACAGCTTTACAAGCAGGTCTTCCCTCTGCTGCGGAGTTATGTCTCTGTCAACTATCTCCCTGCCTCTTCCAGTCGGTATGAAGTTGTAGTGCATGAACCAGTCAACTCCAAGCTCTTCACAAAGGGATACTACTGCATCCACATCGTGGTAGTTGTACTTCGTGACAGTCATTGAAACGTTTACAAAGAAGTTCTGCTTCGCGCAGTTTTTTATACCCTCCACAGCTCTGTCGTAACACCCCTTTATGCCTCTGAAGCTCTCGTGTGTTTCCTTCGTTCCATCTATGCTTATCTGCACGTATCCTACTCCAGCCTCTTTCATCTTTCTGGCAACTTCCTCGCTTATCAGCGTTCCGTTCGTGGCAACAGCGACGTAAATTCCTTTTTCGTGAGCGTAGCTCATAAGTTCATAGATGTCCTTTCTAACCAGTGGTTCTCCTCCGGAAAAGGAGATTATAGTAACGCCAAGTCTGTTGAGCTTGTCTATTGCATCCATAGCTTCTTCGGTGGTCAGTTCGTCCGGAAGAGGTTTTCCGGCAGTGGCGTAACAGTGTTTGCACCTCAAATTGCACGCGTAGGTAACATCCCAGACCACCTGAAACGGTGCACCGGGAACAAAAGGCTTTCTAACCCCAAAGTAAGCAAGCCCCTTTATAACGCTCGCCAGACCTTTTCTCCAGTACGAATCCTTAAATTTCTCCTTTAACTCCTCCAGAGTGACGTTAAATGCTCTGGCTCCACTTTCAAGAACGGGCTCAAGAGCTTTTTCAGCAAGTCTGCATTTCCAGCACGCCTCGCTGGGTGATTTAACCCCGACAAACAACTCAAGAGCAGATTCCAGCCTACTCTTTCCACATTTCTCACAGTAGCTGGTGAAAGCCTGAAGAGTTTTTTTGGTAGCCGGGTTTTCTACAAGGTGCATGAACAGTGAAATTTTATCCATCATTTTACCACCCATAACAGATTTTAACGGCGTATGGTTCTAACAACGTCATAATTAAATAGTTATCTCGTCACGTTTTACATAAGTTTTTTGTTAGAGTTAAATGTTTTTCAATTCAATAGTTTAACTCAAAATCCGAAAAATTAAAAATTTAATAATCGCAAAAACATTAAAAAAATAAAAAATAAGGGAAAATAAATCATTTTTTGTTTAATGCCTTCTCCTGACTTTTATCACTCTCTCCCTTCTCTTGCCCGTAACCATCGAACCCACAACGTCGAAAATTATGACTGCGTAGGCGTGGATGAGCATCGTCATCAGAAAGAGGTACATGAAAAGTCTGTGTATAGCCCTGATCAGCATTATTCCGCTGCTCAACCCAAATGCCGGCGCTATTTGGTTGGCCCAGTTTATTATTGGTGCAAAGTACTGCTTCTGGTAGTAGAGCGTAAATCCAGTTATGCCCATTATCGCCGCCATAAGTAGGTACATCCAGAGCACCATGACCTCAGTTGGCACAAGCTTTTCTACGTACCTCCCCTCTGGATCGACTCCTCTCGGGTCTTCTATGTGCGGCCCTATGCCGGTCCACGCCAGCATCTCTTTTATGAAGAACTTTATTGCGTACGGAAATCTTCTTGGCGAAAACCACTCCCATTCGTGTTTAACCACGTAAGCAAACAGAAGCACCCATAGAGCTCCAAAGATGAAACCGAGGTAAACGTGTATCTTTAAAGCCGTCAGCATGTCCGGCCAAGTTATTCCGTAGAGATTTCCGAGCCTTAACCCAGTCCACCCTATTATCAGTCCGGTTGAAACGATTCCCCAGTGGCATAACCTGTAAAACAGGTGGTGCCTTTCAACCTCCATTGTTTCGTAATTCTGCTGATGGCTCATCCAATCCACCTCCCGAGAGTAATTCTGCGCTTAAGCAGGTGTATCAGTATACCAACAAGCACACCAGTTATTATCAGAGTGCCAAGCTGTGTTATGTTTATCTTCAGCGGAATTCCGAAGCTGTGTAGGTCAACTATTATCGTAGAAGGCGGCATTGCAAATTTTTCATCCGGCTTTATTAGGGAGTAGTTTTCCGCAAATTTGGTTATGTTTACGTTTGGAGGTACGTAAGCGATACCGGGTGGACCAATCAGAGAATCAACTTTTGGATGATATACAAAGCTAAGGTTTGTGTGACAGTCCTTGCAGGGTCTACCCTTGGCACTTATGGTGTGAGGTAGTATCATTCCAAAGCTCGACGTAGTCTTGTTCTTGTAGGAGATTATCATCCTCACAGCAGGGTAGAGCTTTCCATCAGGCCCGACTATCAGGTGGAACTCGCTCGTTGTTATGCGGTCAATCTTACCCGTGTCAAGATGGCAGTTTATGCACGTCTGATACCACACGGCGTGGCAGGCAACGCAGGAGACTTTGCCGGCATGCAATCTGTGAACGAGCAGGTTGGGGTTGTACTTTTTCACCTTCATACCTTTTATTGTCAGGTTCGACTTTCCGTGGCAGTCCAAACAGTTCACCTTAACGGCATACCAGCTGAATGTGTACTTGTGGCCATTACCGTGTATTTCCGTGCTGCTGTGGCAGTCGGTACAGTTAAGACCGTAAACGTAGTGTATGTCTGGACTTGGCCCCTTGCCCATCTTTTCAATTAAGTAGCCCTCGTAGTTAACTCCGACATTGTGCTCGTGGCACTCAACGCATTTGCTCATGTTGGGTATTTCACCGTGGTATGTGTGGCATTCCGTACAGCTCTCCACGTGGCACTTCCAGCAGAACTTCGGCATGCTCATGTTAAATTGACGTCCTGCCCCCTGTTTCCACGCTATTCTTATACCAGCAATTGTGTAATGAAGGCTTGTAGAGTAATTTTCAGATATGCTGCGGTGGCAGAGAGCACAGGATTGCTCAAAGGCAAAAACAGGTGCAATCGATATCAAAGTTATTGCCAGTGCAACAACCAGAACCGCTGGCTTTATTCCCCGCATGCAGCATGGAAGACAAATGAATATATCTCACTTTCGATTTTATTATACTAATTCAGCTTAAAGCAGTATTGACAGTGGCTTAATCCCGTCAAACTCTTTACAATTTACAAAATATACTATATATGATACAAATTTAATTTGCTAAAAATAGGAAAAATTTATAATCTTGCTACAAGAGATCTTAGAATCACTAACTCTTTGAACATCTTTTTTTGTTCAGGGTTCATGTACTGGAAACAATCAACGAAAGGGTCGTATCCGTAAGGACAGAGAGCACTGATGCACTTAAAACCACACCCACATTCAAGACATGGGGGCTTCCTGAAGTTTAACTCTCCACAGGCTATGAGCATTCAACCACCTGCCCAGCTGAGTATTAGATTTAAAACCAGTTACACACTATTACTTTGTATTTTAAACTATTTAAACTTTTCTGGGTTAGATGCAGCTTGTCTTTTCCCGAAATTATTTCCCAGTTCAACAAACCCCTGTGTGAAACTTGACGAGAAAGCAATAAAATGGATAATAAGATAGAAAGAAAAGGAAACACCAGCAAAGGAAATAGCAGAAATAGAAGGGGTAACGCCAAGAAGAGTAAATCAGATTTACAAGCAATACAAAGACACCGGAGGGATTCCCAGGTTCGAGAAATTGCTGAGAATGGAATTAAACACATAGTTGGAAGAGTAAACCATCCTCAGACGAACGGGAAGATTGAGAGGTTTTTTGGGACGTTGGAGGCTAAAATCAAGTATTTTGATACCGTAGTTCATAGAGTGGTATAACTTCAAAAGAACTCACATGAGTTTGAATTTGGATGAACTGGAGACCCCCCATCAAGCGTTTCTGAGAAAGCTCCCACCTGAAAGGATTTTGGGTTATTCATGGAGGTGGTTTGATGGTGGGAAATAATTTTAGGAAACTACAGGGTTAGATGCAGCGCAACGGTTATATAGCCTGATAGAAACTAGGGTTAAATCTCGAGCGCCGGTGGTGTAGCCTGGCTAACACAGGGGCCTGCCACGCCCCCGCCCCGGGTTCAAATCCCGGCCGGCGCATTTTTGATAACAGAAAAACTTAAAAAATAGAAGAGGGTATAAGCTTGATGGCTTTTTTAAGCTGCTGAGTGCAGCTTGAGCCGCTTAAAACGGAGGAATGCTCATGTACGGTATGCATATAAGTGGAATGGGGCAGAGTTTAAACCAGTACGGTGATATGGTGTTCAAGGGTACGACTACCGTTGGTCTAATCTGCAGAGACGGCGTGGTGCTTGCAACGGAGAAAAGAGCAACAATGGGAAACTACATAGCGAGCAGAAGGGCCAAGAAGATTTATCAGATAGCTGATAGAGTGGCGATGACCACTGCAGGTAGCGTTGGTGACGCTCAATTTCTTTCGAGATTGGTAAAAGTGGAGAACAAGCTGTACGAGATAAGAAAGGAGGAAAAGCCAACGGTAAAGGCAATAGCAACGATGATATCGAATCTCCTGAATTCCTACAGGTACTTCCCCTACCTCGTTCAGCTTTTAATTGGCGGAGTTGACAGGAGGGGGCCGAGCATATACTCAATAGACCCGATAGGTGGTGCCATAGAAGAAAAAGACATAGTGGCCACCGGGTCTGGCAGCCCAACAGCATACGGTGTGCTTGAAGATAGGTACAGCAGGGACATCAGTGTTGACGAGGGAGTGGAGATTGCGCTGAGAGCAATAACTTCGGCTATGAAGAGAGATTCTGCGTCTGGAGACGGAATAGATGTGGTTAAAATTACTGGAAAGGAGTATGTGCAGCTTGAAGCGGAGGACATAGATGAAATAATTAAGAAGTTCAAAAAATAAACAAATCTATTTTTATTTATTACAGCAAATTTCCCAGATAATTAAAGGTGATTAAATGTCAAGTAAACTCGAAGAACTAAGAAAAAGAGTGAAGAGTTTAATTCCAAAGAACGTAAAGGTAAAAAACGTCGACATAGAAGGGCCAATGGTTGTAATCTACGTTGAGAACCCTCAGGAGTTCGCTGAAAGTGGGGACATAATAAAAACTCTCGCCAAAGACCTCAGGAAAAGGATAACTGTGAGACCGGATCCAAAAAGTCTGAAGCCACCGGAAGAAGCTAAGGAAATCATAAAAAAGATAGTGCCACCAGATGCAAGCATTACAAACTTCTTTTTTGATGAGGAGAACGGAGAGGTAATAATAGAGGCAGAAAAGCCGGGAATTGTAATAGGAAAGCAGGGTTCCACGCTAAGAGATATAATGAAGGCAGTAGGCTGGAGTCCGAAACCGGTAAGGACTCCCCCTCTGAAGTCCAAAACCATAGAAGACATAAGAAATTACCTCTTAAGCGTTAAAGAGGAAAGGAGGAAAATTCTCAGGAGAATAGGCGAGAGAATACACAGACCGTGCATTCACGAAGACAAGTGGGTGAGAGTGACATTTCTCGGAGGGTCGAGAGAGGTCGGCAGGAGCTGCTATCTTTTACAGACTCCAAACAGCAAGATAATGATCGATTGCGGGGTTAACGTCAGCAACGTGCAGGCTTCGCCATACCTGTACGTGCCGGAAGTTCAGCCCCTGCACGAGATAGATGCAGTCGTTATAACCCACGCTCACCTCGACCACTGTGGTCTGGTACCTCTGCTTTACAGGTACGGATACGACGGGCCGATTTACCTGACCGCTCCAACCAGAGACCTCATGGTTTTGCTTCAAAAAGACTTCATAGAGGTTTCGGAGAGAGAGGGCAATGCCGTGCCCTACGACAGCAAGTTCATAAGAGAGGCTCTGAAACACACGATTACACTCGATTACGGTATCGTTACCGACATAAGTCCTGAAGTCAGACTGACATTCTACAACGCCGGGCACATTCTCGGTTCAGCCATAGCCCACTTTCACATAGGGGAAGGACTTTACAACATAGCGTTTACGGGAGATTTCAAGTTTGAAAGGACGAGACTGTTTGACAGAGCGGCCACGAACTTCCCCCGACTGGAAGCTTTGGTAATGGAGGCTACCTACGGAGGCAGCGAAGACTTTCAGCCGTCGAGAAAAGAGGCAGAGGAGCAGCTGATAGCCGTAATAAACGAGACTCTGAAAAGGGGGGGAAAAGTTCTGATTCCAACGTTTGCAGTGGGTAGAAGTCAGGAAGTCATGATCGTGCTGGAAGAGGCAATAAGAGAGAAGAAAATTGAAAGAGAGGTTACGGTTTACCTTGACGGTATGATACACGAAGCTACGGCAATACATACGGCCTATCCGGAATACCTGAACTCAAGGCTCAGGGACATGATATTTCACCACGGGATAAATCCGTTCATAAGTGAAAGCTTCGTTAACGTTGACTCTTCAAGTAAGAGGGACGAAGTTCTCAACGACCCCGAACCTTCGGTCATACTTGCCACGTCCGGCATGCTGAACGGGGGACCGGTAATGGAGTACTTCCGCCACCTCGCTGAAGAGGAGAAGAACACCATTGTCTTCGTCGGTTATCAGGCGGAGGGAACTCTTGGAAGGAGAATTCAAAAGGGGTGGAAAGAAGTGCCTTTCAGCGTTAACGGGAGGAGAGAAGTCGTAAAGGTCAACATGAGAGTGGAAACCGTCGATGGTTTTTCCGGACATTCGGACAGAAAACAGCTCATGAACTATGTCAAAGCTCTCAGCTCGAAACCCGAAAAAGTCGTTACGATACACGGCGAGGAGAGCAAGTGCGTCGATCTCGCATCGAGCATATACAAGGCTTACAGAATCGAAACGAGAGCTCCGTACAACCTTGAGACCATAAGGTTCATCTGAAAGTTTAAAAGTTTATCCGAAAACAGTTGCGTTAGTTTTATGATAGTTGTCGCTGTGTCCGGAGAATCGAAAAGCGGAAAGACTACACTCATAGAGGAGCTGATTAGAGAGCTATCTTCAAGAGGTCTTAAGGTGCTCGCCGTAAAGCATGGCAGGGATTTTGAATTCGACAAAAAGGGAAAGGATAGCTGGAGAATGTGGAACGCTGGAGCCGACACGGCAATGCTCTCAGACGGATTCACAACCATAATGCTCAGAGAAGAGCTCAGTCTGGAAGAATTGGGAAGAATTTCCAAGGCGGATGTTGTTATAGCCGAGGGGTTTAAAAGGGCAAACATCCGGAAGATCGTCGTTAAAGGTAAGGAAAACCTGAAGGTTTCAGGAGAAGTCATCGCTGTGCTGAAGAGCGAAGACGTTTTGAGCGGGAACTTCGACGTGAGACTGCTGGCTGACCTAATCGTCGAGCGCAAAGAGTAACAGTGTGAGGTAAACAAGGGTAAATTTAATATTGCCGTTATCCCATGCTAAGCTTGATGTTCGGGCCGCCGTGGCTCAGCTGGCAGAGCGGGTGACTTGTAATCACCAGGTCCCGGGTTCAAATCCCGGCGGCGGCTTTTTTGAATTTAAGGTGAGAAAGTGCGATTTTAAATCGATAAAGTACCTTGCCCTCACAGGATTGTAAAAGCCTCCTGCAAGCAAATCGGGAAGTTCAACTCCTTTGGTAGCAGCATAATTTTTAATCGAGTCTTTTATTAAAGTTACCAGAAGTACCCAATCCAAACCTTTCAAGTGAATGAGTTACAATTACCTGCTACAAATGATGAACAAGAAATTTACAATACGTTATCTTATTTACACTTATCCGCGATCATCACAATATCGTCTACATAAAGTTAGTTCTGTGAAAAGTAAAAATCTGTACAGCAGTTCAATCAACACAGAACCTGCGAAAGTGACAGTTCCTGCAAAAAGTTCTGTCCCCTTCCGGTATATCGAAACTGGTTATGTGCTCTGCAAGAGTTTCAAAGTACTTCAGGCTCTGCCTTATCAGAAATTCTGACCTTTCAAGTTTCAAAAACTTTCCATCTCCGGACAGGAGAACTCCGTTATCCTTTCCCTCCATCAGCATGTAGAGGTTGAGCTGAGCCATATTCGGTACCAAAAAAGCAGAGCTGAGTCTGGTTTTTACCTCTATTACCTCGTTGTCGGACACGAAGTCCGCTCTTCCTACAAGAGTAAAATCCTTAAAATAGAGCTCTTTCGTTTTTCCCCTCCAGATTTTCTTTCCCGTGTACTTTAGAGCCATTTCAGCCCTCCTCTCAGCTAACCTCCCTTTCTCTTCCAGCCTCTTAGACAGTTTTGGTTTTGTGTAGTATGCGAAGTACGAGTACCTCATGCACCTCATAGCCCAGCTGACGGAGAAATTCAGCACGAAAAACTTTTCTCCCTGAAAAATTTAAAGCTTTCAGGTGGTTGCCTTGAACGGCGATACAAAAAACAACTGTAAACACAGGAAAAACGGTAAAAATAACAGCAAAAGAGTCAAAAGAAAAAACAAGGGAACGAAATTTGAGAGAGAGCTGATACACATTCTGTGGGAGAACGGATTTGCTGCCATCAGGGCTGCTGGCAGCGGTGCCACGTCTTTCCCGTGCCCGGATATCCTTGCTTCAAACGGCAAAATCGTGCTCGCGTTTGAAGTGAAAGCGAGGGTAAGTTTACCGCTGTACCTGACGGAGCAGAAGGTCAAGGAGCTGGTTATGTTTTCCAACCTCTTCGGGGCAAAGCCCTACATAGCTCTGAAAGTATTGAGAAAAGGCTGGAGGTTCATAGAGGTGAGCAGGCTGATAAAAACGCCGAAGGGGTACAAGGTTGATGAGGAGCTGTTTGCTGAGGGATGTGACATAAACGAGGTTGCGGGTAAAAGCGTACAGGTGAGGTTGAAATTTGTTGAATGAGTTCGTTACCGTTTGCTGTTTTTGCCTGCAACTTAAAAGAGCTTAAAAGCCGAAAACGGTTAGTGAGCATATCCCATGAAAGTTCCACAGAAGTAAACCGGGGGGATTTTGCTAACCTGGCCCACGGGTATGGGTATGCCTGCAATTATTGTGAGATTAACGGATTTACTCAGATTGACCCCTCTGAAGTAGAGAACGTCATCGAGTTTTTTAGCTGGAAACAGAAACTCCGCGTGGTCGTACCCTATTCTCAGCACCGTAAAATTCGAGGTCGTGTTAAAGATCGAAACGACGTCGCTTTCAATTGTTTTCGTTCCGAAAAAGAACACCTTAATAGCCGTGGCCGGGTCGAGGGTGTAATTGATGCTTACGATTACGCCGTTGCTTGAAGGCTTAACGCTGACGCTCTTCACTTCAAAAGCCATGGTGGGAGTTACCGTCAGCGCGATCACAGCTACCAGCGTCAGGCAGAGCAATTTCTTCATTTTATTCACCTTGACCTCTTAACATCTCAGTTCATGCCCACCGGCTAAGAGAATATAAGGCTTTCGAAACCGAATTCAGCGTTAGCTGAGTTTCTGAGCTACTTTTTCAGAAAGGCTGAGATGAAGTACGTGGAGCTTGCAGTAAGAGCGGCAATTGCTCCGGGAGAAAAGGGTAACTGGAAAGAGAGGTAAATGCCGAGCAAACCGCTGAACAGTGAAATCAAAAAGGACATGGCAAAAACAAAGCCCGTACTCTTGGCAAACCTCACTGCTGTGGCTGGAGGGGCAACGAACATAGCAAAAACGAGAATTGCTCCAACACCACCCATTATAACGACCACAGAAACGGCAATCATGGACAGCAGCAGGTAGTCGTAGAGTCTGACGTTCATACCGTATGCGAGGGCAACTTCCGGGTCAAAAGATACAAACATAAAGGCTCTGTAAAACAGTAAGGAAATCAGTATTACTGTCAGCGTAGCGAAAAACATCAGCTTCAAGTCAGAGTAGCTGAGCAGGAACAGGTCCCCTATTAACAGCCCCCACACTCTTGCGGCGTACTCCCTGATCATGGATATAAACAAAACAGCTAAACTCATTGAAAACGCAAAAGAAACGGCTATTGCAGTGTTCAGGTCTTCAACTCTGTTTAACTTTCCTTTTCCAGCATAACCGGCAGAGAGTGAAGCGATAACGGCAAATACGAGCCCTCCGAATAAAACCGGAACGTGAAATCCAAGCTCTTCGATAATTATTGCAAGTGCAGCCCCTGCCAAAGCGGCGTGAGCCGCTCCAGCAACGAGGAAAGAAGCGTTTCTGAAAACCGTAAACGTTCCTGTTAAGCTTGCGTTTACTGAAATCAGAACCACAGCAAGAAGTGCTCTTTCAAGGAACGGAGGTAGCATCACTACCACCCTGATGCTACCCGTGTATGTCTCCAAAAAGCGGGTGCGGGTACCCTTCCTCGCACACAGTTACCGGGATTGAAACGCCGTATGCTCTTAAAGTGTTCTCCGCTGTGAGAACTTCCTCCGGCTTTCCGCAGGCAATTAAAGTTTTGTTCAGCAGGGCGATTTTGCTGACGTGGTGTATCAGCGGACTGACGTTGTGGACGACAGTTATAACAGTAATTCCCCCGTTAGAGAGCTCACTCAGCAGGTTTATTATCTTTTCCTGAGTTGGCAGGTCAACTCCGTTAAACGGCTCATCGAGCAGCAGTATGTCTGGTTTCGTGGCAAGAGATCTCGCCAGCAAAACCCTCTGCTGCTGTCCACCGCTCAAATCGGTGAATGGGGCGTTCCTGAGCTCAAACATCGCCACAGCTCTTAAAGCTTCTTCAACCGCTTTCTTTTCTTCCTCTGAAAGTTTAACTGACCACCTGAACTTTTTACCTTTCGCAAGAATGGACATGGCGACTACGTCCCAGACCTTCATCGGTATGTTCACGTTTACGTAGTCTTTCTGGGGCATGTAACTGATGCTACCGTAAACTCTGACCTCTCCTTTTACAGGTTTCACAATTCCAGCTATGGCTCTGAGTAAAGTCGTCTTTCCGGAACCATTGGGACCCATAACTGCTACAAATTCCCCTCTCATCACGTCCATGCTCACGTCTTTTAAGGCTACGTGTCCGTTGTAGGCGCATGTAATGTCCCTTACTTCGACCGCTTTTCTACCTTTACCGTAATTTTCGCCGTTTTCATCCATTTTAACAGCTTTAACCACTTTTACACCTCTTTTTACCCTTTAATTCTCTTAAAGCATGCACACAGAAAGAGCATTGACAGAGCCAGAACGAGTGAAAACCCGGGTGTTGTTTCAGACTTCACCCTGAGGTTTGACGCTGAATTCAGTGCCATTGCGTTGTAATAGGCTATACCAACGTACGTATCGTTTTTACTGGCCATAACGAATTTTACGTATATTATGGGTTTTCCACAATCTCTCGACAGCTGTAACGCCATTTCACCAACTCTCGTGTTTTTTGCAAATTCTGGAACGAGTATGCCCACGTAATTCTTGCTGGACAGCATTTTTTCCAGCCTCACCATTTCAGATCCGCTCGTAAATCCTGTACTTTCACCCATGAGCACCGCTCCAACCCTTACACCCGAGTTTTCGGCTATGTAGCAAACTCCCGGAACAGCTGCGACGCAGTACTTCCCCATCACTGCTGACTGCTCGCCTATCACCTTCTCAGCCTCTCTGACCTGCATTTCAAACAGATTCAGGTTGCTCCTGAAGTAATCGCTTTTGCTGGGGTCAATTCTCGACAGGGCTTTTTCAATTGCTTTAGCTATGGAAATTCCGTTTTCGAGTTTCAGCCAGTAACCGTGATAGCACGGAGAGTAGCCGGGAAAGTTTTCAACTCTAACCCCGCACTTCACGTAGTCTTCAAAATCGAGACACTTGCCGGGAAAAACTTTCCTGATTCTGCTTTCGAAGGAGATCAGATTTGAATCAGCCAGAACTATCAGATCGGCCTTTTCAAGCTCATCCATAGTCTTTGCCGAAATCGTGAAGGCGTGGGGATCGCAGCCGGGAGGCATTAAAGATTTTACGGTAACGGCGCTCCCTCCAATTTCCTTTACAATGGGCACGAAGTCCGGAATTGAGCACACGACCGTTATTTTTCCACCGGTCTTTCCATTTGCCGGAGCCACGAGTGCAAGCAGAAGCACAGCAAGAACGAAAACTCTGCGCATTACAATTTTAAGTAAACTCGAAGAGGTAAATAAATAACTAACGGTAGCTGAACGGTGATTGAACGATGATTCTGATCAGGTACGGAGAACTCGGCCTGAAGGGAAAGCTGAGGAGAAAGTTCGAAAACACGCTGATATCGAACATACGCAGGGTTGCCTGTAAAGAGGGAATTAAAGGCTGTGTGAAGAGGGAGTGGGGCAGGCTGTACTTTACCGTTTCTGCCGGAAGCGGCGACTTCGCCGACTTTGAAAGGCTCGTGGCAAAAAGGCTCTCCTGCATTTTTGGAGTGGTTTCCACGAGTCCGGCAGTCGTATGCTCATCTGATCTGGATGAAATAGCTGAAACAGCAGAGGTTTTCGTTGACGTCGTAAAAAGGAGCGGTAGCTTTGCGGTCAGGGCAAGAAGGAGCGGAAGTCACGAATACACGTCGATAGACGTTGCGAGGGTTGTGGGGGAACGCATAAAGAGGAAGAGCAATTCAAGGGTTGACCTGAAAAACCCGGATTTTGAAGTTTTTATCGAGGTCAGGAACGATAGAGCATACGTCTTTTCGGAGGTTTTCAGAGGATACGGTGGTCTGCCCGTCGGAACTCAGGGCAGAGTTCTGGCTATGGATGAGCTTTCAGCCTGGTTTGCTCTGAGAAGGGGCTGTGATGTTGACTTAACGGTTGATGGGGGTGCCGTTGAGAATTCATTCAGCCCGGAGCAATCCAGCCTAGAAGAAATCCTGAAAGCGTGGGCGTGTTACAGAAACGTTGGAAAGGTTAAACTTGGATTCGAAGAAGCGTTGAAGAGCGATTATCCGGCAGTCTTCTGCTCTTGCGGAGTGAAGGAGCTGATTGAAAAAGCTGAATTGTTAAAGGAGAGAAAAACTGTCTTTCTGACACCCTTCGCATCCGAAAAAGTTTACAGCAGAGAGCAGGTTAAGAAAATTTTGAAGTCCATTTCGGGGTTGGTAGAATGCGTTCGTGCGAGGTGCAGATACTTGGAGCGGGAGCGATAGGCTCTGTTTTTGGATACTTCCTGCTCAAATCAGGGTGCGATGTTGTTTTCGTGGCGAGGGGCAGGAGGTATGAGGAACTCAGGAGAGGTCTGAAGATTGAGGGACTTGTTGATTTTTTCGAGGAGGTGGAGGTGTCAGACAGACCTGTTAAATCCTGGCTTACGATCGTGGCGGTGAAAAGCTACGATACGGCAGAGGCTGTCAGGGGAATTGGAAAGCTGACGGACATCGCCATGAGCATACAGAACGGCATAGGCAACGAGGACATCATAGCAAAAGAAGTTGACAGGGTTATGGGGGCTACAACGAATTACGCTGCAAATTTGAGGGACGGTACCGTCGTGTACGCAGGAGAGGGTGAAACGTGGATTGGAAACTGGAAAAACTGCGAAAGAGAAGTTGAAGAGGTAGCGGAGATTTTCAGGAGGGGGGGGATGAACGTCAGGGTGACTGAAAGGATAAGGGAGATGAAGTGGAGAAAAGCGGCAATAAACGCAGTGATAAATCCGCTGACCGCTATAACAGGGGTGAGAAACGGAGAAATTTTGAGGAATGAGTTGTGGAACGCTGCAGAACTCGTGTGCGACGAATGTGAGCTTGTGCTCAAAAACATGGGGATAGACGTAAACTTGAGGCAGGAGGTCAAAACGGTGGTGAAAAAAACGGCGAACAACAGGTCTTCCATGCTTCAGGACATTGAAAGGGGAAAGAGGACGGAAATTGATGCAATAACCGGAAAAATACTGGAAGAGGCGAGAAAGGCAGGTATTGAGGCGAGAGTGAACGAAGCCCTTTACTGGATTGTCCGGGCTTTAGAATGCAAAATGAAAAATTCAGACGTGCGGCAATACTGAGCTGGCGGGCAGTCTGCAATAACTGTCTGCAATAGTGTTGAATGGTGTTGAAATTACTAAAAAACCAAAAAATTTAAACATTAAATACCAACCTCAACAATCCTCGGCATGTTCAACGTGAACGAGGTACTGACAGTGATCTTGGTTGCAGCCATGCCCATTTCAGAACTCAGAGGAGCAATACCTCTCGCAGTTTACTACGGCTTTTCTCCAGTAAAGGCTTACGTCATTTCAGTTCTGGGAAATTTGCTGCCAGTTCCATTTCTCTTAGCTTTTCTCGAAAAGGTGAGAGAGGTCGTGAAAAAGTGGAACCTGACGTCAAGGGTTTTCGAGGTGTTCGAGAGAAGAGCCTTAAAAAACAGGGATTTAATAGAGAAGTACGGCTACCTCGGCCTAACACTGTTCGTGGCGATACCGCTCCCCGTTACCGGGGCGTGGACAGGCACTCTGCTTGCAGTCCTGCTCGAGTTAAAGGAGCTGAAGTCCCTCGCTTGCATAGCTCTGGGTGTTGTAATTGCTGGAATAATCGTTTTAGCTTCAGTGGAGGGATTTTTCACTTTATGGGGTGTATCCTGACTTTGAAATTCGCGAGCTTCTCCACGATGTCAAGGTTAACTTCTCCGAACTCTGCGTTCAGAGACTTTACGAGGTCGAGGTACTCCGCATTTCTTATCAGAACTGTTGAAAATCCGTCCGGAGAGCCAACGCTCCCGACGCTTATGTCGCTCTGAACAGATGTGAAGTCCTGACAGACCCTGCACCCCGGCGGAACGATGCCGTCCAGTTCTTTAACCGGAAAGCTCGTGCCTGATGGGCGCAGTATAAACTTGCCCTTTTTTATGTCCATTTTTTCAACAGAACTTATGTCAACTCCTTTCTCTTTCAAGAACTTCATTAGCTCCGGGTAGTAGAAGTTCTCCATGCAGAAAAGCCCGATTACCAGCTTTATTTTCCTCGCAAATTTTCCCATCTCTGCCTGCAGTTTTCTAACAGCTGAAACGACGCATGGAGTTCCCACCACAGCAATTCTCTCAGAACCAGCACCTTTTAATCCCTTAAGGGCTGAGAGCGGATAGGCGTGACTGTACTTGGTTTTGGAAGAGAGAACAACTTCTTCAACGTTACCGGTAAGGAGGGGGGATGGCTTCCAGTTTTCGTCTCCAGCAACGACTAAAGCAAAATCCACAATACCTTTCTCCATTGCGGAAACGAGGATTTCTGTTACAGCTCCGCCGTCCTGTCCGTCAAACCTGTTTGACTTTACAGCCAGGGCTTCAACGTAACTCCCAGTTCCGCTGAGAGGTACGTAATCCCATCTCGGGCACGCTCTTACGCAAAAACCGCAGTCCGTGCAGTTGTCTTCCCAGCCGGGAAAGTAGGGTGGCGAGGAATAACTCGTCACGCTTATACCCTTCACCGGACACGCCGCAACGCACGCAGCGCAGTTACAGCAGTAGTTGTCCATGACGACTCTCTTTAAGTTTTCGAAGTACTTACCCGGTATTTTTTTTGGTGGTTTTCTCCTGCCCTTTCCCATTCCTTTTCCTCCACCCATGCTTCTGCCTCCACCTTTGCACATGCCTTTGCCACCTTTACCCTTACCCTTTTCTTTTCCTCTGCCTTTACCCCATCTCACGTTTGCATTCTGGTAGCAAAGATATTTAATGATTTTTCAAAATATTTTCAGCCAGAGTGACGACAGGAAATCCTTATAAACGTACAAGTTTAAAATTGATTCGAAAATTAGAAATTAAACACCTAAATCTCCTCTCCCAGATATATACCGTCGTGCGTTCTCGTTACAACGAAGTCCACGTACTCCCCAACTCTCTTACTCGTTCTGACAGTAACTGTTCTGTTTCTAACAGTTACAATTCTTTCGTTTCTCATCCTGCCGGGGAGTACTATTCTCGCTCTGAACCTTTCACCTCTCCTCAACGGAGATGGATATCTTTCTCTTTTCTCAATTCCGAAATCTTCAGGGCTTAAAACCAGCTTTATTCCGTACTCCTTCTCAAGCTCCCTCAGCTCTGCGTAAAACTGTGAAAAGCTCATGGGCTTTGTTTTCACCTTCCTGCCGTACTTGTAGGGTATGTACTTCTGAATTCCGAGTGGTGGCCACTTCTTTCCAGCTCCTATTTCCAAGGCGAACTCTATTATTTTCTTTATATCCCGGTCGTTGTAGCCGGGAACCCAGACGGGAGCTATCAGCAAATCCATCCGGCTTTCGGCAACCATCCTCGCAGCGTCGAGTATTCTTTCAAGCGGATACCTTACTCCGGCCAGAAAACTCGCAACCTTCCTGTCCATCGAGCTGAGAGAGAGGTTTATTCTGTCGACGTATTTTTCCAGCATCTCAATGCTCTCCTCTTTCAGCAGCGAGCCGTTGGTCTGCATGGATATTACGCTGACTTCCCTAATTTTTCTGATTCTTTCCAGCAGCTCCTCCATGTACGGGTACAGCATCGGCTCTCCCTGCCCGTCGAGGTGGACTTCAACTCCCTTTCCCTTGAACTTTGCCAGCTCCTCCACCCAGTCTGCGAGGTAAGATGCTTCAACAACGTAATCCGTAACCCTGCTCTTGCTGCACTTTCCTTCATCAACGCTGCAAAAAGCACAGCAGAAGTTGCAGCCAGTGACCCCTCTCACCTGTAGTAAATTCGTTCCCCTGTCAATTACGCCAAAAGCTGGATTGCCCATGAGGGGTATTCCACTTTCCCTCGTAATTACTTCCAGATTTCTTTTCGTTACGTGGCTGATCACTCTCCTCGGCTCACCCATTGAAACTATGTACTCGAGGGGATACCTCTTTTCCAGCTTTCTGTAGTGTTTTAATGGTATTCTAACCTCTATGAAGTTTCTGACGACGAACACCTTTTCTCCGGTGTTCCTGTCCATGTAATCCCTGAGCAAATTCACGTGGAAATATCGACAGCCCTCTATTTTTCGTTGTCGGACTATGCAAAACTTTAAGTACTCAGGCATTAACCTGAATGAAAAGCTTAATCCCGTTAAGCAGGTTTGAACCTGCAGGAGACGTATAAGAAACGAAGTCAAAAGCATGTTGTGTACAGAAGAGGTGTGTTAGAATGATACTGCTCGTCGATAACAGGGATTCGTTCGTCTGGAATCTTGCTGAATACGCCTCAATATTCGACGAGGTAAGGGTTGTGCCCAACACCGTAAGTCTACAGGAAGTTAAAAAAATAGATCCCGACGGCATAATAATTTCTCCCGGCCCCGGTTCTCCCGACAGCAGGAGAGACGTCGGTAACAGCCCGGAGATAGTGGTAGAGGCTGAAGTTCCTGTGCTCGGAGTGTGTCTCGGTCATCAGATAATAGGTCATGTCTTTGGCGGGAGAGTTGGCAGAGTGAAACCCCTGCACGGAAAGGCATCAACAGTCAAACACGACGGAAAGACAATCTTTTCCGGCGTGAAAAATCCGCTGAGAGCTGGAAGATATCACTCCTTAGCGGTTCTGGAAGTTCCAAAGGGTTTTGTTGTTTCTGCAATATCGCAGGAAGACAACGTGGTCATGGGCATAAGGCACAAAAGCAGGCAGATAGAGGGCGTGCAGTTCCATCCGGAGAGCGTTTTAACCGAGTTCGATAGCGGGGAGGGGCTGAAAATCGTAAAGAATTTCGTAGATATGTGCAAGGGTCGAAGATGATTGGAGAATTCGCTCAAACGAACATTTTGCGGATAGCTGTGGTGGATAGGAGAAGACCCGAGTTTCGGAGTTAGAACAGGATTAGAACAGGATTGGTATGCTGATTTACAGGCGATGGTCGATAAAGCTGCGAGTGCTGAGAAGGCCGGGTGATGGTATGTTTGTGAAGGTCTGCGGAATTAGAGATCTAAACGACCTAAGAACTGTCGAAAGATACGCTGATGCTACTGGAGTTGTTGTCGAATGCGAATCGAAACGTCGCGTAAGTTTGGATGATGCGAAGGTAATAGTTGAAAACGCGAGAATTCCAGTGTTTGCTGTTTCTACTTTGAGCGACTTCGAAAAATGGAGCAGAGTTATAGAAGCGACAAATGCCTGTTTCGTTCAGATACATACGGATGCCATCGATCCCAGAGATGTGGAGAGGATAAAGTCCGAATTCGGAGTTTTCATCATGAAGGCTTTTAAAGTTCCCAGAAGAAGTGAAGACCCAGCTAAGGATGCTGACAGTTTGATCGAGCGGATTGAAATGTTCGAAGTCGATAGGATCTTGCTCGACACGGGCAAAGGATCTGGCATAACGCACGACCATCGCGTCAGCAGGATGGTTGCTGAAAAGCTCGAAATAGTCTTGGCTGGTGGTTTAAATCCTCAAAACGTGGCTGAAGTCGTAGAGTTCGTCAAGCCGTTCGGCGTTGACGTTTCGAGTGGTGTGGAAAAAAATGGTAGAAAAGATGAAAGTCTTATCAGGGAGTTCGTCAGAAAGGTCAGAAGTGCCGGCAGCATTACGGAATAGGTTGATGAGTGCTGTCTGAATACCTGAACGTGTGCAATAATATGTTAAAAGGTGATTTCATGAAATTTGGTGAGTTTGGTGGACAGTTCGTTCCAGAGGTGTTGATTCCTCCTCTGAAAGAGCTGGAAAAAGCCTACGAAACGCTGAAGGAGGATGAAGAGTTTAAAAAAGAGCTCGATTACTACCTGAAGGTTTACGCCGGAAGACCGACGCCGCTCTACTTCGCCAGAAACCTGACGGAATACGTTGGAGGTGCAAGAATATACCTGAAAAGGGAAGATCTTCTTCACAGCGGCGCTCACAAGATAAACAACACAATAGGACAGGCCCTTCTCGCAAAGTACATGGGTAAAAGCAGGCTAATCGCGGAAACAGGAGCGGGACAGCACGGAGTTGCCACAGCAATAGCTGGAGCTCTGTTTGGATTAAAAACCGAAGTTTACATGGGTAGCGAGGACGTTGAAAGGCAGAAACCAAACGTTTTCAGGATGAAACTGCTTGGAGCCAGCGTTATACCCGTGGAGAGCGGTAGCAGAACGCTTAAAGATGCCATAAACGAGGCTCTGAGGGACTGGGTTGCCACTTTTGAGTACACGCACTACCTGATAGGCTCAGTCGTGGGGCCACATCCGTACCCCACAATCGTCAGGGATTTTCAGTCAGTCATAGGGAGAGAAACAAAGGTTCAGATAATGGAGCTCGAAGAGAGGTTGCCTGATTGCATAGTAGCCTGCGTTGGCGGTGGAAGCAATGCGATGGGAATCTTTTACCCCTTTGCCAGAGACAGCAACGTAAGGCTTGTGGGCGTTGAAGCGGCTGGAAAAGGACTCGAAACCGGAAAGCACTCCGCTTCACTCTGTGCCGGAAAGAAAGGCGTGCTGCACGGAATGCTTTCTTATTTCCTGCAGGATGATGACGGACAGATTGCGACCACCCACAGCGTTGCTGCTGGACTCGACTATCCGGGAGTTGGTCCTGAACATGCATGGATGAAGGAGACCGGAAGAGCTGAGTACGTTGCGGTAGATGACAGCGAGGCTCTGGAAGCTTTCTCTCTGCTCTCCAGACTTGAGGGAATAATTCCAGCTCTGGAGTCCGCTCACGCAATAGCCTACGCTGTGAAACTCGCAGAGGAAATGAGCAGGGATGAAATAATCGTCGTGAACCTTTCTGGCAGAGGCGATAAGGATCTGGAAATAGTTATGAACCTGCTTGGATAGGGGGTGTCGCTGTTGAGTTTTAAAGATGCGCACGCCAGCGTTTATCCTAAAACGCCATGGCTCGTTACGTTCGTAACTGCTGGAGACCCGAGTCCAGAACTCACACTGAAGTTCATGCTTGCGCTGGAAAAGCACTCCGACATAATTGAGCTCGGAATTCCGTTCAGCGATCCAATGGCTGACGGCCCAACGATCCAGAAAGCAAACGTAAGGGCGTTAAAGGCTGGAACGAAGGTGAAAGACGTTTTTGAAATCGTCAGGAATTTCAGAGAGTATTCGAGCAAGCCGGTCATACTGATGACCTACTACAACATAGTTTACGCAAGAGGGGTTGAAAATTTTCTGAGAGAGGCAAAGGACTGTGGAGCTACCGGAGTAATAGTCGTTGACCTTCCAGTAGAGGAGAGTGAAGAATACTTAAGGGCGTGTGAAAAAACAGGAATGGATACCGTATTTCTTGCCGCTCCAAACACTCCTGATGACAGGTTGAGGGTTATAGACGAGGTCAGCTCTGCATTCGTTTACCTCGTTTCCCTCTACGGAACGACGGGAGCAAGAGAAGAGTTGCCGGAGACTGCTTTTAAAGCCATTACCAGAGCAAAAAGCGTGTGCAGAAAGCCCGTTTGCGTGGGGTTTGGCGTCTCAAAAAAGGAGCACGTTAAAGCCCTGATCGATGCTGGAGCCGATGGTGTCGTCGTCGGCTCGGCGATAGTCAGGCTGATAGAAGAATTCGGTGAAGGTGCTGCTGAGAAAATAGAAGAATTCGTTTCAGAACTCAGAAAGGGTCTGGAGAAGTCCTGATTCGTTCAGCTTTCAATTTTTCTTTCCAGTTTTCCGTTACGGTGATGCTGATCTACGTTTAATCGGTTCAAACGTCTAAAAATTTTTAACTGACCGAACGATCATCAAACAACCAAACAGGATTTAAACTACAAAGAATCTGAGGAGGTATGCTTTCGATGCTTTCGGTTTACAGGGGTTTGTGTCCCCAGTGTGGAAAAGATTTGCGTTCAGAAGAAGTTGAATCCGGTTTCTGTGCGAAGAAAAAGAAACCCTTATGCTTACTTCCAGTTGATTACAGGGTTGAAGACTTTTTGAGTTTCTTTAAAAAAGTCGTTGGAGAGCCAACCTCACTGCAGAAGATGTGGGCGAAGAGAATTCTGAGCGGAGAGAGTTTTGCTGCCGTCGCACCCACCGGCGTTGGAAAAACAACCTTTGGTCTGGCCATGTCCGTCTTTCTCGCCCTGTCTGGAGGGAGGTGTTACCTCCTGTTTCCCACCTCTCTGCTTGTTGAGCAGAGTTTCAGCAGACTGGTAGAGATATGCGGTAAGGCTGGAGTTGAAGTTGAAAGCAAAAACGGTTACCTCGAAGTTAAGGGCGGGAACAAAACCCTGAAAATACTGCACTACCACAGCAAAATGAGTAAGAGCGAAAAAGAGGCTTTCTTTGACCTGTTAAGAAAAGGAGAGGATTCCGTACTGATTACGACGTCCCAGTTCCTTGCAAGAAATTTCCAGAACATGAAGTGCTGCTACAATTTCATATTTGTCGATGACGTCGATTCCGTTCTGAAAGCTTCAAAAAACATAGACAGAATACTGCAGCTTCTGGGGTTCAAGTACGACAGGGGCTGGAAGGGGAAGGCTAAGGGCGTGCTCATGGTTTCCACAGCTACCGCAAAAAAGGGAGAAAAGGTCAGGCTGTTTAGAGAGCTCCTGAACTTCGACGTCGGCTCATCACACCACTCGATAAGAAACGTTGAGGATGTTGTCGTCGAGAGAGATGACGTCGAAACTCTCTGCAAAATCCTCGACGAGATGGGTGAGGGAGGAGTAATATATGCGAGGAGCAGAGAGGACGCCGAAAAGCTATACGAGGCTTTGAAAGACAGGTACAGGATAGGGCTCGTATCAGGCAAGGCTGAAAAGGTTTACAGAGAGTTCGAGAGCGGGGAGCTGGACTACCTCGTGGGCACGTCCTACTACTACGGAACGCTCGTCAGAGGTCTCGACCTTCCTGAAAGGATAAGGTTTGCTGTATTTGTGAAATCTCCTGTTTTCACCGTAAGGGTGGAGGACGTTGATTCAATCTCCGACAAAATGCTCAGAGTGCTGAGAATTGTATTCAGAATCCCCGACGACGTGGACGATGAGGAAGCGAAAAAAATGCTCAAGGAGCTGATAGAGAGCGGAGAGGCGGTCGTTGACAGGGACGTCTGTTTCAGAAAAGGAGAGGTCGTGTTTCCGGATCTGAGAACTTACATTCAGGGGTCTGGCAGAACTTCAAGGCTTTTTGCGGGCGGCATAACGAAAGGAGCCTCCTTTCTTTTGGAGAGTGACGAGTGTGTCAGAACTGCGTTTCTCGAAAGAGCAAAACACTTTGACGTCGATTTCAGGAGGCTGGAAGAGGTAAACTTCGAAGACCTGAAAAAGGAAATAGACGAGAGCAGGAAGAAGCTCAGAAAGAGAGCAGTCACAGACCTGATAAAGCCAGCCCTGTTCATAGTCGAAAGCCCGACAAAAGCCAAGCAGATTTCCCGATTCTTTGGCAGACCGAGCATAAAGGTGCTGGAAGGAATCGTAACTTACGAGGTTCCTTCCACTCCGTACGTTCTTCTCGTTTCTGCGAGTCTGGGGCATGTAACCGATCTAACGACTGAAGGTGGCTTTCACGGAGTTGAAATAGCCGGCAACGGTTCAAAAGTTTTCGTACCTGTTTACTCTCCGATAAAGAGGTGCAGAAACTGCGGCTACCAGTTTACGAGCAGCTCAGACAAATGTCCAAAGTGCGGGAGCGACGATATTGACGATTCATCAACGAGAATATCTTCTCTGAGAAAGCTCGCCCACGACGCCGGGCTCATCATAATCGGAACAGACCCGGACAGCGAGGGAGAAAAGATAGCGTGGGACATAAGGTGCCTTCTCTCAAACTGCGGCGAAATAAGAAGGGCTGAATTCCACGAAATAACACCAAAAGCAGTCACAAACGCTCTGAACAACCTCAGAGACGTTGAGCTGAACCTCGTAAAGGCTCAGGTCGTGAGGAGGGTGGAAGACAGGTGGATAGGCTTTGAGCTGAGCCAGAAACTGTGGAAGGTTTTCAATTCGAAAAACCTGTCTGCCGGCAGAGCACAGACGCCGGTACTGGGGTGGATCATAGAGAGGTACGGCGAACACAAAAAGAAGAAGAGGGTTTTATTTTTGAGAGATCTGGAATTAACCATCGAGCTCGGTGAGCACGGAGATGCCAGGGGGAAGAACGGGAAAGAAGAGCTCAGAGTTGTGGTAAAAATAGACGTTCTGGAAAGGAGAAGGGAGGAGAGAACGCCGCTACCACCCTACACAACTGACGCTATGCTCAGAGACGCCAACTCTATTCTGAAAATGAGTGCAGCTGAAGCTATGAAAATAGCTCAGGACCTCTTTGAGAGTGGTTTGATAACTTACCACAGGACCGACTCCACAAGGGTCAGCGAGGCTGGCTGGAGGGTTGCCAGAGAGTGGCTTGGTGAGGACTTTCAGCCGAGAGAGTGGTTTGCAGAAGGCGCTCACGAGTGTATCAGGCCGACAAGACCGGTTGACAGAGAAACCCTGAGGAGGCTAATTCACGAAGGAATTATCGTGGTGGAGGGTATGAGCTGGAAGCACTACGCACTCTACGATTTGATTTTCAGGAGGTTCATGGCGAGTCAGTGCAGAAACTACGAGGTCGAGGTTGCCGTTTACGACGTGGAGGTAACTGGAGAGAACATCAGGGGTAGAGTGAGAGAAGAAAGAGTGATCAGAGCTGAAGGCAGGGCTTACGAACTCTACAGGGCGGTGAGAGTTAAGAGTGAGTTGCCCGAAGGCGAATTCGAGACCGCTGGAGAAATCAGGCTCGTTCCACTGAAACCGCTTTTAACGCAGTCTGAAGTAATTCAGATGATGAGGGAAAGAGGAATAGGCAGACCGTCAACGTACTCCACGATAATTGAAAAGCTGTTTCAGAGAAAATACGTAGTCGAAAAAGGCGGCAAACTCATTCCAACCAAAAGAGGTATGGAGGTTTACGAATACCTGACCCGAAACTACTCCGAGTTCGTGAGCGAGGAGAGGACGAAAAAACTCGAGGAAAAAATGGACGCAGTTGAAAAAGGAGAGATTGACTACATGGATGTTCTCAGAGAGCTTTACGACGAAATAAGGATGATCGGATAATGTGATTCCAGACGACAGCAGCCAGTCATGGCTGTGTCATGGGTATTGCATGTATTGCATACAGGACTTTTACGGAATGAGTTCATGAAATGCGTTTAAAAATTAAAAGTTCAAATAGAGCCAGATAAATCAAAGTAAGGTAAAAACGGGAATAAAAAATGTTTATGGATGGGTGTAGATCGCTCTGATTCCGCTCTCGTCTGCAAACTCTATCCTACAGAAGGCAAACCTCTCAAACTGAACAACTTTTCCTGCATCCTGAACTGCATTTTTTTCAGCAAATCCCCCCCACTTGAGCAGGGGTTTGTCCCCTATGACGACGCAGACAACGCCGTCCTTCCAGCTCAGCCAGTGCACTATGTTTCTGCCCTTTCTGACTTTCTCGTCCATTTCCCACGAGACGAATTCCAGCTGGTTTTTTTCCTTGCTTTTCACCCTGGCAGTGCAGAAATCCTTCAGTCTTACAATGTCACCTTCCTCAAACCTGTCCCAGTCGTCTCCCGCAATCAAAACGTCTTTCTCTCCCGTGAGTTCCCTGTACTCATTCCCCTCTGGCTTCTTCGGTATTCTGACGACTCTACTTTCCGGCAACCCTTTTATTTCAACTGCCACGGGATCCCAGACAAAAAAGTACCTGCTGGCCGTTCTGTCCACGATTTTTCTGTTCTCCGCGTAGAGGTTTTTCATGCTCACAGCCACGTCGTTTTCGCCGACACCGAGGGAAAGCAAAAACTTCCTTATCGCTTCGGCTCTGAAGCCCCTCCTTCTGAGAGCCCTTATGGTCGGTAAAGCCGGATCGTCCCAGCCATCGTAAACGCCTTTTTCGATTTCTTTCCTTATTTCGCTCGTGGACAGCTTTCCAAACTCGTGTATTTTCACTCTACCCCAGTGTTTCGTTACCGGGTATTCCCACCCGAAATACTCGTATATGTACCTCTGCCTCTTCTCCGAATCTATAAGGTCTTTCCCCCTTATTATGTGAGTTATGCCCAGCACGTGGTCTTCTATTGCAGATTCGAAGTCGAGAGTTGGATAAACCGTGTACCTGTCCCCAACCAAGGGATGATCGGCTTTTATTATCCTGAAAGCCACCCAGTCCCTTATTGCCGGATCTTTGTGCCTCATGTCCGTTTTTATTCTTATAACTACCTCTCCCTCGTCGAACTCTCCGGCGAGCATTCTGTCCCATATTTCAAGCGCTTTTTCAGCCGGCGTGTTTCTGTGAGGACATTCAATTCCCTCATCCCTGAACTTCTTGAACTCCTCCCTCGAGCAGAAGCACGGATAGGCTTTCTCCATTTCCAGAAGTTTTTTCACGTAATCGTAGTACATTGGAATTCTTTTTGAGGCGTAAACCACTTCGTGAGGTTTAACATTTAACCATTCAGCGTCCTCCAGATACCACTCGTAAGCTTCGAGCATCGGCCTCTTCGTCCTCGGATCTGTGTCGTCAAACCTTATTATCAGCTTTCCGTCGTAAATTTTGGCGTACTCATCGTTTACAACCATTCCCCTCGCGGAGCCGAGAGTTGGAGGGCCATTTGGGTTTGGAGCAAACCTCATGACGACCTTTCCCTTCTCAGCCTTCGGCAGGTCGGGGAGCGTTTTCTCTTTACTCTCTTTTTTCTCTTCCTTTTTTGCAGTCAGCTCAATCAGCTTTCTCCTTTCCTCCTCATCCATCGCTTCGAACTCGGCTATGCACTCTCTGACGAGCTCTAAAACTTCTCTGGCTCTTTTTCTCATTTCGGGTACTTCTGCCATAATTTTTCCCATTACTGCCTTTTCGTTCGGTTTTCCGTACTTGGCTGCGTTTAAGGCTATGTACTTCAATATCAACTCTTTTTCGTCTTTCACAGGCTATCCTGAGGCATCTGAACTTAAAAAACTTTAGAGGAGTTGGTATGCCGAGCGCCAGTTCTGTCAGCGATGTACTTAGGGCCATAAACATCCTGAGGCACATGAGTGATCTTACCTGGTCGGTGCATTCACAGCGCTCGCTTTGTACATGGCCTTTTCTGCCGTACTTCATCGAACGGCTTATTTTATAGGACATTACTGTTTATCCTTCACCAAGTTTTTCTCCCAGCTCTGCATGTCACTTTCAATGCGCTCGGGCATGCTTAATTCCTTGTTTAATCTTCTACAGGTCTGCCTACAAACTGAACAAACTTTATGTATCTGCGTTAATACTGAAACTTCAAACACTTCAAAACTTCAAAAACCGAAAACTGTTTAACCTTTTGTAATCACACCTTTAACTATGAAAATAGGTGACGCAATGGTAAAGGATGTTGTGTCGGTAGACTACAAAACTCCAGTAATGGAAGCTTGTAAGATAATGGGTAAAAAGAGAATAGGCTGCGTTCTTGTTACGAAGGAGGGAAAACCATACGGAATGTTTACAGAAAGAGATCTGCTCTCCAAGGTCTTACTTGAAGGTGACCTCAACGAAGAAGTTGGCAAGTACTGTTCAGCTCCTCTGATCGTGGTAACACCGGACTACGACATAGCAGAATCAGCAAGAATAATGGCTGATATGAAAATAAAAAGGCTTGTAGTTGTCGATGAAGAAACTGAAGAAGTTGTGGGAATATTCACAGCAGCTGATCTTGCGAGAGTGATAGCTGAACACGGTGTTGAGTGAGGTGGTAAAAATGGCAGAAGAGCTCAAGTGTGGAATATGCGGAAAGGAACTTAAAGCCAAGGATGAGGGTAAAACATGGAGAAGATGTTCAATCTGCAAAAAACCGACGTGCTTCGACCACCTGCACTACATGGGTGTATGGAGGAGGGGAATGTACAGAAACTACGTTGAAGTCGTTCCCGTTTGCGAGAAGTGCATGCCCAAGAAGAGGAGAAAACCGGTGGATTAACGAGTTAGACTGATTGTTTGCTGTAAGATCTGGAGAAATAGCTAAAAACATGTCAAATCTTTTTAATTTTAACAGACTGTTCATAGTCATCGGGAATAAAGCTGTTACGTCTCCTTTTAACCTGAACGACATGCCCGGTAGCGCTGGCAGAATGGACATAATGTGCAGGTGCGTGGCTCAGGCTCTGTTCGTTTCTCACGGCGTGAGAAAAGACACAGCAATCTGTTTGCTGCTGAAAGGTGAGCCGAACCCTCCAAAAGCCATTCTCTTCAAAGGAGACCGCGTTAGGTATCTCGCTCCAGACGAAAGAAACGTTGGTGGAATAATAAGGAAGGCTCTGAGTGTTGAGCGTATTGACGACTGGGTGAAAAGCTCTCCCGGAGTTTACGTCGCAAGAAGGGATTTGAAAGCACTTCTCGAAGAGGTTGAAGACTTCGACATTTTTTACCTCAAGGAGGGTGGGGAGGACATAAGAAACATCAAGTTTGGGAATAGAGTGGCGTTTGTGCTGGGAGATCATCTGGGAGTTGAGAAGGATGACGAGGAGCTGATTCTTTCCCGTTCTGCAGGAGTCGTTAGTTTAAGCCCTTTAAGCCTTCAGGCAGACCAGTGTATAGTTATAGCTCATTACGAACTTGACAGGCGTTTTGCTGGTTTAGACTGATCTTTTATTTTTACGGTTTGCGTTCTCGAATTTATTAATTTATTTATCAATTTAATTAATTTATTGCTTTCAAAAAGCCGAAACAGTAAAAAAATCGATTCAGTCGCTGCAGGATTTGGGAGTGAACACAAAAGATCTGCACGGAAAAGAAAAAAGAGTTATAAACCGCGGTGATTTTTAATCTTCATGGATAAAAAGGCTCAGGAAGTACTAAGGTTACTCGAGAACGACGCAAGGCTGACGTTCAGAGAAATAGCAGAAATGATTGGAATAAGCGAGGATGAGGTTAGAGAAATCGTCAAAAAAGCTGAAGACAACGGGATAATTCTCAAGTACAAAACCCTGATAAACTGGGAAAAATTTGGGGAGGAGCCCGTTTATGCTGTAATAGACATAAGGGTTACGCTGACGAGAGAAAAGAGCTACGACGATATAGCGAAGAGAATAGCCAAATATCCGGAGGTTCATGCAGTCAGGCTGATAAGTGGAGATTACGACTTTCAGGTCGTCGTGAAGGGTAAGAGTCTGAAAGACGTCTCCTTCTTCGTTGCCGAAAAGATTTCCACGATTCCAGAGGTTCTCACAACTGTAACTCACTTCGTCCTCAGAACTTACAAGGAGGAGGGAGTTCTGCTGTTCAAGGAGGAAGAGGACAGGAGACTTGCCATAACTCCCTGATTTCATACCTTTTACCCATCTTACCGTCAGAGCTAACCGAACAGGCTGATAAGTATTATAGTCTGAACCTTACCATTTTGCTGAGAGCCGAACAAAGGGGAGGTGCGATGAGAACTTCAAAAAGTGTGGAATCCTTAAAACCTTCAGGCATAAGAAAATTCTTTGAGCTAATAATAGGCAGAGAGGACGTCATAAGTCTTGGAGTTGGTGAACCGGACTTTCCAGTTCCTTGGAGGATAAGGGAGGAAATGATATACTCTCTGGAAAAGGGTATAACCTCGTATACGTCCAATTACGGTCTCTACGAGCTGAGAGAGAGCATAGCAAATTACTACGAAAAGTTTGGAGTCAAGTGTACTGCCGAAAACGTGATAGTGACCACGGGAGTCAGCGAAGCAGTTGATATAGCTTTAAGGGCAATTTTAAACCCGGGGGAGGGCGTTCTCATTCCCGAGCCCTGCTACGTCTCGTATCTGCCTCTGACCGTTCTCGCTGGAGGCGTGGCGTTGAGTTATCCAACAACCCCTGATTTTATACCAACCTGTGAGGAAATGCTGAAAATTGCGAAAAAAGCTGAAAGCGAGGGCGTTAAAATAAAGGCTGTGATGATTAACTACCCGAACAATCCAACAGGAGTTAGCTACAACAGGTCAATCCTTGAGGAAATAGCAGATTTTGCGGTTGAAAAAGACGCTGTAGTCATTTCAGACGAAATTTACTCGGAGCTGAGTTACTCTTTCAAGCACAGGTCCATAGCTTCACTGGAAGGCATGCTTGAGAGGTCTGTTATTCTCAACGGGTTCTCCAAGGCTTATTCGATGACAGGCCTGAGAGTTGGCTACGCCATAGCTCCGGAGGACATTTTCAACGCCATGCTCAAGATTCACCAGTACTGCATGCTCTGCGCACCGGTGATATCGCAGATCGGTGCAATAGAAGCGCTGAGAAACGGGGAAAAAGACCTCGAGGAGATGAGGGCTGAGTACATCAGAAGGAGAAACTTTTTTGTCAAGAGGATAAAAAACGTGTTCGACGTAAAAAAGCCAGACGGAGCCTTTTACGCTTTTCCATCCATATCGAAAACGGGTCTGGACAGCGAGGAATTTGCCAAAAGGTTGCTTTTCGAAAAGAAGGTTGCCGTCGTTCCGGGAAGTGCCTTCGGAGATTGTGGAGAGGGATACATACGGTGTGCTTACGCCGTCGGCATGGACAAGTTGAAAGAGGCCGTTGAGAGAATTGTTGAGTTCGTCGAGAGTCTGTAGTTTTTCGTTTTAAGGCACTTTAATCATTAAACCTCAAACATCAGTCTTTTTCACTTTCGAGCAGGGAATCCAGCAATTTTGGAGTTTCGGGAAACAGAACGTCCTCAGCCGCTTTCAGAGACTCTTCGTATATGTGGGCGTCGTTGGCAAAGTGGTAGTATTCGTAGCCTGAAAAACCCGTGAGCTCCGACACGTAGGACGTTAGGGTTGCAAAGGCAAACATGTTGGCGTGCATCGCTCCAAACACGTCGTTGGACCTCATGTAGAATATCCCCGCAAGCCTCCTTCCTGCGCTCTCTCTTCTTTTTCTGCCCGCCAGAAACTGATAGCCTCTGAGACAGGGAGGATCGTCGCAGAATAAATCCCACGGTCTTGAAACCGTAACGTAACAGTCTCTCGAAAATCTATTCTTCCTCAGCTTTTCTATGCACGTGTAAAGCTGGTCAACCTTTACGCTGTCAGCCTCACAGTACCTCGCTCTTTCTGCGTACGTGTAAACCTCCCCCTCCCCTTTTTTTACTGGAGTGCTTACAGGCCTGTCTATGCACTCAGCGTGGATCACGTAGCTGTGGGCGTAACTTATTCCGTACTCTTTTGAAAACGGAGCCTTATCGTGTATCTGATTTTCCTCCGGATTTTTAACTTCCACGAACAGTCTCGGCAGAAACCTGCACTTTTCCTGTCCCTCAAAAAGCTTACCCCATTCAGTCTTTTTTTCCATGCCGTGGTAAACGGCTTCGACAGCAGAATGCCAGGCTGAGGAAATTGAGTTTTCAACGATGTGTGTTCCCTCCTCTGTGCTACCAAACACCTCCTTTAACTTTGAGTGTCCAATTTCCTTCTCAGCTCTTTCAACATCCCTCTCGTACACGTGAGGGCAGGCAACGAGCATGCCAATGCTTCCAGCGTCGAAACCCGAAAGGCTGCAAACTTTTTCGAGCATGTAGTTCAGCAGGTCAAAATCGTGGGTGAAGTAATCCGCAACGTTCAGACTTCTGATGTACGCTGTCAGGTTTACCCTGTCGTTGAAGTGGAGAAAACTGACCTCTGTTATTGCTGGTGGATAGGCTGAGAAGTGGTCTTCGGGATACCACAGCGGGAGGGACATCCTCCTCGTAAAAGGACTCGACTTCAGCTTTGACGCTATAGCTTCCAGCAAGTTCCCCGCTCTCTCCAGATAGTTCTCGAAATCTTCTTTTTTATCCTTGGAGCTTCTCGTGCACGCACGACCTCTGTCAATGTACCAGAAGCTTTCAATGTCTGAATCGAAGTACTCCGGATTTTTTACAACCAGAAGTGCTGGAGGAGAGCGAAGCGTCATTCCGTACCTCGAAATCATCGGGTTTCCTTCTTCAACAACCTTTGCGAGCAACCTCTGCATCGCTGCATCAGCTTTTGCTTCGACAATCATTGAGGTTAAGCTTTATTCACAGATAATTTAATTTGACGATTCGGTGTTTTGCCAAGTAATGTCAAAACCTGTAATGTCGAAAGACGAGATTAAGAAGGAAATAGAAAGGCTGAAAGAGGAGAAAAACGCTGTAATTCTTGCTCACAACTACCAGACTCTGGACGTTCAGGATGTTGCCGACTTCAAAGGAGACAGCCTTGAACTCGCAGTTGCTGCGTCCAAGCTTAAAGCGGACATAGTCGTGTTCTGCGGGGTTGACTTTATGGCTGAAACCGCAGCAGTTCTGAATCCGGACAAGAAGGTTCTGATTCCGTGTACTAAAGCCAAATGCCCGATGGCTGCCCAGTTAACGCCGGAAATGGTAAGGGAGGCGAAGAAAAGCGGTTACCCGTTTATAGCCTACGTGAATACCTTTGCATCCGTTAAGGCTGAGGCAGACATCTGCTGCACGTCAGCCAATGCGGCAAAAGTTGCCAGAGCTGTGGCCAAGGATGGCGTTTGCTTTCTTGGGCCGGATGCCAACTTAGCAAAATTTGCCTGTAAAAATGGAATTAAGGTTATACCCGTTCCGGAACACGGATACTGTTACGTCCACAAAGCTTTTCAGGTGGAAGATGTGGAGAGGGCGAGAAAAGAACATCCAGAAGCCGAGGTAATCGTACATCCAGAGTGCGATTTGGAAGTTCAGAAAAGTGCCGACTTCGTTGGTTCCACAAGCCAGATGCTGAGGTATGCCCTGAACAGCGAGTGCGAGTCTTTCGTCGTTGGAACAGAAATTGGATTGATAGAGAGGATGAAAAGAGAGATAAAAGATAAACAGTTTTACCCGCTGAGAAGGTCGATATGCGTGGAGATGAAGCTGAACAATCTGGAAAACGTTTATTCAGCTTTAAAGGAGGAAAAACACGAGGTGAGGCTGGACGGGGAAATTGCAGAAAGAGCAAAAAAGGCTGTGAAGAGGATGTTTGAAGTGCTGGATTAACTGCTGATTTGAATAATTTAACTTTAATTTAATATAATAATAGTTTAATAAAACAGTTAATAAAACAGTAAAATTTTTAACCGGGTGAAAAAAGAGATGAAAAACGCGAAACTGAAGGTCAGTCTGCTTGGTTGCGGGGCGATTGGCAGAACCATTGTTGAAAACTCCGGAGATGAATACGAGATACTAGCCGTTTTTGACAGAAACACTGAAAAGGCAGAGGAGCTCGCCGGTATATGTTCAGCTGAAGTGGCGAAGAGCATGGAGGAATTTCTGGAGTATGCATCTCTCAGCGATGTGGTTGTGGAGGCAGCATCTCAGCAGGCAGTCAGGGAGTGTCCAAAAATTTTAGAATGTACGAACCTCGTAATCATGTCTGTTGGCGCTCTGAGCGATTCAGAGCTGCTTGAAAAACTGATCAACACAGCCAGAGAAAGCGGTAAAAAGGTACTCATACCTTCCGGAGCTGTTGGGGGAATTGACGCTTTGAAAGCCGTTAAAGGCCTTGCAGAGGAAGTCGTGCTGAAAACAGTAAAGCATCCGGAAAGCCTGAAGGGTGCACCTTTCTTTAAGGAGAAGGGAATTTCCGAGAATATTGAGGAGAGAACTGTTCTTTTTGAAGGAAGTGCCATAGAAGCGATTAGACTTTTTCCGGCAAACGTAAACGTGGCAGCAACTGTTAGCCTGGCGTGCATGGGTTTCGACAGGACGAGGGTAATCGTTATCGCCGATCCGAACGTAAGAGAGAACGTCCACGAAATAAGGGCTAAAGGTGAGTTTGGGGAACTGGTTTTCAAAGTCAGGAACAGGAAACATCCGAAAAATCCAAAAACGAGTTATTTAGCCGCTTTATCCGTCGTGAAACTGCTCAGAGATCTGGCAGGAGAGATGAGGGTGGGAACTTGAAGGTTTTGAAGCTGTCAAAACCGGTGGTTGAAAAGTTTTTGAGGTATTACGTTGAGGAGGATGCTTTCTACGGGGATGTGACACCGGTGCCGGAAACTTACGTTAAAGCTGAGATTGTTGCAAAGGAAAGCTTCGTTCTGTCGGGCGCTGAGGTTGCCTGTCTGTGTTTCGAGATATGCGGAGCAAGGGCTAAATCTCTGAGCAGGGACGGAGCTGAAGTTAGGAAGGGAGACACGGTAGTAGAAGTAGAGGGCACGTCAGGAGATGTTCTGTTAGCCGAAAGGACAGCTCTGAACATCCTGCAGAGAATGAGCGGTATAGCCACGGCAACGAAAAAGCTCGTGGAGCTCGTGAAACCTTACGGGGTTAGAGTTGCGGCCACGAGAAAGACGACTCCCGGCTTCAGGCTTTTCGAGAAGCTCGCAGTAATTCACGGTGGTGGCGACACGCACAGAATGAGTTTATCCGATTGCGTGCTTGTGAAGGATAACCACATTGCGGTGGCTGGTGGCGTCAGGAAAGCTTTGGAGCTTGCAAAAAACACGTCTTTTACGAAGAAGGTTGAGGTCGAGGTCAGTAACCTGAAAGACGCTTTAGAGGCTGTGAAGTGTGGAGCGGACATAATCATGCTCGACAACATGAGCGTTGAGGACGTCAGAAAAGCTGTGAGGGAGATAAGGAAAATAAGCGAGAACGTCGTAATAGAGGTGTCGGGAGGAATAACACCGGACAACGCAGAGGAGTACGCCAGAACAGGCGTGGACGTTATTTCTTCCGGATACATAACTCACTCCGCCAGATCTGTGGACGTGAGCATGAGA
>WAPX01000047.1 GCA_015520485.1 Archaeoglobaceae archaeon
ATTTCACATCAAGATAACTTTACGCAGTGTGAATTAAATAAAAAATCCGTATAATTACAGACTCAGGCAGAATTTAAAGTATCCACAGTTTTTACACTTGCTAACGCTGTTTGGAGGGGAGACCAGTCCGGTTTCGCAAATTCGCCTGATTGTGTTCGTTTTTAATTTTTAAAATTGTTTCTGATAAATTCTAAAGATTTTTGTTGAGTGTTACGTGTTAAAAACCGTAATGTTAGCGGAATAAACAAAAATTCTAAATAAAAATTAATCAGTCAAAACCTGAAACCGTATTTACCGACCAGCGGCACGAACCTGACCCCACCCCACTTCTTCTTCCTGATTCTCCCGCTCCAGTCTTTTTCTATAACGTAAAGCTCCTGTATCGCATCTCCCACCGGTATTACCATTTTCCCTCCCGGTTTCAGCTGCTTCAGCAGTGGTTCCGGCACTTCCGGTGCAGCGGCGGTGACGTAAATCCTGTCGTAAGGCGCCTCCTCTTCGTAACCCCCGCTCCCGTCCCTGACAACGACCTTTACGTTGTCGTAACCCAGAGCTTCAAGCGTGTTTTTGGCTCTTTCAGCGAGCTCGGGTATTCTCTCAACCATCACGACCTTTCCGTTCTTTCCAACAAGCTCCGCTACGACTGCTGCGTGATAACCACTTCCTCCACCAATCTCAAGGACTTTGTGTCCCGGCAAAACGTCGAGGAGGTCACACATTATGGCCACCATGTGAGGAGCGCTTATCGTCTGTCCGTATCCTATGGGCAGCGGATAATCGGAATAAGCTTCTCTGCTGTACTGAGGTGGAACGAAGAGGTGTCTTGGAACCTTTAACATCGCTCTAAAAACCCTGTCACTTATATTTAATTCTTCTTTTAATCTTTCAACCATTCTTTTTCTTTCTTCGTACCTGTTGAATCTGCTCTTCATGAATTTAACTGAGATTTTGAACATTATTTCTTTTACCTTTTTTATGATATAACCCGCTTGATCGTTTAATTATCATCCGAAATGTGCAAACATAAACTTTAAATCATTCGACCTCAGGGTTAGCATTGGTGGCGGGAAGGTTGGACAGGTTTTCAGCTTTTCAGAGAGTGGTGGCATTTTTGCTCTTAGTCCTCGCCATCTCCCTTCTGTACTCGTTTGTATCCACTCTGAACTTCACGAACACAGGACTGCCGGGAATAGTTGGTGTGGGGAAGTACAGTAAAAACCCCGCTTCCGTACACCCCGTTCCGGTGAGTTTTTCTCAGGCAAGCATGTCCAACCTGAGCAGGATGTCAAATCCAGCAAAGGTTCCGGTTTACTTTGTTGAGGGTCTGAACGACTACACGTATCTGATGAGGCTTTACGCCTCCGCGAGGTACGACCCCGTAACTCACTGCTGGATAGAGGAGATTTCGTCTCCCGGAAAGACGGAACCTCCCGAAACGTTTACCGTCAGGTACAGGGTAACGCCGATAATAACGTTCAGAAATCACATACCTGTGTCGCAGAAAACTGTTTTCGTAACTTTAAAGAGAGCTGTTTACCACCCCGGAACTTCCACCTACAGCGTCGTTCAGGACAGGAAACCGTATGTTGGCTATTCCACAGCAGGACCTTCAAGAGCTCTGTTCGCCGCGAAAGTGCCTGAGAACAGTCCGTACCTTCAGGTAACGTGCCCGGGTAAAGAAAGAATTAAAGCTCTCGCCTTAAAAATTACCAGAGGTGCAAAAAACGACTACGAAAAAGCTGAAAAAATAGCTGAATTTCTGGAAACTAACTACACCTACGGCTTCACCACCTACAGCGGAGACCCGATATACGACTTTCTTTTCGTAAAGAAGGTCGGGATATGCAAGCAATTCGCCTCTGCCTTTGTAATGCTGTGCCGCTCCATAGGTTTGCCTGCAAGAATGGTGTTCGGTTATAAGGCGAGACCCGAGCCATACAATCAGACAGTTTTCTCCTCTCAGGCACACGCGTGGGCTGAAGTGAAGTTCACCACTGGGTGGGTGGAATTTGATCCCACTCCATCTCCAAAGAGAATTCCCACTGAAACGAAGATAACGAACGTAACCAGAAAAGTCTACGTCGGAGAGAACTTAACGGTGTCCGGTGTCGTCAGAATTACCGACAAAAAGTACAGTTACATGCAAAATTACCTCTCAGGCTACGTGGAGCTGTACCTCGCCAAGGATAAAAACGACAGAAAAACGTACAGGTTTCTGGGCGTTTTTCCTGTCAAAAACGGACACTTTCAGGCAAGCGTTAAGGTGAACAGAACCGGGAAGTACAATGTTCTTGCACACTACACGGGTAGTCTGATGTTTTATCCATCTTGGAGCGATCCTATCGTAGAAATACTTGGAAAGCCTTACATAAAGGTGAATCTGGGTAAGAAGGTTGCCGCCGGTCTGTGCACGATAAGAGGAGAGGTCGTTTACGGTAGATCTGTGAACGGAACGATATACCTGTACGTTGATGGAAAGGAGTATTCAGAACGTTTTAACAACACGTTCTCCTTTAAGGTCTACCTGTCCAAGGGTTACCACACGATCAGAATATACTACCCCGGCTCCAGGAAATACTTCATAAGCTCCGCTTCGTGGGAGAGAAGGGTTGAGGCTGGATACGTGAGGGTTTACTTCTCCAACACGACTGCGATAGCCGGAAGGGAGTGGATATCCAATGTAACGGTCTTCTTCAACGGAGAGCCGGTAAACACAGCAGTTCATCTGGGTTTTCCCTTTTACGCTAACGTGAGGTCTTACGTTCGCCTGAGAGCACCTGAAAACGAGGGAATATACGCGGTGAACTACTCAGTCCCCTCGATGGGGTACAGCAGTGTTTTCAGGCTTTACGTGAAATCGCCAACGGCAGTAAAAGCCACGGTGAAGGACGACATTCTGATTTTGAGGATAGTTGACATTAACGGAAAAAATGTTAAAGGATATGTATATATAAATAATAAAAAGTTCTATGATTGGGGGGTGCTGAGGCTAAACCTCAGGGAGCTTGGAAGTCCACGTAAACTGGAAATTTACTACCCCGGAGACGACACGCATTTACCCTCAAAAGCTGAGGTGAGCAAACCCCTGCCATTCTGGGTATACCTGCTTCCAGTTCCGTTGATAGTTCTGATAGCCCTTAAGCTTAGAAGGAAAAAAACCCTGAAGTTCCACTACACGCCCCCTCCGGTCTGGTTGCCGGGAGATGAAGTTACGATAAGGGTTACAGGGGAAGGAGTCGTGAGGCTGAGTTCTGACGGTAAGAGAATTGGATTTGGAAATAAAGAGTTTGTTTACTCCGAAAAGCCCGAAACAGGGGAGCACGAGCTCTTTGCAGAAGTTCTGAACGAAAGGGGCAAGGTTCTTGAAAAAGGGAAAATGAATTTCTTCGTTTTACCTTTCTGGAGGGCTCTGGCAAAAGTTTTTGAAGAGCTGATCGAATTCTGCGAGAAGGAAACAGAGAAAAGCCTGAAAGATTTAACCGTAAGAGAGGTGCTCGATATCCTCGGCGTTGACGGGGAGTTAAAAAAAGAGTTTCTGTCCTTCTTCGAGCCTAACAGGTACGGTGATAAGGAGGAAGGGAGCAGAGAAGACATAATAAGATTTTACGAATTGTGCAGGAAGATTATGGAAGAGAAAAAGTCTGAGGATGCGAAGAGCAGTTTAACCGGATTCATTTTGAGAAGGTGTCAGAAATGCTGATAGAGGTAGTTACCCTGACGATTGTATTTGCAACCCTGTACTGGATACTGACGCACCAGATGCTTTACTTCCATCGAGTGCTGTTTGTCGTTTCGCCGGAGAACGTAATTACCGTTTACGCTCTTCTGCTCGGCGGCGTTTTGGCGAGGGGAAGGCTTCGCTTCCTCAGACCGTTTCTCGTTGCCGTGGCGCTGTACATCGCTGCAGATACAGTTCTCTTTAACCTTCAGATGTACTACCCCGCATCCGTAAACACGTACTACCTTTTAGCTCTGCTCATCTCGATAGCCGTAATCGTTTCGGATTTGCCAAAAAGACACATAACGTCTTTTGCAGGGTTTTTGCTGGCTGCTGTAGCGGCCTATTTAATAGTTTACCCGTACAGCGGTTTTGTTGCACTGATCTTAGCAGCTGTACTTGCCTACTTCGCTTTAACCTCGCTCGCATTTGGATTTGAAGGGGTTATTGCAAGAGGGATTGCCGCTTCAAGAACCTACGTTGTGCTTGCCTTAGTGGCGGTGGCGGTAATAGAACTCGCAAGACCCTACTTCAAAGGTGGTTTGTTCGATTTTGCGGAGTGGTCGTTTCTGGCTTTAGCAGCCTTTTTCACCTTCAGAAAGTTCAGGGCTGAATACGACGATTCTTACCTCGAGCCTCACTCACAGCTGATCGCTGAGAGGTATGATGAACTTGCAGTCACTCTTGATAGAGCTGCGGAAAACTTCGTTAACAGCGGAGATAAAGCCATGCTTGTTGCCTGTCTTTCAAAAATCCTGCTCGACGCCGGTTATAACGAGAAAGAACTTGCAAGGGTAATCCTGCCTCTCGTCAACCACCACGACAGCGTACCACCCGTTCTCTCTTTCCCATGGGAAAAATCCGTGGTTGAAAGGAGGAACGTTGCAAGAAGAAAAAAGGTGTTGAAGGTTGTTTTGAAAAATCTCGGAGCAGAAAAATTTGATATTGAATTTTAGAGGTGAAGGTGGATGGATGAATACAGGAGTTCGGACATTAAAGGTGCTGGAAGTATTGGTATATCCCCTGCAGAGTTCAGGGAGGTTTGCAGAAACATAATCGATACCGTTTGCAACGTTTACGTTGGAGACAGTTTGATAGTAGAGAAGATGCTCGCTGCAAGTCTCGGGAACGGAAACGTCCTTTTCGAAGACTACCCCGGTCTGGGCAAAACTCTGCTGGCCAAGGTTTTTGCGAAGGCAATAGGTGCGAGATACAACAGAATTCAGTTCACCCCCGATTTGCTTCCGGCAGACATAACGGGAACGAAGATATTCAGGGGTGGAAACTTCGAGCTCGTAAAGGGGCCGATATTCACCCACGTACTGCTGGCTGACGAGATCAACAGAAGCCCTCCGAAAACTCAGGCTGCCCTTCTCGAGGCAATGGAAGAAAGACAGGTAACCATAGAAGGTGAAACTCACGTACTCGAGCTTCCGTTTTTCGTAATAGCAACTCAGAACCCGATAGAGCAGGAGGGAACGTATCCTCTACCAGAGGCTCAGCTCGACAGATTCATGCTCCGGCTTCGTCCCGGGTATCCGGAGGACGTTGAAGAGGAAATGGAGATTTTGAGGAGGAGGATTGAGTGGAGGAAAGACGACCCCACTGAAGACGTTGTTCCGTGCGTTTCTCTTTCGTACTTCAGAAAAATGCAGGAGTTCGTGGAATCCTCAGTTTACGTCGGCAGAAGTGTTCTGAAGTACATATCGGAGCTCGTGAGAGCCACGAGAGAGCACGAGTACGTCGAGGTCGGTTCAAGCCCGAGAGGCGGTCTGGCTTTGCTGAAAATAACGAGGGCTATTGCGGCGATGAACGGCAGGGATTACGTCATACCGGATGACGTTAAGTTAGTGGCTGTTGACGCTCTCGCACACAGGATAATTCTGAAAATAGAGAGGGCAGTGGAAGGGATAAGGCCGGAAGCCGTTGTGGAAGACGTTCTGAGAGAGGTAGAGGTGCCCAAGGGTGATGAGGAAGGCAGGGGCTTCGCTCGTTAAAACTTCGCTCTACCTCATACTTGCGGGAATTATTCTGACTTCTCCGGAGCTGATAAGGTTAGCAATCATTCCCTCAGTACTCCTGCTGTTACCGTTTGGTGCGAGGGTAAAAGTTGTGAGAGAGGAGTGGACTGAGAAGGTATCGGTTGGAGAAGTCTTTTCCGTGAGCCTGATCGTTGAAGTTGTGGGAATCGGCATAGCGAGGGTGAGGCATAAACTCCCTGAACACTTTGAGCTTGTCGAGGGGTCAAACCTGAAAGAGGTCATTGTTTTTGGAAAAAGGCTCGTGAGAATAAACTACAAAGCCAGAGCGACAAAAAGAGGTTACTACGTGCTAAGTGAAGTCGAATACGAGCTCGAAAACTTCAGTCAGGCTTTCGTGAGCAGGGGTCTTGCAACTTCATCGGTCGTTGTTGAGGTAAAGCACAAAATCCCCAAGGTAAGGAAGGTAAGAGAGATAAGGGGCAGGGCAAGATCCCCAATGCCGGGAATAGACATAGCCAAAATTGGGGTTCCGGGAACTGAATTCAGAGAAATAAGGGAATACATGCCCGGAGACTCGATAAAATTCGTCAACTGGAAGGCCACTGCAAGAAAGGGCAAGCTAATGGTTAACCAGTACGAAGTCGAGGGAAAGAAGGCGGTCTGGATTTTCCTCGATTCAAATCCGTACATGCTTCACGGGACGAACGTAAAAAACTACCTCGAATCGGCAATAGAGGCTGCCAACGCCTTAGCCTATCACTACACGACAAGAGGGCATAAAGTCGGGCTTTACGTTATTGGAGACAGGAGGATGATACACCCCGATGTTGGAAGCAGGCAGTTCAGGAGAATCAGCAGGGCACTGCTCGAAGTGGAAGGAGGAAAGGAAAGTATAGACGAAGCGCTGGAAAACTGCAAAAAAATGCTCCTGCTGTACAAGCCCCTGCTAATTCTGATTACGAGAGCTGAAAGGGTCAGGGTTGACAAAGTTTTGAAGCTGTCCAAGCTGATGCCCGTTCAGGTCGTAGCCCTGAAAGGACTCGAACGCGGGTTTTCCGGGGCTGTTATGGAGGTTGCGAGGAGGAAGTCAGTTAACAGGCTGAGGAGCTGTGGAAGCTGCGTGGAGTTCGACGTTAACAGACCGCTTGCAGTCTGGTAGGGGTTGAGTTAAATGGTTGAGGAAGGGAAGGGTACGGAAACGAGAAAGGGATGGAAGCTCATAAGCCTCATTTCCGCTGAAATCGCATTTTTTATTGCGTGGATTTCTTACTCGAATTCTCCGTTATCCTCAGTTATCAGTCCGGTTGTTTTGTTACCAATATCCGTTATACCTGCGTTAATGCTTTTTACAGATAAAAATCCATTTAGCTTTGAATTTTTTGGTTTATTGATTGCCATGGTATTTCCAAAAATTTTTCCGTCAACTCCTCTTTACAGCTCGTTTATAAATGCAGTGTACGTTCTCGGTTTCGAGAACGTTGCAAGCTACCTGAACTCGATACTCAAACCCCAGCCAGTTCCGTCCCTTCCCGTAATTGTGGCTCTTTTCTGCTTCGCCCAAATCGTGGAAAAAGGGAAAATACAATACACAGGCGTTGCCTTTGCCACAGTCATGCTTGCCTACCTGATATACCCGGTAGTTTTCATCCCCACAAAACCAGCTTACATAGCTGCCATGCTGGCGGTGGGTGTGGCAGCCGTGGCTTTCTCGCTTTTCAAACACTCATGAAGTCTGCACTCAGGACTTGCTTGTGGCGCTGTAGCCTATCCTCAAAGCTCTGATGTTTACGTCGTGTATTTTTTCCGGCAGCACCTCTTTAACAGCCTCTTCAAGCGTTTCGAGGGAAAAGAGATCGCAAACCCCGCAAAAAGCTCCTATTATCGCCACGTTTGTGGCCTGAACGTTTCCAGCTTCCTCAGCAATTCTGCTCGCATCGACAAAAATCGTTTTCATCCAGGACGTGGATTTTTTTACTTCTTCGAAGTCCGGATACCTCGCTTCTCCTCTGCTGACAGCTAAAGGTAGAATTCTGCCAGTGTTCACGACTGCCACTGTACTCTCGCAGCAGTACTTGGCGTATCTCAGAACTTCGGAGAGCTCCAGGGAAAGAAGGTAGTCTGCACTTCCTTCCGGTATTAGTGGTGAGAGCACATCCCCAATTCTGACGTGAACCTCAACGCTTCCACCTCTCTGTGCCATTCCGTGCGTTTCAGCCGTAATCACGTTCAGATCGGAATTCATTGCAGCTTTCGCCAGAATTGCTGCTGAGGTGAGGATTCCCTGACCGCCAACTCCTGTCAGGAGTACGTTAACCTGCATGCGCCAACTTCGACTGTTAGCTTAAATCTTTTTACCTTTTTGCCAGCTTCGCATAGTGCTGTCGAGCAAAAAAGATATTTTGAACCGGGTAAACCGAAGCGTGATGAGAGCGTATCCTTTCAAAAGAGGCTACAAACCAACGGAGGAAAGACTTGAGGAAATGATAGTCAAACACTTCGGAGAGTTCAGAAAAGAGGGAGATTACTACGTAGTCAGTTTTGGAGCTGTTGAAGAACTTAAAATGAAACTTGACGGGAAAAAACTGATGGCAGAGACGAAAACAAACCCGAAAGCACCCAGCGATCTGGCCATGGAGACGATAAAGAGGTACAACAGGTTTCTGCAGGAACTCACGGGATACTCCGCAAAGGAGAGGCAGAAGCTGATGAAAAAGGAGGTGGAAAAGAGCTGATACCGAAATCGCACCCCCGGTACGAATCCCTGATGGTAAGGGAGAAACTCGTCAAAGGTTTCAGGGAGGGAATTGTGGTTCCGGAAGGACTGATAGCTCACGGCAGAGGCGAGGCGTTCGACTACATTCTCGGAGAGAAGAGCAGGGATTTTGCACTTAGAGCTGAAAGGGCAGCAGTAGCTCTGATGATGCTTTCCAGAAAACCGGTGATATCCGTTAACGGTAATGCTGCGGCTCTCGTAGCTAAGGAACTCTCCGAACTCTCCGACGTCCTGAAAGTGCCAGTCGAGGTGAACGTCTTTCACTGGAGCAGGGAAAGAGTTGAAAGAATAGCAGAGTGGCTGAAAGAGAACGGGTGCAAAAACGTTCTTTACGCCGGAGACGCTGTTATAGAAGAGATCGAGCACTGCAGGAGAATAGTGGACAAAAGAGGGATTTACTCCGCCGATACTGTTTTGGTTATGCTCGAAGATGGCGACAGGTGTGAAATTTTGAGGAGGAGTGGCAAAAAGGTTATAGCCGTTGACCTGAACCCTCTATCAAGAACGTCTAAGATGGCTGACATCACAGTTGTAAACAACGTAACGAGGGCAATACCCGAAATGGTAAAATTCGCGAAGGAAATGAAGAGCTGCAGCAGGGACGAACTGAAAGAACTCGTAAACAGCTACAGCAACGAAAGCACGATAAGAGAAGCCCTAAAAGCCATAGCTGATTACGTTCTGAGTGTTTGAATAACTGATGTGTTTACTGGCAAAATTCTCGCAGTTTTCCGTTTACTCCAGTTTGCTTCGGAAATGGCTTATGCTTTAACTACTTTGTATTAAGTGTTGTGTTAAAGTATGTTGTTAAAGTATGCTGGACGTAAGAGAAAACGTAAGAGAAAGTTCTTATAGTAGATACTTAAACTTCTAACCGATGTTGAAGCCATTGGTAAAATGGGCTGGCGGAAAAAGGCAGATTTTATCGGAACTTATGAAAAGACTTCCAAAAAACTGGGAAACCTACTACGAGCCTTTTGTTGGCGGTGGAGCATTACTGGTTGAATTATATAAAAGGAGAATGCTAAAATCAGCGGTTATATCTGACCTAAATGAGGAGTTAATAAATCTATACAATGTTGTCAAAAATTACCCACATAAACTCGTTGAGATGTTGAACAATACAGAATTCAAAAATGAGAGAGATACTTACCTAAAACTCAGGGAAAGGTTCAATGAGATAATTGGAAATCCGGAGTATAGCATTGAAAGGGCAGCATTGTTTTTATATTTGAATAAACACTGCTACAACGGTTTATGGCGAGTCAATAAGGCGGGAAAATTCAACGTTCCATTTGGTCGATATAAGAACCCAAGTATGCCTTCACAGGAACTCATTCTCGAATTCAGTAACATGCTAAGGAACGTTGAGATACTTAACGTAGATTTTGAAAAGGCAGTTTCGTCTGCTCATCAAGGTGATTTTGTTTACTTTGACCCGCCCTACCAGCCAGTTTCGGAAACAGCCTATTTTACAGACTACACATCAAGAGGTTTTGATTACTCCGAGCAGAAAAGGTTAGTAAAAGTTTGTAAGAAACTAACAAAAAAAGGCGTTTATGTTATGGTAAGTAATTCAAACACAGATGAAATAAAAGATTTATACGACAATTTCTATATATTTATTGTCAACGCTAATAGATTTATAAATAGCAAAGCGGACAAGAGAGGAGGAGCAACAGAGGTGATTATAACTAATTACGAGATTGGAAGAAAGAGTACTGTTTCATCATATAC
>WAPX01000048.1 GCA_015520485.1 Archaeoglobaceae archaeon
ACTGTTCCTCAGGCGGCAAAAGAGGTGGGGGTTAGCAAAGTCATAGGCTACGTATGGCTTGAAAAGTGGAATGAAAAGGGATTGGAAGGCTTAAAACCAAACTACGGAGGGGGAGACCTTCAGAACTAAGCAAAGAGCAAAAGGAAGAGCTAAGGAAGAGCTCAAAACTATTCTTGAGAAAAGGGATGATTGGACAACCGAGGAAGTGAGAGAACTGATCAAAGTTGGTGTGGAGTACAGCTTAAGACATGTGAGCAGACTGCTAAAATCCTTCGGAATGAAATATGCAAAACCATACCAGAAAGACTACAGAAGACCTGAGAACGCTGAAGAAGAGCTTAAAAAAACTTGAAGAAGTTGAAGTTGATTTTGATAGCTGCATAATAGGATTTCTGGGATGAAACTTCACCTCAGCTCAATGCAAACACTCAAAGGCCCTTTCAATAAACCATCTGTAAAGAAGAACACTACAAAAATGAGGGGGCAACACCTTCGGTTTCTATGCGATAAACGGTGAGAGTGTGGTGGATTTTAAGGAAAACTCCAAGAAAGAATCTGTTTGCGATTTTCTAGAGAAGATAAGAGAGAAGAATCCAGATAAAACCATAGTGAGCATTCTAAATAACTTCAGATCACGCTGGGCCAGAAAAGGAACCGAACATAGTTTTGATTTATCGCCTCCTTATTCTCCCGACCTGAATCCGATTGAACAAATCTGGAGAGCTATAAAAAGAGTACTGTCCCCTCATAAAAACACTAGAGGATCTTAAAGAAGTTATTTCGAGTAGTTTTTACCAGTTAACTCAGAAGAGAAGCTTTGTTGAGAGGTGGATTGAGAAGTTTTTGAGTTTTGGTTAGGTAAGTTATGTCAGATACTATAAAATGGTTCCTAAAATACTTCCGTTAAGTTTTGAAGTAGCTGTTTGACTGAGTGCAAAACCACAAAAGAATTATTCCTGACGTATTTTTGAAAAACATGGAAGTTATCTTTGTCACTTCAAACGAGGGCAAGTACAGGGAAGTCAGGGCGATGGGAGAAAAATACGGAATAGAAGTGGGATGGATTAGGAAGGAGTATCTGGAACCGCAGGGTAACGATCTGGAAGAAATTGCGAGGATGAGTGCCGAGCTACTTTCGAAAGACATAAATTCTCCGTTTTTCCTAGAAGACAGCGGATTGTTCGTAAAAGCATTAAACGGCTTTCCCGGGCCGTACTCCTCGTACGTTTTTAAGACCATAGGAAACGATGGAATTTTAAAGCTCATGGAAGGTGTTGAGGACAGGAGCGCCTACTTTTTGGCGGTTGTAGCCTACTGGGATGGTGAAAAAGTGCGAACCTTTACGGGAAAGGTGGAGGGCAAAATTTCCAGAGAAATGAGGGGAGATAAAGGCTTTGGCTACGATCCAATATTTGAATACGAAGGCAGAACTTTCGCCGAGATGGGTGAAGAAAAGAACGAGTATTCGCACAGGAGAAAGGCTGTGGAAAAACTGTTCAGCTACATATCAGGCAGGTGAGGCTGTTGGTAAAAGTCCGAATAGAACTTTTCGCCACATTGAGGGAAAAATTCGGCAAGTGTGTTGAAGTCGAGTGCGACGGAACTCTGGAAGATTGCTTCGTTCAGGCTTCCAAACTGCTCGGAAAGGAGTTTCTCGATGAGGTGATGAAAGACGGAAAGTTGAGAGACGACAGAATAATCACAGTAAACGGTAGGAACGTTAAAGACGAAATAAGAGAGCTCAGAGATGGAGATTTAATCGCTGTCTTTCCACCCATAGCTGGAGGTTAACTCTTTTTGATTTGCTGATTGTTTTAATGTCTGGTTTTTAACTGCTGAAAACCCGAAAAGTGAGCGGAACGGTGCATCACGGGTAGCGTAAAAAATAATATCCAGAACGTGAAGGACACCAAAAGTTTTAAAACATGGTTGAATAAGCAAGTCAGCACGTTACCGGCTGATTAACTGGCCGATGAATGATGACGGAAGGAAGGAGGTGTAAAAGATGAACGTGTACGTTAGGTTTGACGTTCCTGAAGAACTGCAGAATGAGGCTTTAACTTTGCTCGAGAAGGTTAGAGAAACAGGAAAGGTAAAAAAAGGAGCGAACGAGACTACGAAAGCTGTGGAAAGGGGACTTGCAAAACTCGTCTACATAGCCACCGACGTTGACCCGCCGGAAATCGTGGCTCATCTGCCGCTGCTCTGCGAGGAGAAGAACATACCGTACATCTACATAAACGGAAAGAGCAGAATAGGACAGGCCGTAGGAATTGAGGTCGATTGCTCTGCAGCAGCAATAATTAAAGAGGGAGAGGCGAGAAAGGAACTCAACCAGCTCGTTGGCAAGATAGAGGGGCTCAAGAAGTAATCCCGGAGGTGTTGAATAATGGCTGAAGAGGATATACAGCCGGCCGAGGTAATTGAAATAATAGGGAGAACCGGTATGCACGGAGAAGCCACTCAGGTTAAGGTGAGGGTTCTCGCTGGAGAGAACAAGGGAAGGATAATCACGAGAAACGTTTTTGGCCCTGTGAGGGTTGGAGACGTGCTCATGATCAAGGAAACTGCGAGAGAAGCAAAGAAACTACTTGTCCGCTGAGGTGGTTTAAATGGAAAAGAGAGTCTGCTCCTTCTGCGGACACGAGATTGAAGTTGGAACGGGAAAGATGTACGTCAGAAGGGATGGAAAAGTACTGTACTTCTGCTCCCGCAAATGCGAGAAGAACATGCTCAAGCTGAAGAGAAATCCGAGAAAGCTGAAGTGGACGAAGTACTACCAGAAGGGTTAAACTGCGTAATTTTATATTTAATAAAGTTTGCAAGCTATTAACTTAAACCTTGTAAAATTTATCATAAATTGAACGGGGATGGCAGCATGGAAAGAACTTTTGTTATGGTAAAGCCCGATGGCGTTCAGAGGGGATTGATAGGGGAAGTAATTTCGAGACTCGAAAGGAAAGGGCTGAAAATAGTCGCCATGAAAATGCTCTGGATTCAGGAGGAGCTTGCGAGGGAGCACTACATGGAGCACGCAGAAAAACCGTTCTTTCAGGCTCTGGTCGACTACATAACCTCTGGTCCTGTTGTTGCAATGGTTGTCGAGGGCAAAGAGGCCGTGAAAGTCGTGAGAACACTCATTGGAGCAACAAACCCAATCGAAGCAGCTCCCGGAACTGTCAGAGGAGACTTCGGGATGGATATTGGAAGAAACGTTGTTCACGCCTCAGATTCTCTTGAATCGGCTGAGAGGGAGATATCTCTGTTTTTCAACGCTGATGAAATAGTTGATTACTCAAAATCCGGTGAGGAGTGGCTTTACGAGTAGTTTTTCATTTTTTACTTTAATGCTCAGCGACGTACAGAGGTGGTACAGTGGGCAAAAAGAAAAAAGAAAAGGAGCAGAAAAAGCTGAGGACTCCAATTGTTTCCGTTCTCGGTCACGTTGATCACGGGAAAACAACACTGCTCGACAGAATAAGGAAGAGCAGGGTAACGGCAAAAGAGGCGGGAGGCATAACCCAGCATATTGGAGCTACGGAAGTTCCGATAGACGTGATAAAGGACATCTGCAGAGATATATGGAAAGCTAAGGTGAGCATACCGGGACTGCTGTTCATAGATACTCCCGGTCACAAAGCCTTTACGAACCTGAGGAGGAGGGGAGGAGCTCTCGCAGACCTCGCAGTTCTCGTCGTTGACGTAAACGAAGGGTTCAAAGACCAGACTGAGGAGGCTCTGTCAATTCTGAAGACCTTCAGGACACCATTTGTTGTTGCTGCAAACAAGATAGACAGGATTCCGGGATGGCAGAAGTGCGAGGGTTTGCCGTTCGTTAAGAGCTTCGCAAAGCAGGACGATGTAGCTAAGAGGAGGCTCGAAAACAGGATATACGAGCTGATAGCGAAGCTCTACGAGTACGGATTTAATGCGGAGAGGTTTGACAGAATTACAGACTTCACGAGAACGGTTGCTATAGTCCCGATTTCGGCGATAACCGGGGAAGGAATACCCGAACTGCTCATGCTTCTGGTCGGTTTGGCTCAGAAGTACCTCGAAGAGAACCTGAAGCTCCACGTTGAAGGCAGGGCAAAGGGAACTATACTCGAGGTGAAAGAGGAAAAAGGGCTCGGAATAACGTGCGACGTCATACTCTACGACGGAACTCTCAGAGTTGGAGACAGGATTGCCATAGCTGGAAAAGATGACGTCATAGTTACCAAGGTTAGAGGAATACTGAAACCGAGACCAGCTCAGGAGATGAGGCTGGAAAGTAAATTCAGGGGCGTTAAAGAGGTCACAGCAGCAGCGGGAATAAAGCTCGTAGCACCGGATCTGGAGAACGTTATTGCCGGGAGCGAGTTCGAAGCTGTTGAAAGCGAGGAGGACGTAGAAGAGTTCAGGGAAAGGATAAAGAGAGATTACGAAAAAGTTGCAATAAGAACGGATGAGGAGGGAATAATTCTGAAAACCGACACTCTCGGTTCTCTCGAGGCGTTAATAAATGAGCTCAGGGAACACGGAATACCGATAAAGAAGGCTGAAGTGGGTGATATAGACAAGAGAGATATCGTCGAAGCTTCAGCGAACAGAGATGAACTGAACAGAATGATAGTTGGATTCAACGTCAAAACGCTGCCAGGAGTTGAGGAGGAGGCTGATAAGTACGACGTCAAACTCTTCATTGATTCGGTCATATACTCTCTCATAGACAACGTAACCCAGTGGAGAGAGAAAGTAAGGCTGGAAAGGGAAAAGCAGAAGGTGGAAGCTCTCGTTATGCCGGCGAAAGTAAAGCTTCTGAAGAATTTTATTTTCAGAAGGAGTAAACCCGCAGTTGTAGGTGCGAGAATACTTGCAGGGGAGCTGAAAAAAGGAGCTAGGTTAATTAAACCCGACGGAAGCGTAGCTGGAACCGTCAGGAGTATGAAAAAAGGTGACGAATTTCTCAGCGTTGCTGGAGAGGGTGAAGAGCTGGCTATAGCCATAGACGGTGCGGTGATAGGGAGAAACCTGAGTGGAGACGAAGTTCTCTACGTCGATGTGCCGGAAAGGCATGCGAGAATAATAAGAAAGGAGCTCTACGACTCGTTAAGCGATAGCGCGAAAAAAGCGTTTGACGAATTCCTTGAAATTAAAAAGAAGGTTACGGAGAAGCCCCTGTGGGGTCGTTAATAGGTCTAAGGATACGCCTGTGCATTTGAAGGACATGAAAACGATGTTCGTTGGGGTTGCCAGAGCGAGAAAAGATGCCAAAGCGTTATCACACGCAATAAAGTGCGAAACGATAAGTCTTGGCGGAATAAGGAGTGCTGAAAGCGTTAAAGATTTAGAAATTTTTGACTGCCTGAAAAATAAAATACCGCTGTTCTTTGCTGGAAGAGAAGACGTGGAAATTGGACGGGCTTTTCTGGAAGAAGTTTCCAGGCTGAACCCTCTTGCGGGAATGATCATGCTGAGCAAGAAAGCTGTCAGAAACACGAGAATGGAGGAAATAAGGAAAAAATTCGAAATCGAAAAGGCAAAACTCAGGCTGTGCTACGAGTACAGCGGAGTTTTCAGGTTCTCCAGATTCAACGGTGCTGGAGTTGAAATACACCCGGACTACGATTCTTACTTTATAACTTCTGAAGAGTTTGCAGAAAACATGTCTGAAGTTTTTAAGGTTGAATTCGCGGAAGGCGGGCTTGTAATCAGAAAACTCATGAACGAGGAGTGGATATACAATCCAGAACTGAAAGCAGTTGTGAGCAAAAAAATAGGGGAGGAGTGCAGAACTGTCCTCAAAACTGACGTGGATGTCAGAAAAATACCTCTAAAACGAATGGCTGAAGACGGGAAAAACAGGGAATTCCTCGCAGCTCTGGAGAGAGTGGCGATCAACTTCATCAGGGAAAATGCAGAAAGTGGAAACGTGGCAGTTCCATTTAGCGGAGGTAAAGATAGTTTGGCTTCGCTGATTCTGGCGCGTAAAGCCTTTCCGGACAGCGAACTAAAAGCTATTTACGTGAGAACCAATTACGAATTGCCGTACACAGAGGAGTACGTTGAAAGCGTTTGCGAGAAGCTTGGTGTAGAGCTGATAGTCGTGGATGCTGTTTTCAGCTCGTCGATTAAACCAGCACTGGACAGCAGGGTGTGCACGAAGTTTAAGATGGAGAGGCTGAGAGAGGCTGTCAGGAAAATCGGCAATCCAGTTCTGATTGCAGGAGACAGGGACGCAGAGAGCAGGATCAGGAGAGAAAGGCCAGAGGTCGTTAACAGAGTGTCGTTAGAGCTTTTTCCCGTGAAGTACTGGAGCGGATCGGCTGTCCAGCTCTACTCAATTCTGAACGGGGTTGAGCTTCATCCTCTTTACTACGCGGGTTTTTACAGAATTGGGTGCTCAATCTGCCCGTCCATGAGCGACTGGGAGAGGTACATTCTCGGCAAGCTTAACCTGAAAGGTCGCCGAAAAATCAGGTAAAAGTGACATTCAACCAGCAATGTACAGGTGATTTTGAATCAAATCTTAACAGATTTATATTTATACTGCCACGAAAACTGTATTTCGATGTCGCTGAAAACAGGGATTTCCACGATTGCAATTTTCACAATCGTTTTTACGCTGATTGTGTTCGCTCCCGTAAGCGCTGCAATCGTTCACGGCGTTGTTTACAACTGGGAGAATTTAAAACCCCTCCCGAAAGCGATAGTCGTCGTCAACACAACGCCCGAGCAGAGGCTCGTAACTCCAAACGGGAATTACTCCTTCAATCTGCCTCCCGGACACTACGTAATAAGGGCGTTTTACTACAAAAATGGAAGGCTTGTGCTTTACACAGAAGACAACATTACCATAGAAAACGCCAGTGGTAGCTACATAGTAGATCTAATACTCTTTCCACCCCTGAACTTCAACTTCACCCAGCCAGACATTGAGTTTCCCGCTCCCTCTGCAACTCCTACTTCCGGCGGACAAAACAACGTATTAGTATACGTGATTTTTGTATCTACACTACTTACCGGCGTGCTCGTGGCATTCTATCTGTTTAAAGGCTTTAGAAAGCGAAAGGTCGAGTCTGACAGCGGTACTTACGAGTTAAGCCCTGAACCTGAAAAACCTGAACCCGTGAAAGTGGAACTCGTCAAATCGGAAATGCCGGAAGAAAAGGAAGTTAAAGAAGAACCCGAAAAAGGAGTTCCGTGCTTACCGGAAGACTTGGTAAAGGTTCTTGATGAAATAGTTAAGGCTGGGGGCAGGATAACTCAGAAAGAGCTCAGGAAGAAACTCGGTTACTCCGAAGCAAAGGTGAGCTTAATACTCACCGACCTCGAAAGAAGGGGTTACATAGAGAAGGTTAAGGTGGGTAGGGGAAACGTTGTTTTCCTTAAAGACGAGTACAGAAAATTTTTCGGGCTTTAAACTTAAAAAGATGAACTTGAGCTCATAGTTGCCCGCTGAATTCTGATTAAGTCTAGACTTTAACCCCTCAACCCTCAGCCAGAGACCTGAGCAGCTTCAGAACACCATCAAACGTGTACTCTTCAGGAACCAAGCTTTCAACTCCGAATTTTTCCAGCTCCCTCTTCGTTGGCGGGCCTATTGCTATTACCCTGCACTGAGGTTTGCCAAGCTTCAACTCATTGCAAAGCTCAAAGAACGTTCTAACCATCATTCTGCTTGAAAAAACGACGAAGTCGACCTGACCCTCGCAGACTTTTTTCACGAGTCTGATCTGTTCCTCTCCTTTTTTCGGAACTATCCTGTAAAGCCTGAACTCCTCGGCATTTCCCACGCTCAGAAGGACTGGGTCTCCCTTATCGCTTCTCAGCAGCGCAATCCTCATGCCGGACAGTTTGTCTCTGAACTCCTTAGCCACGCTTTCCGAATCAAATTTTCCCGGTAGCTCGCTCTCTATTCCGTGATTTCTGAGCTTTTCAGCAGTTTTGGAACCTATTGCTATTACCTTTTTCCCCTTCAATTTTTTTACGAGGTCGTACTTCTCCAGCACCTCAACCGCCGTCTTGCTCGTGACTATGGCGGCATCGAACTCTTCGCTTTCAAACCTCCTGACCTCTTTTTCATCGGCAACTGTATCGAGAAGCGGTGCGTGCAAAACTTCGAACCCTTCTCTCCTGAAAATTTCGAGCTCTCCAGCTCTGCTTTCAGGTCTGAAAAACACGACTTTCATTCTCCCACCTGATAAACTTTATAATTCTCCATGTTTACCTCAAACCATGATTGTTGAGGGTCTCAGGCTAACGGTTAAGAACATTGGCATGATCGTTTTCCCGATTGCTGCACTTATAGTATTATACCTTTTTCTGGTTGGTGCCGTTCTTACCGCAATGCCTCCCGGAGAGATGCAGAAAATTGCTAAAATGAGTTCTGAATACAGCAACATGAGCGAGTACGTAAAGAACGTGGAAAAAAACGTGCTTTCAGCTTTGAAAAAGAATACTGAAAAGACGATTTTAATATTTCTGCTCTTTGGAATATTTGCGCTGATAATTGGAGAGTTCTTCAACGCTTCTCTAATAGCAGCCGCGAGAGATGTTGTTCTGACGGGCAGTTTTTCGTTCAGGAAGGCGATTGACGACGGAATAGTTTACACGTTGCCGGTGCTCGCCGTTGACATTCTGTGCGGTTTTGGAGCTCTCGCCTTTATGATGCCACTCTACATCGCCTACTACGTTACGGGAAACGCCGTTATCGGAGAGATTGCGCCTCTGTTCTTCATGTTTGTGGCACCCATGCTCATAATGCCCAAGTACGTCGTGGTTGTCAGAAAGGAGTCCGCAATAAACAGCATTGCCGAAGGTTTTAAAATAGCTCTATCCAGCTATCCCCCCGCTTTCAGCTCGGTCGTTTTCTGCGCTCTGATAACTCTGATTTCTTCAATTTTACCCTTCATTTCGATTCTTGGTTTTGCCTTCTCCAGCTCTCTGCTCAGCGTTTACATGTGCGCCATTGCCTCAACGCATGCGGGGTGTGAAATGTGAAGGCGTACGGCAGGTTTTGCGCGAGAGGCGAGTTTTTTGAAGGCGAGTTTGAAGTCTCCGATGGATTCGTGGAATTTGAAGGACTGAAGTTAAACATGAAATCGGTAAAATTCCTGCCACCATCGAAACCGGAGAAAATAATATGCGTAGGCCTGAACTACGTCGACCACGCCAAGGAGCTGAACATGGAGGTGCCCGACGAACCCGTGATCTTCTTGAAACCCCCTTCTTCCCTCATAGGACACGAGGACTTCGTGGAAATACCCGAACTCCCGGAGGGTTTGGACAGAATAGACTACGAGGGAGAGCTCGCATTTATAATTGCAAAGAAATGCAAAAACGCGTCAGCAGATGAAGTAGAGGAATACGTTCTCGGATACAGCTGTTTTAACGACGTTACGGCGAGAGACATTCAGAGAAAAGACGGGCAGTGGACGAGAGCCAAGAGTTTCGATACCTTTGCATGCCTGGGCCCTTACGCAGTAAAGCTCGACCCCTCGAACCTCAGGATAGAGACGAGACTCAACGGCAAAACCGTGCAGAGTTCAACCACCGCTAACCTGATATTCAGCGTTGGCAGGCTGCTGGAGTTCATATCGGACGTCATGACGCTGAAAAGAGGTGACGTGATAGCAACGGGAACTCCACCGGGGGTCGGCAGGGTGGAGAGAGGTGACGTTGTCGAAGTGGAAATAGAGGGCATTGGAACGCTGAGAAACAGGTTCGTTTAGCCAATTCGTTTAATTCGTTTATTTGTTTGATTCAGTGATTATCGCAGAAGTCCGCTGAACCGAATCGACCGAAACTTTAATAATTCCTTAAATATCATTTTACTTAAAAAGGGGGTAATACCAGAGGATGAGTCCGGATATATGTAGCATCTGTGGACTGCCAAAAGACTTGTGCGTTTGTGAGGAGGTCGCGAAGGAGCAGCAGCAGATTGTTATAAAAATCAATAGGAGAAGGTACGGAAAAGAGGTAACAGTTATTGAGGGGATAGATAGCGGGGAAATAAATCTTGAGGAACTTGCCCGGTTTTTGAAGTCCAAACTTGCCTGCGGTGGCACTGTGAAAAACGGTGCCATAGAGCTGCAGGGCAATCACGTGAACAGAGTTAAGGAGCTCCTTGTGAAGAAGGGTTTTAATCCCGATAGGATCAAAACGTAGTTTTAGTAAAGTTTTTAAATCTTTTTTATGTTTTTTATTTGAAAATTTGTTTTGGAAGTTAGCAGGTGGAACGAATGAAAACGAAAGGTGCAGTGGGCAGAATTTACGGTGAGGCAACGTCCACGGAGTTTAACTTCGTGGTTTTCGACCCGAGGGAAGTGAGGAGAACGGATTACGTTAAGGTCTGGAACGACGTGGAGGGGTGGGTTATCGCTCAGGTTCTCGAAGTAAAAGCTACAGCAGATCTGAGTGGAGCTGACGTGCTCGAGGGCAGAGATGCTGAAAGGGAGCTGTGCATAGCCAAAGCAACGGTTATAGGGAGAAGAGACGATGAAGGAATGCTCAGAGTACCGAAAACACCGTTTGTCCCCGGTGAAAGCGTTTTCAAAGCGGAAGAAGATTTCATAATCGATGTTCTTGGGTTGAAGAGGGAGGGGGTGTACATAGGATTCCTTCAGGATACTGACATAAAGGTAAGGCTTGACGTAAACTCCCTCGTCCAGAAGCACTGCTGCATTCTCGCGAAAACTGGCAGCGGTAAGAGCTACACTGCAGGAGTGATAGTTGAGGAACTGCTCGAAATGGACGTTCCCCTGCTCATAATTGACCCGCACGGAGAGTACTCTTCTTTAAAATACCCGAACGATGACGAGTTTGACCTCGAGAAAATGAAGTACTTCGGCGTCAGGCCAAAGGGCTACGACAACGTTCTTGTTTACGTACCGCCCGGTTCACCTTTTGCGGAGATAGCGGATGGTGTGCTCAAACTCGACGGAAAGAATCTGTCGGCCGAAGAGCTCATAGAGCTTGCTGGAATAACCGGAAACTCTTCTCAGGCTCTGGTTTATCAGGCCGTTAAAAACCTGAAGAAGAGGGGCAGTTACACGGTTGAGGACGTGATAAGCGAGGTCGAGGGAATAAAGCACAACGCCAAGTGGACGGTTCTTGGCAGTCTGGAGAAGATAGCTGAAGTTGGACTTTTCGATGACAGCCCGACTCCTGTGCAGTTGCTGCTTCAGAAAGGAAAGGCAGTCGTCCTCGACATGAGAGGAATTCCTCCGGAGCATCAGGATCTGATAGTTTCGAAAATATGCAACGAGCTCTTCGAATTGAGAAAGCTTGGAGAGGTGCCTCCGGGAATGATAGTTCTGGAGGAGGCTCACAACTTCATACCAGAAAGAGGTTTTGGAAAATCGGTCTCCACATCGGTTCTGAGAACGATAGCGAGTGAGGGTAGGAAGTTCGGTCTTGGACTGATGGTCATAAGTCAGAGGCCGGCGAGAGTCGATAAAAACGTTATAAGCCAGTGCAATACCCAGATAATTCTCAGAGTTACAAATCCAAACGACATAAATGCAATAAAGAAGGGAGTGGAAGGAATTACGGCTGAAATGGTCGATGAAATAAAAAGACTGCCGCCGGGAACGGCAATGGTCGTCAGCCCTGAACTCGAGAAACCGGTTATAGTTGAGGTCAGGGTGAGGAGGAGCAGGCACGGTGGAGTCGCTGTAAGCGTTGTGGAAGGCAGTGTTGAGAGCAAACGCAAAAGGAGTTTGTGGAGGAAGTCTAAAAGAGACAGTGGAGATGAAAGCGAGAAAGCTGAAACCGGTAAAAGAAAAATTTTAAAAACAAGAGTTAAAAGCAGGGCTAAGCCGGAAGAGCTGAAGGAAGTTGAGCTGAAGGAAGTTAAATCTAAAGGTGAATCAGAAGAACCGGGGGAAGTGGAATCTGAAAAGCTTGAAAATAAAAAGTCTGAAAATAAGAAAACTTCGAGTAAGAGGAACATTCTCAGGAAGATGTTTGGAGTTTGATATGAAGCTGTCTCTATTTTCATCTGGAGGTGGTTTTGAGTGAATTACCTTGTTGTTCTTCAGGGAGCGTGGATTGTCAGAAATGCAAAGAGCGTTGAAGATGCGATGAACATAGCAGTAGCTGAGGCGGGTAAGAGGCTGAACCCCGACCTCGACTTCGTGGAAATAGACGTCGGTTACATTGAGTGCCCGAGGTGCGGAGAGAGCCTCAAGAGTGCTTTCATGGTTGCCGGACTCGCTCTGGTTGGACTAATATTCGAAATGAAGGTTTTTAACGCCGAAAGTAAAGAGCACGCTGCGAGAATAGCGAAGTACGAGATAGGCAGAAGGCTCAGGAAGATACCGCTCGAGGTAGTTGAGGTAACAGAGCTGGAAGAATGACGTTCGTAAGAGTCAGCGACATCTCCTCCCTCCTCTTCTGCCAGAGGTACTGCTACTTCAACCTGCTCTACGGAGAAGTGGTGCCCGCGGAAATCAGCGTCATGCGGGAGCTTTACTTCAGCAGAAGAGCGGGAATTGAAAACTACGCTGAGTGGGCGAGGAAAAAGTTTTTCACTCTTTACGACGAATCAGAAGAGTTCGTCGAGCTGTTCGAAAAAGCTGAGCGTGAATTCGTTTACTCGGAGGAGGTCGAGAGGCTCGAAAGTCTTGGAACTGAAATAGACCTGAAGAGAGAAGACGTAAAGCTGAAGGGCAAACTTGACGAGCTCGTGAGAGATTCCGAAAAGAAGAAAAAACCGCTCGTACTCGGCTACAAAGCCCCTGAAGAGGGCGTCTGGTACAGAGATAGAATAAAGCTCGCCTCTTTTTGCGTTTTGCTTGAAAAGACCTTCGGGTGTAATGAAGGGTACGTTTACTACTGTTCCGGAAAGCTCAGGGAAGTTAAAATATCAAGAAAAGACAAATACACAGTGTTAAAAGCCGTGGAAAGGGTAAACAAACTGAAGAAGGGATTTATTCCCGAAAAACCGGAAGGCAGAGAAAACAGGTGTAAGAAATGCAGGTATCGAAACGTGTGTGAAGAAAAAAGTGAAACTTTTGCCTCAAAGTTTCTTTAATTTCCTTCCTCTGCCTCTTCAATTAGGCTCCACAGAGATTCGAGGTTGGGCATCGTTCTGCCAGCACCCTGTGCTAAATCCTTTTTTCCTCCTCCTCCTCCGTTAGTAAGCTCCGCCACTTTTCTGGCGAGCTCTCCAGCATCCAGATCTCTTCCTGAGAAAGTGACGAACCTGACCTTTTCACAGTCTCTGCACAGCAGAATTCCGGCAAGACCCATTTCAGCCAGCTTCAAGGCCACCTTCTGCATTCCTTCACAGCTGTCAAGGGTTTCGACCACGAATCCGTTCTCTGCTTTTCTGGATATTTTTTCAGCCTTCAGCACCGCAATTTCTTCAGCCAGCCTGTCGATCGTCTTCTTCTGCTCCTTCCACTCCTCGAAAAATCTTTTGACTGTTTTTGGCAGAAGTCTCTCTTCTACTCTGAGTATTGAACTCGCTTCCCTGAGCAGTTTCTCCTTCTCCGCAATCTGTTCGAGGGCAGCCTCTCCAGCGGCGAACTCGAACCTTATTACTCCATCCTGAATCGACTCGACTCTGAGCACCTTTATTACGCCTATCTCCCCAGTTGCGCTGCAGTGAGTTCCAGCACAGGCCTGCACGTCATCTCCAACCCTTACGACTCTGATTTCCCTTCCCGGAGGCACTCCTCCCTGATAAAGCCTGAAACCGTACTTCTTTTCCGCTTCAATTCTGTCCATCCACTCGCACCTCACAGGTTTGTTTGCCATGACTTCTCTGTTCGCCACCAGCTCTATTTCTCTGATTTGCTCTTCATCCGGCCTCCTGTAGTGCGTTATGTCGAGCCTCGCCCTGTTAGACTCCTTCTTAGCTCCAGCCTGCCACACGTGGTTGCCGAGGACTTTTCTCGCGGAGTAAAGCAGCAGGTGAGTTGCTGAGTGGTGTCTCGTGTGTCTGAGCCTTCTTTCCCTGTTCACGACTCCTTTTACGGTATCTCCCGCTTTGATAGCAGTCCCGTCTCTAAACCTAACAACGTGGGCTATAACACCATCTTCGATAAAGACATCAACAACTTCGTATTTTCTGCCGTTCAGGAGCATGTAGCCCGTATCAGCACACTGGCCTCCACTTTCTGGGTAGAACGCAGTTTTATCTAAGATAACGTATGCCGTGCCGTCTCCGGAAGGTTCAACGCCAATAACTTCAGCTTCAAACTCGAATACAGGCTCGTAGTACAGCTTTTCCGTTTTCGGGTATTTGCCCTTCAGCTTCTTCACTTCGGCTTTCTTCTCCGCCTTTGAATGCCTCTCTGCGAGTCTGGAGTAGAAGTTTTCCGGAAGCTCAACGTTTATACCTCTCTCCTTCGCAATTTTTACCGCTATTTCAGCCGGTACGCCGTGAGAATCGTACAGTTCCACGAGGTCGTCGACGTTCAGCTTCTTCTTTCTGGACACTATCCTTTCCACCATTCTTATTCCCTTTTCTATCGTCGAGCGATACCTCTTTTCTTCGAGTTCGAGTATTTCCTGTACTGTATCCATTGAAACGTCAAAGCTGAAGTTTTTCATCAGCTTTTTGTGCATCTCGACGAGGTCGAACAGGGAGAGAGTTAGCTCCAGCTCTTCGGCAAGCCTTATCGCCCTTCTTATCATCAGCCTCGCCAGATAGCCTCCTCCCGCGTTAGACGGAATTAACCCGTCTCCGAGCATGAACAGTATAGCTCTCGTGTGGTCGGCAAGAGCGTAAATTTTTTCCAGAGGTGCAACCACCTTCAGCAACTTTTCCACGTCAATTCCCAGTTTTTCAGCCGTTTTTATCCTGAACTCCTCCAGAGCCTTACCCTTCAGAGACCCCATGACTCCGGCCAGTCTGGAGCTCTCCGCCACGATTTCAGACACATCCTCGTCTTTGCGGGACAGCTCGATACTGCTGTTTTCCTCTATAGCGTCGAGAACTGACGGAAATATGGCGTCGTAAACTGTTGGCGTTCCCTGACTCGCCCAGACGAACCTCTCCAGTCCGTAACCCGTATCGACTATGTACCTGTCCATTTTTCTGTACCTCTCTCCCTTTATCTCGATGGTGCCGTTTTCGTCGGCGACCAGATTCATGAAAACAAGGGTGGCGAGCTCTATACCGCTGACTATGGCTTCGAGACATGGCCCGGCGTTTCCTCCACCAGCCCATGGTTCCTCCTTGTAAACTATGCTTTCAAGCCTTACTCCCAGCTCTTCGAGCAGCTCCGTGCAGTACTGTACGGTTTCGCTTTTCCAGTAAATTTCCTCCTCTTTGCTGTTAAAGGCGTGGTGCGCCATCATTTCGAAAAGTGTCAGGTGTCTGCCTGTTTTTCCAACGCTGTCCAGATCGTCCATCCTTATACACGGCTGGGATATCGTGAGCGGGTTGGCAGGAGGAGGAGCCACTCCAGAAGTTACGAAAGGCTGAAAGTCCGCTATTGACGCTATCGTCAGGTATATGTCGTCCCTCCACCTTGCAACTACGGGATACCTGTCCACGCGGGTGTGTCCTCTCTTCTCAAAAAAGGAGAGGTAGTGTTCCCTCATTTCGTCAAGCGTAAACTTCTTTTTGAAAACCGGAGTTCCTATGAATCCGTAACTCTCACACGGCGGATCTCCACAGATCTCTCTGCTTTCGTCAAGCGTCCAGAAGTATTTTCCGCACTTAACGCACCTTTTTCTGACGAAGCCTCTCTCCCTGAGGTAATCGATGTCAAGGTATTCTTTCTCGAGCATCGTAGCACCTTTGCCGTGTTTGCGTTTAAGGTTTTCTTCTGCGTTTTGAGATTCTCTGAGATCCCGGGTCGGACTTAAAATGTGCGGAAACCAAAAACCAAAAAATCAAATATGGTAACGGCAAAGCCAGAAACATGATAAAAGTGGCAGTAACCGGTGCAGCGGGGAGGATGGGAAGGTTAATAGTAAAAAACGTCGTGGAAGATGAAGAGCTCGAACTCGTTCAGGCTTTCGATGTGGTTGAAGTGGGGAAAGATGCAGGAGAGCTTGCTGGAGTTGGAAAAACCGGAGTTGAAATAACTCACGCTTCTGAACTCGAATCAAAGCTGAATGCAGACGTTCTCGTTGATTTTACCACTGCAGATGCTGCTGTAAACAACATATGCATCGCCGCAAAAAAAGGTGTTAAGCTTACAGTGGGAACGACCGGATTCACGGAGGAGCACTGGAAAAAGATAAGGGAGTGCTGTACGGTTCCGGCAGTAATATCTCCAAACTTCAGCGTCGGAGTGAACGTGTTCTGGGAAGTTGTAAGAAGAGCTGCCGAGCTTTTGAAGAACTACGACATGGAAGTTCTCGAAATGCATCACAAGTTCAAGAAGGACGCTCCAAGCGGAACGGCGCTGAAGGTCGTGGAAATACTGAAGGAAGTTGCCGGAGAAAAAGAGGTCGTGACGGGCAGGAGCGGCATCTGTCCGAGAGGGGACGAAATCGGCGTTTTCGCAGTAAGGGGCGGAGATGTTGTTGGTGAACATACGGTGTTTTTCATAGGTATGGGCGAGAGAATAGAGATAACGCACAGAGCCTGGAGCAGACAGGCTTTTGCTGGAGGTGCCATAAAAGCCGTGAAGTGGATAAGCAGGGTTGAAAAACCGGGAATATACGGAATGAAGGACGTGCTTGGTCTTTAGCTGTTAATAAGGTAAAAAACAGAAAATGAGCGTTGAGAGATCCGTAACCGAAACGGAAGGAGGATGTTACATAAGTCTGGAGGTTTCTCCCGGCTCAAAGAAAAGGGAGATCAAGGGATTTGACGCGTGGAGAAACTCCGTAGAGGTTGCTGTCAGAGCTCCACCGAAAGGCGGAAAGGCCAACGCCGAACTCGAAAAGTTTCTGAGCGAAGTTTTTGGGGCTGAGGTGAAAGTTGTAAAGGGCAGGAAATCACGCCAGAAAGTCGTCTTCGTCAAACTGAGCAAGAGCGATGTCGTTAAAAAACTGAAAGAGCTGCTGTGACTGCCATGGCCTGCATGAGTTTTGAGGAAATTCTGGAATTTGAAAAAAGTCTGAGAGAGCTGAGGGAAAGGAGCGTTAACGGAGCTGTGATAATCGTTGAAGGACTTAGGGACAAAGCAAGCCTGAGGTTGCTCGGAATTAAGGGGAAAATTGTTGAGGCATCAAACGTGCCATCAGATGTTCTGGCTGAAAGGGTGTGTGAGGTCTGCAGGGAGTCGAGAGACGTTATAATCTTCACAGACCTCGACAGAAGTGGAAGAAACCTGAGGAAACGGGTAGTCAGGGCTTTTGAGTGCAGAGGAATAATTCCGGACGTCGAGACTGGAAAAAAGTTGCTCTCGCTCTGCAGGGTGAGCAGCGTCGAAACCCTTGCTTCGAGGTACTACAAGTCCATTGAATATTTGAAGTTTTAAATTATATAACCATTAAAATTGTCGTAATGAGCAGTTCAGCAACGCCAGATTTAAAAAGTGTCTGCAATAACAGTAAAAATGGTTGATAAGATGTCAGAATTACTTGTCTTTCCGTTTTCAGCAATAGTGGGGCAGGAGAAAGCCAAGCTCGCACTGCTGTGTAACGCAATAAATCCAGCGATTGGTGGCGTTTTGCTCAGCGGAGACAAGGGCTGTGGAAAATCGACGATGGTCAGAGCTCTTGCCGACGTTTTGCCGGAGATAAAGGTCGTGAAGGGGTGTATGTTCAACTGCAACCCGGAAAACGAGGTTGAAATGTGCGAGTACTGCAGGGAGAGAGCGAAAAAAGGCGAAATTGAGGTGGAACTGATAAAAATGAGAGTCGTTGACCTGCCGCTGAGCGTTACGGTGGACAGACTCGTTGGAAGTGTGGACATAGAAAAAGCTCTGAAAGAGGGAGTCAGAGCCATACAGCCGGGAATTCTCGCACAGGCGAACAGAAACATTCTGTACATCGACGAAGTAAACCTGCTCGACGACTACGTTGCGGATGTGCTGTTAGACTCTGCGGCAATGGGATGGAATTTTGTTGAGAGAGAGGGCATAAGCCTGAAGCACCCGGCAAGGTTTGTTCTCGTTGGCAGCATGAATCCGGAGGAAGGAGAGCTCAGACCCCAGATACTGGACAGGTTCGGGCTTTACGTTCAGGTTGAGGCGGTGGACGATGTCGAGCAGAGGATGGAAATCCTCGGCAGGGTTGAGGAGTTTCAGAGCGATCCTCAGGGATTCAGAAAGAGGTTCGAGAGCGAACAGAGAAGAATAAGGGAGAGCGTTGCAAGGGCGAGAGAAATCCTGAACAGGGTCGAGATCGATGAAGACCTGCTGAAGTTTCTGGTAAAAACGATTGTCGATCTGGGCATAAAAACTCACAGAGCTGAGATCGTATGTCTGAGAACGGCAAAAGCTATAGCAGCTTTCGAGGGCAGAAAAAAAGTAACTTTTGAAGACGTGAAAAGGGCAATGGAACTCGCATTACCTCACAGAACAAAAAGCAAGCCGTTTGAAGATATCAAACCTCCGTACGGCAGTGAAAAAAGAGACGGGAGAGAAGGCAAAGACGAAAACGAGAATAAAAGTAAAAGTAAAAAAAATGAAAGTGAAAGTAAAAATAATTTAAAAAGTAAAAACAGCACGGGTAAAAACAGAAAATCAAAACAGGGAGAAAAAAGTGAAAGCGAAACCGGGATGAATAGCAGAAAACCGGATGACAGAGAAGAAACCGTAAAAATATCAGATCTGCCGGGTAAGTGCAGTTACGGAAAAGCCCACCTCAGAGGTTCGAGGGGGGAAAGGGTAAGCTCAACCGAAGGGTTTGGCGTGCACGTATACAGTATTCCCGGAAGGGGAGGCGAAATAGACGTTTTTGGAAGTCTGAAAAACGCACTGCTCAGAAACCCCGAAAGCTGGGAGGTTACAGAAAGAGACCTGCTCGTGAAGGTAAAGAGGGTCAGAGTGCCCAGACTTACAGCAGTCGTCCTCGACGCGAGCGGGAGCATGTTCGTCAGGAGAAGGCTTTCCGTAGCGAAAGCAATAGCAAGGTCTCTCGTCGAGAACGGCTACGTTAAAAGAGACCTGCTGTCTTTAACGGTCTTCAGAAATACCTCTGCAAGAACAGTGGTCAGTCCTACGAAAAGGTACTCTGCTATCTTTAAAGCCCTCGATGAGGTGGAGTTTGGCGGTAAAACCCCTCTCACTCTCGCTCTGAGGGAAATCAGAAGACTTGCAAAAGCGTTCAGAGCAAAAAACAAAAATTCCGTGGTTAAAGCTGTGCTCATTACGGACGGAAAGGCAAACGTCCCCGTCAGAAGGGGCACGGGAAGCATAAGAGAGGAGATAGCCGAGGAGCTGGAGAGGCTTATCAGAGAGAACGTTAAACTGGAGGTTTATGACACGAGGCGGGGCTTTGATCCCACGCCCTCTTTCACAGAAATGATGGAAAAAGCTGGATTTAAAGTCTGGAGAGTTTAGCCCAAAAGCAAAGCCAGATTACCTCAAAACAGGCCCAACATCTTCAAATCCCTGCCTCTGCCCGGTTCCGGCGAGTTTCTGCAGTTTTTTCGGATTTAAAATTAAGTCCACGGCATTTCTCACGTGCTCTCTAACTCTGTTTTCCGTCACTTCGAGCAGTTCTTTCTCGTCCCTGCACTCGTCTTCGTGAACGAAAACCTCTATTACGTGCGTGTTCGTCATGAGCTGAACCATTATCAGCCCCAGCGAGGCTTCGTGAGCGCACTGCTTGTCTATGGGCTTCGGGCCGGGCATACCCATTGCCACGACTATTGAGCAGTTTCTCTCCTCTATGAGCTTCTTTGCCGCAACCGGCAGGTCTTTAACTCCCGGAACCGTGTACCTTTCGTAGGGAAGAGAACAGATTCTCCTGAGCTCGTCTATCGCTATTTTTCCCATGTTGACCCTCGCAAACGTCGTGTCAGCAAAACCAACCTTCACGCAGCAAGCTACCTTTTCCGGCGAAAAAGCTTTTCGGATTCACGCCACAAATTCCGTGATGGCAGAGGAAGTGCTGGAAAAGTTAATCTTGGAAAAATTTGAGAAAAAGATCAGGGGGAGGCACTCGACAGTTTACGTTCTTGGAGGTAGAGTGGTTAAAGTCTTTAAAAAGGATTTGAGCTACAATTTCTGGAAAGAGGTTGCTTTTCTCTCTTACCTCCAGCCCAGAGGTTTCGTTCCGAAAATTTACGCCATACAGCCGTCCAGTTCGTCGATAACGATGGAGTACATAGACGGTAAAAACATTGGAGAACTCGCTAAAAACGGAAAACTTAGCGCGAAAATGGTGATTGACTGTATGGACGTGTGCAGGACTCTCGACACCCTGATGATCCAGAAGGAGGAAATGAGTAGACCGGAAAAGCACATAATATTCAGAGATGGTGAACCCTATTTCATAGACTTCGAAAGGAGCGTAATAACGCCAAAGCCCGCAAACGTAACCCAGTTCACGAGCTACCTGATAAAAAAATTTAAAATCGAATCCGAGCTCACAGACCTTGTTAAAGAGTACAAGAGGAAGTTCGACGAAGCGAGTTATTCTGAGCTCAGGTCAAATTTAATGCGTGTTTTGAGTTCTGAGCTGTGATTACCGTTTCTGTCTAATTGATCTTTATTTACAGAATTTTAAGGGTGCTGACAGCCATCACCAGCAGAATCGAGAAAAAAACAGCCATAGCGGACAGCTCCCTGAAAATCTCTACAGCCAGTACGACGTCATTTCTATCCGGTAATTTCCCCTCCGGATTTATTACGTAGTATCCCGGTTTCTCTAACCTGAGGTTCAGAGCGTACGCCATGGCCACCATTGAACACGCATTCACCTTGCCCTCTATCCCCTCAAAAACGGCCTTAATCGTTCTCCTTCCTCTACCGTACCTCAGTGCGAGAATGGAAATAAAAATAACCGATAGTCTTGCCGGAACGAAGTTTAAAACATCATCGAGTCTCGCAGCAAACTTGCCAAACCAGAAGTACTTTCTGTTTCTGTAGCCAATCATGGCGTCGCACGTGTTTGCAGCTCTGTAAACCATGGCACCGCTCAAACCTGAAAGGGCGTAGTAAAACACAGGTGCCATGACTGAATCAACGAAGTTCTCGGCTATTGATTCCACCACTGCGGAACACCTCATTTCGTAACCGAGCTTTTTTACGTCTCTGCTGACCAGCATCTGAACTCTATAAGCCTCGAAATCCGAGTTAATTGCCGCGTTTACGTGCTCAACCATTGACCTGATCGAGAAAGTGCACTTCAGCAGGTACACTGAAAGCAGAAACGATATAATCTTTACACATACGTTAAATTTCATAAGAATGCTGGGTATCTGCGCTAAACCGCAGGAAAAGGCCAGAACAGCCAGAGTGGAAAAGGTGCCCGAGAAAAAGCTCGGAAAATTCTGAGTGTTGATTTTCTCAAATACGGACATCAGCTTACCGTACCACACCACTGGATGAACAAAAACGGGTGGCTCCCCCATGCAGAGGTCAAAAGCCACAGCCGTCACCAGCAGAACTGCATCGAAGATCGTTCTGTTCACAGCTTATAAACTCCAAAAAGTACTTTAAGTAATTCTGTTGGAGAAGTATGCTAAAAAGTTAAGAGAGGGTTGATGTAAACCACAAGTTTTTGATGTAAAAGCAGGGTGAGTGTAATGGCTGAAAATATGGTTGAAAGAGAAGACGAGCAGAAAAGTGAATCCGGACACGTAGACTTGGAGGATATACCGCACGTGGGTCCTGCCATAGCGGAAAAGCTAAGAGAGGCAGGATATACGACTGTAGAGGCTGTTGCCGTTGCTTCTCCATCCGAACTCGCATCAATAGAGGGACTATCTATTAGTGAGTCCACCGCTGCAAAGATAGTTGCTGCTGCGAGAAAGCTCGCCTCAGTTGGAGGGTTTGAAAGCGGAGATCGCGTTCTTGAAAGAAGAAAGAATATTGGAAAGATAACCACCGGCAGTAAAGCCTTTGACGACCTCCTCGGGGGAGGAGTGGAAACACAATCCATAACCGAGTTTTTTGGAGAATTCGGCAGCGGTAAGACGCAGGTCTGCCACCAGCTTGCTGTAAACGTACAGCTACCAAAAGATCAGGGAGGTTTGGAGGGGTGCGTAATCGTCATAGATACGGAAAACACGTTCAGACCTGAGAGAATAATGCAGATGGCAGAGGGAAAGGGGCTCGACCCCAGAGAAGTTTTGAAGAACATATACGTTGCTCAGGCTTACAACTCAAATCACCAGATGCTCCTCGTCGACAACGCAAAGGAGCTTGCGAACAAACTCAAAAAAGAGGGGAAGGAGGTAAAGCTGCTCATAGTCGATTCACTGATGGCACACTTCAGAGCGGAATACGTCGGAAGGGGAACTCTTGCAGACAGACAGCAGAAGCTGAACAAGCACCTGCACGACCTGCTCAGATTCGGAGAACTGTTCAACGCCGCAATAGTCGTTACCAACCAAGTTCAGGCGAGACCCGACATATTTTACGGCGATCCGACAAAACCCGTGGGAGGTCACATAGTTGCACACACAGCAACTTTCAGGGTGTACCTCAAAAAGAGCAAGGGAGAGCTCAGAGTGGCAAGGCTGATCGACTCTCCCCATCTGCCGGAGGGAGAAGCTCTGTTCAGAATTACCGAAAAGGGAATTACGGACAAGAAGTGATCAGGAGCTTACTTTTCTCGCTCTCCTTTTAGCTCCGTCTATTTTTGCTATGAGTTCGTCTATTTTTTTTATTTCTTCTTTCAGATTTTCCAGCACTATGCTCGTATCAAAGTACTCAAGGGGCGCTCCACACCTCGGGCATGTGAAGTTCAGGTCCATGGCTTCCTCGTAGTTCACCTTTACACACCCGTTTATGCAGAGGTAGTAAACGCTCATTTCCTCTGCCTCAAGTTTTTCCTGAAGCTTTTTCTTCGTTTTCAGCAGTTCTCTTTTCAGCACCTCGTCCTCCTTATCGTACCTTATTCGCCAGTAGTACTCCATCCATCCGGTTTCGTCATCTCTTCTTCTCCTGTAATCTGCAAGTCCTATCTCGTAGAGGTAAAAAAGAGCTTTTCTTATGTCGTTTATTTCCACTCCAAGTTCTGCAGCGATTTCCTCGTCGGTAAACTCCCTCTTCGGATGTAGCGTGTATACTATCAGTCCAACTTCGCCAGCGACTCGTTCTATGAGTTCTCTGATTAAGTCCTCTCGATCCATGTCTGCATTCACAGGCTTACTATTTCTGCAACGAAGTATTTAACGTTTTTTAAACTGCCGTATCATGAACTGTGCCTGTGCAGTATATATTTATAGCATCTGGAGCCTCCGGGGATTTGCTAATAAATGTCAAATCTCAGGCATAAACCGGAGTGCGCTGACACCTTGGCAGGTCAACATTTAAAAAGCTCACAGCAATAGCGGACAGGGAACATGCGGAAGTTGAGAGTTGCCATGGTCGGTAATCCGAACGTTGGAAAAACTGCGATACTCAATGCTCTCACCGGGGGAAACTTTCAGGTCGGAAACTTTCCCGGAACAACTGTGGAAAGAAAAGAGGGAAAAACAACAATAGATAACGTTAAGGTGGAGTTCATAGACCTGCCCGGAATTTACAGTCTGAAAGCTTACAGTGCTGATGAGGAGGTTTCAAGAAAATTCCTTTTTGAGGGGGATTACGACCTGATTCTGAACGTTATCGACGCGTCAAATCTGGAGAGAAACCTCTACCTGACGTTACAACTGTGCTCCACAAAATCTCCAATGGTAATAGCGCTGAACATGATCGACGAAGCTGAAAAGAGAGGAATCTGGGTTAACTCCAAAAAGCTCTCGGAGTTTCTGGGTGTGCCTGTAGTTGAAACCGTGGCAGTCAGAGGTGAGGGAATAGACAAGCTCAGAAAAGCAATTTTCAATCCCGGAAAGTGCAGGATTTCCGCTAAGTCGAGAGAAGAAGCAATAAAGCTTGCAGAGGAAATAACGAGAAGTGTTTTGAAAAAGAAGAGCAGCCTGACCTGCGTTGACGAGCTGGATGAGGTTTTTACCGATCCTGTCGTGGGAATGCTGATTTTCCTCTCCGCAATGTGGATGCTTTTCAAGTTCACCTATCAGGTAGCTTCACCTTTCGTTAAACTGATTGAGGTTGGAGTGGATTTTGCTGCTGGATTAATTGGTAGTAAAAACGTTTTTTATTCCCTGCTGAGCGGAGGTGTTATCAAGGGCGTTGGAAGCGTACTCGTCTTCGTGCCGAACATAGCGTTCCTCTTCATAGGGCTCGCTTTTATGGAACTCAGCGGTTACATGGCGAGAGCAGTTTTTCTGATGGACAGAATTATGAGCAGACTGAAGTTAAACGGCAGAGCTGCCATACCGCTGATAATGGGCTTCGGCTGCAACGTCCCGGCTGTGCTGACTGCGAGGGGTATAGAGGACAGCAGGGTAAGATTTGCCACGATACTGAGCATTCCGTTTATATCCTGCAGTGCGAGACTTCCAGTGTATGTTTTGCTTGCCGGCCTGTTTTTCCCGAAAAACGGAGGGGAGGTTTTAATGGTAATCTACCTTCTGAGCGTTGGTTTCGCCCTTTTAACAGCTTACCTGCTGAGAACCTTCGTTTTTAAAGGAGACGCTGACTTTGTGATGGAACTGCCCCCCTACAGAATACCAAACCTGAAAGACGTGTTCATGAACAGCTGGCACGGATTGAAGCACTTTCTGGAGAAGGCAGGTACAATAATACTCGCAATGTCTGTAGTGCTCTGGTTCATAACAAACTACCCGAGCAGAGTGGACAGCTATGCTTTCGTGATTGGAGATGCAATAAAACCGCTGTTCTCTCCAATGGGCTGGGGAAGAGAGGTTTCTATTGCCCTGCTGACCGGACTCATAGCGAAGGAAGTGATAGTGGAGACTCTCAGCGTTACGGCTCAAAATCTGCACGCCTTGCTGAGTCCAGCACAGGCTTTTGCCCTGATGGTCTTTATACTGCTGTACATGCCCTGCACGGCTACAATGGCGGTTATAAAGAGTGAAACCGGAAGCTGGAAGTGGGTGGCTTTTTCGGCAGTGTACAGCTTTTTGATTGCTTACGTGACAGCTCTAACTGCGCTGTATCTGCTTCGCCTGTGGTTGATTTACGGGTTCGGGTAGTTCAGGTTTAAACGAAAGCGGGAACTGACAAAAGCTGAAAAAGAGGGGGTCTGAAGTGAGAAGCGACGTTAAGCACAAACTCATATGCTTTACCTACTTTACTGTATTCCTGATTTTATCGTTGCTAGAGGTAAAAAGCTCAGTACCGGATGCGTTCGTCCTTTTTACAGTGTCCCTGTGTTTCGCTCTTAGCTTCAGGAGGGGTAAAGTTTACGCCGTTGCCGCCTCAATACTGAGCATTGCGTTTGCCACGGTATCTCTTATGGCTGTTATATCTTCAATCGTGCTCACGCTCCTCAGCGCTCGAACCATCGACATCTCTCAGATAACCGGAGCTCTCATAAAGCAGCTCGGCGTGCTCGGTTTTGTGTCCGCACCATTCCTGATTGACCTGCTGAAAAGCTGGAGAGAAGACTGACAGGTGAGGAACTTCAAGGTTAAACGTTTTATTCTTTACGACCTCACACATTTCATGTTCGACCTCAAAGAAAAGCCGTTCATAGTTTTCTGGGAGTTGACGAGAGCGTGCATGCTCGCCTGCAAACACTGCAGGGCAAAAGCTCAGAAAAAGAGGCACCCCGATGAGCTGAACACGAAGGAAGCTTTTGCGGTAATAGACATGCTCAGGGAGTTTGGAAAACCCTACCCTCTTGTCGTTGTTACCGGCGGAGATCCTCTGATGAGAGATGACCTCTTTGAAATACTGGAACAGGCTTCGAGCTCCAAAATCAGGGTTGCAGTCGCTTTCAGCGGAACACCCTTAGCTACGAGGGATAAGATAGAGAAACTGAAGGACAGCGGAGTGTCAAGGATTGCAATAAGCATAGACGGCAGCAACGCAGAAATACACGACACCTTCAGAGGTGTGAAGGGAACTTTTGAAACGAGCATGAAGATAATAGATACTGCGAACGAGGTTGGCATTCCACTGCAAATAAACACCACCGTTACGAACTTTAACCTGCACGACCTGCCAGACATGGTAAAACTGTGCCTGAGCAAGGGCGCAGTTCTGTGGGACGTATTTTTTGTCGTGCCCACCGGCAGAGCGAAGAAAGAGTACATGCCAGGCGCTCAGGAATTTGAAGATATCTTGTGCTGGCTTTACGACGTGAGCAAAAAAGTTAATTTAAACGTGAAAAGCTCTGCAGCGTGCCATCTTAGGAGAATTGAGTTTATGAGAGATTCAGGAGTAATGCCCGAGACTGCAGAACTGTATCAGGAGTTGCTTGAAAGGCTGGAGAAAATTACAGTTAAAGGTAAGAGCGAAGAGAGCAAAATAGTCATGGGTTCCCACGGCAGAAGTCTGGCAGTGGACGGAATAAAAAGAATGATGGGAATAACCGACGGCAGAGGCATGTTCTTCATAAGTCACACGGGAGAAGTTTATCCTAGCGGTTTTCTGCCTGTTGTTGCTGGCAACGTCAGAGAAAAATCTTTAAAGGAGATATACATGGAATCTGCCGTGTTTAAAGACCTCAAAGATCCGGAAAAACTGAAGGGCAAGTGCGGGAAGTGTGAATTCAGGTACATATGTGGCGGAAGCAGGGCAAGAGCTTACGCGGTTTATGGAGATTACCTCGCACAGGAGCCGAGGTGCATATACAGGCCGGGTAAATTCGAGCTTATAAAAGTTTAAAATTATGTTTGGAAGAGCGTTTGAAGTTAAAAAAGAGGAATTGAGCTTCGTACTCGTCATAGTGCCGGGCGTGCTCGCGTATGCAGTGAGCCGTATCTTTCCGGTTTTCGATGCTCTGTTTCTTTCCTTACTCTTCGGAATAACCGCAGGTTCGGTTTTCAGGGGAGAGCAAATAAAAATCAGTGCAGAAAGAGCATTATCCGTTGCTCTTCCAGCAGGTATAGTTCTGTACGGATTCAAGGTTAGAATTCCTGCTCCATCTAAGATACCAGTGGAAGTAATAGCGCTGACGACTTTTTCCGCCATGATTATGAGCTTTTTTGTCTATTCTTTCTCCAGACTGCTGAAGGTTGAGAAAAAACTTTCAGTGCTTCTGGCATGTGGAACTGCGATATGCGGAGCGTCAGCCATAACAATACTGTCTTCGATAGTTAAGCCGAGAAAGGACGAATTTTCAGCTTCAATACTGATAATAACAGTTGTGGGGTTGACAGGAGTCATATTTTATCCGGCAATCTGGCACATACTGTGTTTAAGTGCAAAAGAGTATGCTGCTCTCTGCGGAGCTACGCTTCACCAGACGGGGCTTGTAGAGGCGGCCACGAGACCTTTTGGAGAAAACATGATGAGAGAAGCACTGTCAGTTAAGGGAATAAGGATTACACTCATATCTGTTGCTGCCTTAGCGGCATCCATGAAGTATTCCGAGGGATTTTACGTTCCGTGGTACATATTTGCCTTTCTCGTAATTTCTGTACTTTCAAGTTTTATGATTCCGCAACAGGCGGTGAAGTTCATGGAGCCACTATCCACGCTCGCTTTTTCGGTAACACTTGCGAGCATCGGTGTGTCGGTGAGAGTTTCAGAAGTTCAGAGAGTTGGAATAAGGCCACTGCTAGCATCCTATGCAGGCTGGATTTTTGCCCTGTCGCTGTTCCTGTTAGCTCTTAAGTCTACAGGTTTTTGAGTTTTTAGTTTAATTTTATTTATTTTAAATCTTATTTCAGTAGTAATCTAATTTTTAGACTTAGACTTAAATAACTTCAGTAACAGACAGGGTACATTGCACAAGTTCAGCAACACGTATTGCGAGCAAACAATTTAAAGCTGGACGCCAGACTAACCTCAATGGGCAAATCGATATTAGGGGAAGTCGAGGAATCGTTTTACGTCAGAGAAGAAGCGAAAACCGACGAAAGCTACGGGTGTTACCCGTATAAAAGGCCAATTGAGGAATATATAAAAAAAGGATTTGTTTGCATAGATAAACCGATGGGGCCAAGCAGCCATGAAGTAGTTGTGTGGGTGAGGAGGATACTCAACGTTAAAAAAACGGGACACGCCGGAACGCTCGATCCAAGAGTCACCGGAGTGCTGCCTGTTTTTATAGAGGACGCAACCAAACTTGTCAGGTTCCTTCAAAGATCGGAAAAAGAGTATGTCACCCTGATGAGACTGCATTCCGACGCCTCCGAAATAGAAATCGTTAAAACTCTGAACAAATTCGTGGGCAAAATTTACCAGAGACCTCCGTTAAAATCTGCTGTCAGGAAGAGGCTGAGAATCAGAGAGATTTACGGGATTGACGTGCTCGAAATAGATGGTAGAGATGTGCTGTTCAAAGTTAGGTGTGAGGCAGGAACTTACATCAGAAAACTCTGCACAGACGCAGGAGAGGTTATGGGAAAAGGAGCACACATGCAGGAGCTGAGAAGAACAAAAACAGGCTGTTTCACTGAAGACATGTGTTACACATTGCACGATTTGCTTGACGCATACGTGCTGTGGAAAGAAGAGGGTGAGGAAAAGTACCTGAGAGAAGTGATAAAACCGATGGAGCTTGCAGTTACCAGCATGCCAAAAATCGTGATAAAGGATACGGCTGTTAACGCAATAACTTACGGGGCGAACTTGATGGCTAAGGGAGTTGCCTACGTCGAAAAGAACGTCAGAGCCGGAAAAGACGTCGCGATATTCACCCTGAAGCACGAACTTGTGGCTATAGGCAAGGCTTTGAAGAATGCTGAAGAGATAGCAAGGATGAACAGCGGTGAGGTTGTCGATATTGCAAGAGTTCTCATGGAGAGGGATGTTTACCCTGTGGCGTGGACGAAGAAGAAAAATAAAATTAGTTTGCGTTGATTTTGAGGTCAGGTCTTATTGGTAATTACCCGGATAAAATCAAAAATATTATATCATTCAAGACAGAATTTTTAAAAGATGCAAATTCCTGAAAATATTGCAAACCGTAGATTTATGGTGAAAGCATTTTTAACGGTAATTCTGCTTCTGCTCGCAGGTATTTCGGTGGTTTCTGCAGATTTAGCACCCAAACCGGAGATTTTTGGTGTTGACCTGATTATAATTATCCTGCTATCCGTTTTCTTTTTATCAAATCTCTGTATCGAGCTGTTTGTTGCATTTATCTATTCCACGCTCAGAAAGCTTAAGATGAAGAAAGTTCTGCTTGCCGTTTTTGTTGCAAATTCGATATCATATATTCCGTTTTTCATAGCAGCCGTTACAATCGGGAACATACCACTCCTCGAAGTGATCGTGATTTTATTCGAGTGCTGTGTGATAAGGCTGGTTGCCAAAGTCAGCTGGAAAGACGGTTTCTTCCTCAGCCTTGCAGCGAATTTGACGAGTTACATGATATTTCGGCTTTAAGAGACATGACCACTCACCAACTAAACAACGATTCCGGCTTCTTTCAATTTCATCCTCGCAAGCATTCTTTCTCCGGTCTTCGACTTTTCTGCAAACTCCTTCAGTTCACCGAAGCTTACGGGTTTCAGCCTGAAGGATTTGTTTGTTCTGTCCGGTATCACCTCAAAAATCTTTCTAAGTTCCACGCCGTCGAACATGTAAAACGCGTCCTTTGGTCTGGCTTTTCCATTTTTCGCCTTACAGGCAAGGCAGAAGTATCTGCGACCGCTCTTAAATTCGAGAACTATGAAGTGCAGGTAATACCCCCTTACAGGCTTTGTTATCAGACATGTGTACTCGAGGTGCGTGGCGAGCTTCTTTCTCACCCTCACCCTTACGGCGTCGACAACGTAGTCGTAGCACGTGTCACAGTCCGGTATTTTATCAATATCCTCCAAAGCGCTGATAAATCTGCTGGTCAGACTCTCAACAGCTGGAAAAATGTACTCTGATGTGTCCTCTATAAATTTACAGATTAAATCTAATTCGAAATCCTCAACTTTTTTACCATTGATGTACGATTTAAACCGCCTCTTTTCTGGATACAGAAATAAATCGACACTCAGCCGGTAGTTTCCGCTTAACAGGTCTTCAAGCAGCTTTTTGCTCGCAAGGCAATCACCCTTCCCGTCTAGGGAGAAATTGCTCAGGAAATCGTTCACGAGTATGAGAAGAACTGTTAAAGTTCCCCAGCGAATGCCTTTCTCTCCAAATAGCACGTTGATTCTGTACCTCACTCCACTTGGCACGTTCTGAACTTCAGATTTTACGTCTGTTCTGGTTACCCTTATAACCCTCTCAACGGCACGGCTGTTTGAAGCAATTCTGATCAGGGGTACGTATGCAGATATGCCAGGAAAGTCGCTTTTTGCAAACTTCAGGGCATTTTCAATACATTCGAGAACGTGAAGTGTGTAAGCTCTCGAATCTACCCTTCTAACTCTTTTCAGAACCTCTTCGTATGCTTCTTGGGAAAAAAACGTTGAATTGAGGTAGTGTCTGAGCAGTCCAGCCATTTTTCTGTGGTTGCCAAGCTTCAGGATGACGTGGTTAACCATTCTACTCGAGTCTTTCCACACCTCACATCTTCGCTTCAACGCGTAGATGTTGAGGTAGAAGACGATGTAAACGAGTTCGCAGGCAACCCTTTCCTCTCCAATTAAAAACATCCTGTCAAAATTAATATTTTCCAGTCTTTTCACTATTTCAGACCATTCAGCTTTTAAAAACTCAAAGAAAAGTCTTCCCCTTTTTACATCACTCCTACTCTTAAAATCGAAGTTCAGCCCAAAGCTCGAATCGAGTAATCCCGACCACATGTTGAGAAAATTTGAAAATATGTCGTAAAATTCGTTAAAAACCCTTTCAGACTTTTCGAGGCTATCTCCACCAGTTTTGAGCAGCGTCAAATCAACACCTCCAGTTGGTACAGTAAGCCATAAACCCCTATACAGTTTTGAACTGACTTAAAAACATCTGAGTATCCATTCTAAAACCTTTTTGTCCTACATTTAAACCTCGAAAACCTTCTACTGCATTGGACTGCTGTCTCGATTTCAATTGAGTTCACGCAATTTGAGCACAAAGCTTAAATTGAGGATGCACCAAAGCCAGAATGCAGATGCCCGGGTGGTGTAGCCCGGCCTATCATGCGGGCCTGTCGAGCCCGCGACTCGGGTTCAAATCCCGACCCGGGCGCTTATATTTTTGGCCTGGGAGGGTATACGACAGCGTTTGCGAGTTTTAAATCCAGTGGCTAAGTCCGGTGAGAAGATCGCTGTCATTAATAAAATAAGATATAAAGCTGGTAACGGTTTACATCCAACTTTACATCCCGATCAAAAAGGTTCCGAGAATTCCCGTAACGACCATCTGCAAGAGTATGCAGAACCAGAACAGGTAGAGGGCTTTAAACCCAAGTTCTCTGAACCCCCTGTCTATGCTCTCGAAAAACCTCTTGCCCATTACTGTAACTTCCACGTCTCTCCTGCCGTAGGTTACCTCAGCTTCCTGCCTTTCCTCCCTTTCAAATTCGTCCATGAATCGAATGAGAAAGCTTTTTACGGCTTCTCTGTCCTCCACGTCACTTCCTACCGGTTTATACCCAATTTTGGGGGATACACCCGTCTTGGTGTGGTTGTCAGTCGTTACAGCTATCAGTTCCACATCCCTGTTCCGGGCTATTTCCTCGATCTCCCTTCTGAATTCGAGAACCATGTTGTTTCCGTCAACCATCAAAATGCAGTACCTGCGATTACCGTAATCGAGCATCAATGCGGCAATGCAACCACAGATGTTGCAGGTCTCAACACTTTCTTTTTTGAAAAAGCAGGAAAGCTTAGCTTTTTCTCTTTCTCTGCTGATCTTTGAAGCTTCTTCAATGAGCTCTTTCACGTCCTGCACGTCGAAATCCGAAACCTCGTACCTGTTTCTGTGTGCATTGTGAGCTTCGCACAGCAGAACGTCTTTTCCAAAAGCTTTTTCGGCAAAAACGTTTAGCTCTGGAGGCAAGTCGTCCGTAACAGTTTTTCCACTTAAGACGAGCAGGTCAACGCTGTCGAACGGAAAATCGTACAGCGTGTAGTTCTTTCCTTCGAGTTTGAACGGCTCTTTTGGTTTGCAGCTCACATCGCAGCACGATATCGAGTTAACTATCCTCTCGATGTCCTCCCCTCCAGCCGGATTCAGTTCGTGCTTGGTTGCAGAATGCAGGTACATCGTGTTACCTGCTTTCAGTATGCTTCCAACGAGTTTTCCCCCTCCAACGTTCCTTATTGGCCCGGGATGGAAGGCCGTGTTGACGAGCTTTGTGGAGCAGGAGCCTGAGAACTTCAGGCATTTAACGAAACCCCTTCTCACTTCTCCGGTTTTTTTCAGTTCGCTTTCAAATTCTTCCGGATTCGTTGTGAGCCAGAAAAGAATAAAGGCCTTCAGCATTCTCTTCATGTTTACTTTATCGTAATTTTTGTCAATAAAAAACTTTATATAAATAATTGCAAGCAAAACGCCAAAAACTGTGGATATACTGTAACTCAGCATTCTGTGCGGAGCGTTAAAGGAGTAGTGGTAATCAACGGGATACAGAAGAAGAAGAATTGCCATGCTAACAATGCCGACTTTCTTTTCATCTGCTCTGGACGTGAAGTACAGTACGAGCGTTAGCAATGTGGAAAGGGCTGCCGGTGACAGGACAATCAGTTCGAAAAATCCAAGGTGAATTACAAAAAAGTCAAAAACCTCCACGAAAATTAAAATTAAGAGGGCAAGAAAAAACAGCCTCCTGCTGTTAAAAGCTAGACCTATTGGTCTGGAAAACAGGAGGAGAAGCAAGATAATGGCGAGCCCTATGAAGAGGTAACGTTTTGCAAAAAACGACTTGCTGACCATACCGTTTAGAGCTGAGGCAAAAACGATGGTTATCAGTCCCAGAGTAACCGTAATTCTTTTCTTTGGAATTGTGAATATCTTGGAGTAAAACTTCTCGAGCATGTTCGTGTCTATCATCGCCGGAAGGGAAATCAGAGGTAATTTATCTGTTGTGTCTCGACGTTGCTGATTGAGTTGTGCGGATTTGATTGTGTGACTGAAATCATCGATTGCAGATTAAAACCAATACGGGCCGAATGCGAGCTAAAGTTTACGGCTTGTTTCTCTAAATGAAATACCTAAATAAAAAAATTTAAATAAATAAGTTATAATGTAAATTTGCAAAAACGTGAACCTGGCGGAGCTTGCGGAGGAAAAGCTTTAAAGACAAATATATTTGATAACATATCAATGAATTCGAAAAAACTGTTTGCAGTACTGTTTCTCGTTGTGCTTGCTGCTGGATGTGTGGCACATAAAGCGGAGCTGACGAAGCACGAGCTGAACGTAACTCCATCCGTTGTGTTTGGAAAGAACCTTGTAAAGTACGCAAAGAACTTCAAACTCATCCCGTTTACTTCCAGAAACTGCAAGGGATACATTCTGAAAACCAGAGACGGTAAAAACTGGGACGTTTACGTTCTCTACAATGGAACAAAACCCGTTATAGAGAGTCTGAGCAACCCGGTTTATATCAGGATTCCCGTCAGGAGACTCGTTGTGATGTCCTCCACCCACATAGCTATGCTTGAAGCGATAAACGCGACGAACTGCATTGCTGGCTACATGTACACGGGTAACTACAAAATTTACTTCCCGGACGTAGTGAAAAAACTCAGGGAAGGTAAAATTGTAGAACTCGGAAGTCCGTACAATCCAGATTACGAGAAAATAATAGAGCTACACCCTGATCTGGTCGTGATATACGTTGCCGGGAATTCCAAGGTTGCCGAGAAGTTAAGGGAACTGCACATTCCGTTTGTCATCGACAGCGAGTGGAAGGAGACTTCGCCGCTCGGAAGGGTTGAATGGGTCAAGTTCTTTGGAGCAATTACTGGAAAGGAAAAGGCAGCAGAAGCTTACTTTGAAAGAATAGTCAAAAACGTCACAGAAATAAAGGACGAGCTGAGAAATGCGAGCAGACCCACACTTGCCTGGGCTATTGTTTACAACGGCAAGGTGTACATGCCCACGAACAACACCTACGTGGCAAACATGGTGAGAATTGCCGGATGCAGGTACCTCTGCGCAAACGAATCTCCCACGGACATAGCAACTTTACTCAAAGTGGCGAGCAACGCTGATTACTTTATCTACGGCTCCTACTTTGCCAAGAATCTGACGTACATCAGAAAAGTGGATCCGAGACTGACGGAGTTAAAGGCTTTTAAAGAGTTCAAAATATACAACATATCTCCAGACTACTGGCAGCTCGGTTACCTCCACACGGACAGGGTGATTGAAGATTTAGCGGCTATAACTCATCCAGAGCTCTTCAGGAACTATACTCCGCACTTCTTCATCAGGCTGAAATGACGTTCTGAAACCCGGTCCCTTAGGGTGAGTCAATGCAGAGCAGAAACGCAGCGATAATGGTACTCCTGATTATTTTCCTTTTTTCTTCCATTGCTGCTGGAATACTGGTGGGCAGTGTCAATGCATCAATCTCCGATCTTATCAGGTACCTCTCCGGTAAAAACGATGTGCTCGGCTACATAATATTTAATGTGAGGATACCGAGAACCTTGGCTGCGGCGATTGCTGGGGCGAGTCTGGCTGTAAGCGGACTTTTGCTGCAGACTTACTTCAGAAACCCGCTTGCGGGACCCTACGTTCTCGGCATTTCTTCAGCAGCATCGTTTGGTGTCGCTCTTTACGTTCTCGCAGGAATAAGCCTGATTCCAAACTTCTCCTTTGGCATGATGTTTCCCGCCTTCATAGCTTCGGCTCTCGCCGGTTCAGCTCTGGCAATTCTGCTGATACTTGCGGTTGCTGCGAGAGTTAAAAGTGCTGTCACTCTGCTCATAGTGGGTCTGATGATCGGCTACATGTTTTCTGCAGTTGATCAAATTCTGATAACGTTCGCCAACGCAAAAAGAGTGCAGCTTTACATCCTCTGGAGTTTTGGAACTTTTTCCGGCGTGACGTGGGATTATCTCAAAGTAATGACAGCAATCCTGATTCCGTGCCTGGTGTTAACGGTTCTGCTTTCCAAACCCCTCAACGCGATGCTTCTCGGTGAAAACTACGCAAAAACTATGGGGGTTAATGTGAGAGCTGTCAGAGTCGTCGTTATATCTCTTTCAGCCGTGTTTGCGGCAATAGTAACTGCCTATTGCGGTATAATAGCTTTTGTGGGTCTGGCAGTTCCGCACATAGCGAAACTCGCCCTTAAGGCCTCTGATCACAGAATACTGATTCCCGCCACCATCCTTGCAGGAGCTGCGATAACCGTCACCTGCGATATAGCAGCGAGAATGCTTTTAAGCCCGGTAGAACTTCCAATAAGCGTTATAACGTCCCTGTTTGGTGCACCCGTTGTGGTTTACCTCGTGCTTAAAAGGAGTTTTAGCGTTTAACTGCTGTAAAACAATGCGTGAGGGTTGAAAATGAAGTTTTCGAGCGTGAACCTCTCCGCAGGATACGATGGAAGAGTTGTTGTTGATTGCGTAAATCTGGAAGTCAGAGCTGGTGAAATAGTGGCTGTTCTCGGCCCGAACGGGGCTGGAAAATCAACTCTGCTGAAAACTCTCGCCTCAATTCTAAAGCCCGTAAACGGAGCAGTTTACGTTGATGGCAGGAGAACTGACCTCATGAACCCATCGGAGCTCGCAAAGAACATTTCCGTAACTCTCACAGAAAAAATAGATGCGGGATTCATGACAGGTTTTGAAGTCGTGGCTCTCGGAAGGTATCCTTACTCTGACGCTTTTGGAAGGCTTGGCTGTGAAGACGTGAGAGTTGTGGAAGAGTGTCTGGAGCTCGTCAACGCAAAAAATCTGGCCTCAAAACCCTTCTCCGAAATGAGCGATGGTGAGAAGCAGAAGATAATGATTGCGAGAGCTTTGGCTCAAAAACCTGCAGTAATTCTGCTCGACGAGCCCACGAGCTTCCTCGACGCAAAGCACAGGGTGGAGATTATGCTGCTCCTGCGCAGAATAGCTGAAAAAGGAGTTGCCGTTCTCATAACAACTCACGACGTGGAGCTGGCTCTGAGGCTCTGCGACAGAGTTGTCCTGCTATCAGAAGGTAGAGTTGTGTGCAGTGGAGAGCCCGAGCTAGTTCTCAGAGATGAGCTGCTGAGAGAGGTTTACACAACCGAGAAGGCGAGCTTCAGCGAAGAACTCGGAACCTTTGAAGTTTCATCTGATTCCCGCTCCGAAAAACCAGCCATTCACGTCGTGTGCGGAGGGGGAACGGGTTACTCGATAATGAGGTTTCTGGCGAGGAAAAGCATACCTTTCACGGCTGGAGTTCTGCATTCGGGAGATGTTGACTGCTGCGTGGCAAGGACGTGTGCGGTTGAGTGCATCGTGGAGAGAGCGTTTGAGAAAATAAGCCCTGACAGGCTTGAGGCGTGCAAAAAAATCGTGGAGGGAAAAACGGTCATCGATTCAGCATTTCCCGTTGGTGTGCTGAACGAAGCAAACCTTGAAATCTTCGAGGTAGCAGACAGGGTTATATCTTTTAGAGAAAAGGGGGAATTCAAAAAACTATCCTGCCGTGAAGCAACTTTTGTTAAATCAACGAAGGAGCTCCTCAGGTGCCTCGAAGAACTTCGTCTCTTGCCCTTTTTGCACTCTTAGCAACAACTCTCGCTCTGTGATTCTCCAGCTTTTTCAGAACGTCCAGAGCTCTGTCGACTCTGCTGCTCATCAGTTTCAGAGCTTTCACGACCTCCAGCAGTACGGGAACGCTGTTTTCCCTCTCAACGAACTTTTCCAGAGCGTTCACCGCCTTTTCTCCACCAATTCTGCCAAGGACGTTTATGGCGTTTATTTTGAACTCGTCAACGGGGTGGTTGAGAGCCGAAATCAGCTTCTCTTCATAGCTCAGTCTATCAAAGGACTCGAAAGAAAAATTACAGTAGGGACAAACTTTGCACCCTTCTTCTACCTCCTTCCAGCACTTCGGGCAGAAAAACGTGGGCATGTTTTTCTGGTTATCCGTTTTAACTTCACTCAGTACAGCATTCTGAGCAGAGATTTCACCGCGTAGTACGAGAATTCCAGACTCGAAGTACCGAGGTAAACGCTCCTTCTGAAACCTCCATCGGCATTCTGCAGGCCGGAGATGTACCTAATCGTTTTCACGTTTCTGTACTTCTCCCCCATTATGTGCAGGCTCTCCACGGCAAAAAAGGTATCCTCGATGTAGGGTGGATAGCTTTCCGGAACCTTTGAAAATCCACCGTCTTTCCACTCCCTGTTCGTTATAAATCTGACAACTTCCTCGTCCCTTTCTGAGAGAACGTAAACGCAGTAGTACGTGTCCTCTAGATTCGGTATTTTCACGCCGAACCCCTTTGCATGCCCTTCTTTTTTCTCGAACATCCTGACGAAATCTCTCGCTTTTTTCAGCTCCTTGCACTTCACGTTCAGAAGTCTCAGCACATTTACCAGAGAGTAAACTTCTCTCAGCACGTTGGGCATGTCGAAGGAGTACGTTGCTGTTATGCCCGATTCGAGCTCGTGAATGTCTCTAACTTCAACCTTTTTCACCCTGCTCATCGCCCTGTTCAGCCTTTCGACAGCAAACCCCTCTACATCTGGCAATTCCTCTCCAAGCAGGTTTAGAGTATTCAGAACGAAGTAAACGGAGTGCGGGTTCATTTTTAACGAAGAGTGCAGGTAGTCAACGAGCCTCTCTTTTTCAGGAATTTTCTCGTTCAGCGAATTCAGTATGAAAACAGCATAGTACGTCTCCGGCAGAGAAGAAGGCAGGGGATAACAAAAAGCAAAGCCCCCATCTTCAGCTCTTCTTGAGAGCACATACTTCTTCAAAGATTCGGCATCAATAACTTCGGCTAAGACGCTATCACCCCCTTTTCAAAGGTATAGAACAGGCGTCATCAGGCTTTAAAGCCTATTTTTTGGGGGTGGACGCCATCACCCTGATTTTCGTCTGTCGCGTTCATTATATACATTACGCCTATTTGTGGTACATGTATGTATCCCAGAGTTTCAAAACCATTAGTCCTGCCCTCGTGTTGTTTTAACTTTATTATAGTATCTGACATAACTTACTCCACACCAAATTTGTTTTTGATCAGTTCTCTCACTTCCTTGGTTGTCCAATCATCCCTTTTCTCAAGAATAGTTTTGAGCTCTTCCTTTTGCTCTTTGCTTAGTTCTGAAGGTCTCCCCCTCCGTAGTTTGGTTTTAAGCCTTCCAATCCCTTTTCATTCCACTTTTCAAGCCATACGTAGCCTATGACTTTGCTAACCCCCACCTCTTTTGCCGCCTGAGGAACAGT
>WAPX01000049.1 GCA_015520485.1 Archaeoglobaceae archaeon
GCATGAGAGTTAAAATTTCTGGCCAGCAGCAGAACGGAATCTGAGGCATAACATAAAAAACGTTTTAATTCCAGATGCTTTAGCGAGCACCCATGTCAGGTAATGGTAACAGCATCTCAGATTCAGGAGAGCTGAAAAAAGAGTACGAAGCAGGAGAAGTTGAGGAGAAGTGGGTGAGAAAATGGAAAGACGACATGTACTATTTTGACTGGAATTCGAAAAAACCGCATTTTATAATTGACACTCCTCCCCCCTATCCTACCGGATCTTTTCATATAGGTAATACACTCAACTGGTGTTATATCGACTTCATAGCAAGGTACAAGAGGATGAAGGGATACGAGGTTATGTTCCCTCAGGGGTGGGACTGCCACGGATTGCCCACTGAAGTAAAGGTCGAAACCCTTTACGGAATCAAGAAGAACGACGTTCCGAGAGAAGAATTCAGGAAACTCTGCGTCGAATTTACAGAGAAGAACATAGAGAAAATGAAGAAAACGATGAAGAGATTGGCTTTCTCCATAGACTGGAGCAAGGAATTCATAACCATGTACCCGGAGTACTACACGAAAACCCAGATTTCTTTCGTTAGAATGTACAGAAAAGGACTGATATACAGGGGCTATCACCCGGTAACGTTCTGTCCGAGGTGTGAAACGACAATAGCTCTAGCAGAAATAGAGTACAGGCAGGGGAAGACGAAGCTGAACTATATCCGATTTGGAGACGGAGAGAATTCTATAGTGATAGCCACAACAAGACCAGAGCTGATTCCCGCGTGTGTGGCCATAGCCGTACACCCAGAGGACAAGAGGTTCAGAGACAAAGTTGGAATGAGGGTAAAGGTACCGACAACCGATTACGAAGTGGAGGTTATAGAGGACGAAGAGGTTGACCCGGATTACGGTACAGGAGCCGTTATGATCTGTACTTTTGGAGACAAGCAGGACGTCAGGTGGTGGAAAAAGCACGGTCTGGATCTCAGAATAATTATCGGCAGGGACGGTAGACTAAACGAAAAAGCTGGAAAGTACGCTGGAAAGACCACGGAAGAGGCGAGAAAAGCGATATTAGAGGATTTGAAGGAGGAGGGCAGGTTGCTCAGGCAGGAGGAGGTCGAACAGAACGTTGGAGTTTGCTGGAGGTGCAAGACCCCGATCGAAATAATAGCTGAGGAGCAGTGGTTCGTGAAAATTGACAGGAAAAAAGCGCTTGAAGCTGCCAGAAAAATAAAATGGATACCGGAACACATGCTTTCGAGGCTTGAGAGCTGGGTGGAGGGAATGGAGTGGGACTGGGTCATAAGCAGACAGAGGGTATTTGCCACTCCGATTCCCGTCTGGTACTGCAGGAAGTGCGGAGAAATCGTGGTCGCAAAAGAAGAGTGGTTGCCTGTTGATCCGACAAAGGACAAACCGAAGGAGCCATGCCCAAAATGCGGCTCCACTGAATTCGAGGGAGAAAGCGATGTGCTGGATACGTGGATGGACTCGTCCATAACTCCTCTCGCGATAACGGGCTGGCCTTACGAATGGAAGGATTTCGACTATCCGACGAGTCTGAGACCACAGGGTCACGACATAATACGAACGTGGGCTTTTTACACGATAGTAAGATCCCTCGCTCTGGTTAACAGAATACCTTGGAGGGAGATAGTCATAAACGGTATGGTTCTCGGAGAAGACGGTAAAAAGATGAGCAAGAGCCTCGGAAACATAATTCAGCCGGACGAAGTGGTGGAGAAGTACGGTGCAGATGCCATGAGGCAGTGGGCAGCTACGGGAGTGATAGGAAGCGACGTCGTGTTTACGTGGAAGGAAGTCGTGGCCGCTTCCCGATTTCAGCAGAAGTTCTGGAGCATAATCAGGTTTACAACCAGACACCTTAGAGGGTGGAAGGTAAGGGATTCAGAACCTGAGCTCAGATTAGCCGACAGGTGGATTCTGTCCAAACTGGCCGGACTCGTGGACGCTGTAAACAGGGCAATGGAATGTTACAGATTTGACGAGGCTCTGAAGGCGATAAGAAATTTCGCATGGTACGAGTACGCTGACAACTACTTAGAGATAGTAAAGAACAGGCTTTACTCCGGGAGCGACGAAGAAAAAGAGTCTGCGAGGTTCGTGCTTTACACAGTCGCAAATGCCCTGATAAGAATGCTTGCTCCCATAACGCCGTTTCTGGCTGAGGAGTGCTGGCACGTTCTGCTTTCCTGCGTGAATGCGGAGTGCAGGAGCGTGCATCTGGAAAAGTTTCCAGAATTCGAGGATTACAGTAGATTCGTTGACGGGATAGCTGAAGATTGCGGAGATTTAATGAGGGACCTGATTGCAGAAATCAGAAGGCTGAAGCACGACAGGGGTCTGGCCCTGAACGCTCCTTTGAGAATGATCAGGATTTACTCGCCAGTGAAAATCGACCCAAGAGACGTTGGAGGCGCTTTAAACTCGAAGGTAGAGGTGCTGAAGGAGAGACCAGAGGTTGAGGAGAGGATAAAGGAGGTTAAGCCCGACTTCAGCGTGCTCGGTCCGAAGTTCAGAGACAGGGTGAGGGACATAGTAAAAATCGTGAACTCTCTCGAAGAGGAGGAGAAGGAAAAACTCGTTACTGAGGGTCTAAAGCTGGAAGTTGGCGGAGAGACAGTTGAGCTCAAGCCTGAGTGGTTCAGAGCAGTCAGGGAAAAAGTCGTGAGCGGGAAGGTTGTGGACGTTGTGGAGGTCGGAGAGGCTGTGGCTTTTGTTGAGTTTTGACGTTTTATTATTTCGTTTTGTTCGTTTATTGTTAGGATGAGGCTGATGTTTATATGTTGTTTGGTGTGATGGTACATAATAGTACTGGAGCAAGCGACGACGAGTGGAAGAGTGGACCCGGCGAGAATTTATGCCCCTCATGGTATTACTTCTGTTATTAATAAGTTTAGACTCAATACTTATAAGATTGTAAAGAATTATCATGATTGAACACCTCATCCAAAATGCTCTCTTTCATCTCCTCAAGCAGAGTTATCTGCTTCTGGATTTTCTCTTTTAAGGTTTTGATTTTCTCATAAACGCTGTCAAGGTAGTTTGCTATTTCTTTTTGCTTTTCAAGGTCTGGCTGGTTGTTGCGGAAGGGGATTAAAATTGGCAATTTTTTGACCATTTTTTGATTTATGTGTTTAAAGGTTGTTTGTCCTCTTAGCAATAATCTTTTAGCATTTTGTAGAAGGTAATAATATAGATATTTAAACAATATATCGTTCTTAGGTACTATTGCTGTGATTTGCTGATTTATAGCCAAGTCAATTCCTGCTATTGCTACATTACCCACCGAGGCTGTAGTTACTAATAAAATTGAATCTTTAGGAGCTATCCGTGCATTACTTTTCTTAAGTCCTTTTTCAGTTATGTACCGTGTAGGCTTAGTTATGTAAACATCATTATTGCTAAACTCTTTAGCACTTATCCAAGGAATGTTTCCATCCCAATATTCATCTACTGTGGTTTTTGGTGTTCCACCCATAAAATGATCTGCAACATCCCCTAATCTAACCTCTTTCCACACCTCCCCCTCCTTCGGCTTAAACGCCTGCTCCAATACACTTTCCCACAGCTCATCGAGTTGCTCAAGCTCTTTCTTTTTCTTCTCCAGAATTTTGTCAATCCTTGAAAAGTTTGCCTCAATGTATTCAACGATTTTCTTTTGAGTTTCTAAATCTGGCTTGCCGTTGCGGAATGGGATGGGGATTTTAAATCTCTTTATTATGGTCCAAGACACTCTTGGAAGATGAACACCTTTCATCATGGAAGTTGCATAATTTATAAAAATATTTGTATGTAAGAAAAACACAAGATAATATGGTAGTATCTTATCTCTTATTGGTTTTATTACTATGAAATCCGTAGAACATATACCTTCTTTATCGGAAACAACAGCTTTATCTAAATATGGTCTAAGCTTGCCATACAATATATCATCTGGATAAAATTTGTATTTCATGCTCTTTACTTTATTGCTATATTCCCATCTGTTTAGCTTAATTTCGCCAGAGTTAATATGTTCTAAACCAATATAAATCTGATTTTCACCAGCTGGGATTACATTTTCGCTTCTTCTCTGGCAAACTTCCCCCAACTTCACCTCTCTCCACTCAACCCCTTCAACTTCCCACGGCTTTTTTGTTTTTATATAATCATCAAGGGTTTTCATTTTGTATCTCCTCCGGTTTGTAGAAGTAAACATCTATCATTTTTTTGAGCAACCACAAACACCTGAATAAAGAAACCATTGCCCATATAAAAAGAATTATAAGCAAAAATACAAGAAATGCAGGAACATAAGGCATCAAGATTTTAAAAACAAAGCTCAATATTGCTAAAATAACAAAAAGAGCTATTGAAACTGTAAACGCATGAAAAATATATTTATACGTTTGATGTAATCTTATAAATTTAATTCGATTATTTTCTGGAAAAACAAAAAGAATAGTTAATGAAGTTATAAGGAATCCAGCTAAAGTTATGCTGATTGTTAGTATAGTGCCAAGACTGTCAAGTATATTACAAAAGATAAAACTTAAATCAAAAAAATAGATAACAGCGACCAAGAGGGATCCTAATATCAGGCTACCAATAAAATCGTTTTTGAGTTCTTTTATCTTAAAAGTGGTAATCATAATCTTACCATTAGTGTTCATCCTCCGCCGTAACAGGATTCATAAATTTTTCAAGTTCATCTTTTAGTGCTGAATACGAGTCTATTATCTCTCGGTACATTGAATCTGGATTTACTGCTCTTGTTCTATCATCTAGCTTCGGAACTCTTTTTTCAGTTAACATAAGCTCTTCCAGAACATTAATAGACTCTATGGTATCACTACCTTCCAATTTTCCTCTTATTTCCAATACGTTAACGTTATTCTTGCTGTCTTCTCGTGAAAGAATTTTCTTAACTGATTTGAGTACTTTTTTAAATTTTGTAGGGTCGCCGTGTTTTCTTCCTTTGCCTAAGGTAAAAGATAGATTAAGCCACATATTATCAACTAACTCTGCTGCTGAGAACATCTGCTCAAAGCTTTGGGGATCCTCTTGCTTTAACAATTTTGCATAATTTGTAGCAACAGAAATGCGAATGCCTTTTATCTCTATAAACTTTTCTATTAAGTCATAAACTTCCTTTTTTAGAATGGGCTTTATTTCTACCCTCTTTGTGCCTATTTGAGGATTATTTTTAAGATAATCATTAATTAGCCATGCTAATTTAGAATGCACCCACTTTACACCATAGTGGTTATATTCTGCGCCAATTATTTTACCGTCGAATATTACAAAATGTGAAGGTTCAAATAATCCTTGATAGTCTTTCAGGTCAAGAGGAAAGACATTCTTTTTATTTATGTCAAATCCCAACGGTAAATCTGATTTTCTAATTTTCGATATTCTGTATAACTGCCTTACGGAGTCTGATAAGGTTGTCTGTTGATAAGGCTCAAGATATAGTAATTCATCGCTATTTTGTTGAATTAACTGTCCAGAAATATTAGATAATATACTTTGAATAAACCATGCATTTTTCTGCACTTTATCTCCATTATTTTTTACCCATATTATTTGATAAAAATGTATCTTTCTCAGTACTTCACTCATTTATACCACCTCTGCTTTCATCCTAGCATCCCCCTTAATTCCTCAAGCAAACTCATAATCTCTCTTTCCCTCTCTCATAATATCCTCTAAAATTTCTCCAGCAGGCCTATACTCCTTCTTCCTCAACTTATTTGGATTTCTCGGAGTTAATTCATAAGTTTCCTTATCAATTTCATCAATTTTAACGATCCACGAGTTTTCGCTTATCTCTCTGTTCTGCCATTTCTCATAGCAGTCCTGCCAGTCCTCATCCCTCATGGGTCTTGTTTTTGTAAAATTCTTCCTTCCTTCAGGTGGCTGGATTTCGTAATACCATATTTCCTCTGTTGGTCCAGTTTTGTCAAAAAACAGCAGATTTGTTTTAACAGGTGTTTTTCCGGAAGCGATAAAAACACCCTTAGGCAGGGAAACAATTGTATGAACATTGTAATTTTCAAGGAGTTCTTTTCTCACCTTAACAAAGGGTCCTGTTGTGTTGGATAATACACCTTCGGGAACAACTATTCCAGCTCTTCCACCCTGCTTTATCTTTCTCATAACATATTGCAGAGCCATTAACTCTGTGTCAGAGCTTTTAACAGGGAAATTAGACTTAAACCGTTCATCAAATTTTCCACCAAATGGCGGATTGGTGAGGATTATATCAACTCTATCCTTCTCCTGAATCTTTCTCACATCCTCCGCAAAGGTATCAACCTTGTAAATGTGGGATGTAGGGAGATTATGCAAAAGAAGGTTCATAATACCAATAAGATAAGGTACATCTTTCTTTTCCTGTCCATAAAACATGTTATGCAAGATTTTCGTTTCTTTCGTTGTGAAAACTTCCTTACTCCTCAAAATATGATTGTAGCTTTCAATCAGGAATCCAGCAGAACCTAAGAAAGGATCCAAAATTATTTCACCAAGTTTCGGATTTACAATCTTCACCATCAGCCTGATAACCGGCCTTGGAGTGTAATACTCGCCAGCATACTTACCCATTTCCCCAATTTCTGGCAAAAGCTCTTCATAAAGTGTTGAAATAACATAAATGTCTTCTTGGGTTCTAAATCTCAGCTCATCAAGGAGCAAAGCCACCTCTCTTAGCTTATAGCCATCTCTTAGAAAGTTCTGTATTTCTTTTCCGCTAAAGATAGTGGCAATTAACTCCTTTTCACCATCCCCATTCAATTTGGAGAGAAAAGGAAATAGTTTGTTATTAACAAAATCGATTAACTCCTCACTTCTCCAGTCTTTGTGAACCCAGTCTTTCCATCTGTAAGGAGAGGGAATGTTTCTTTGGTAAGTTTCTCCTTTTAATTTCGCCTTTAACTTCCTCTCATCCTCAAGATCATCATAAAGTTTCAAGAAGAGCATCCACGATAGCTGAATTATATAATTCACAGAAGCAATCTCATTTCTTAACAAATCGCAAGCCTGCTTGAACTTTGATTTTAATGTCTGTCTATCCATTATCTAGCACCTCCTGCCTCGTATAAACCTTGAGATATGCTTTCAAGTGCATGCATGAGATTCTCTATTCCACCAAAGGAATCTATAATCTCTTTTAGTTTTCCTATCTTTTGAATATCCGGGGATTCCAGAGCTTCAGGAGAGACTTCATCAATGCCGCCAATCTTATATTTCTCTATTAGGTTAAGCAAAACTTCTTTTGCTGTTTTGTTGAAAGAGTTAATGAACTGCTGTTTTTCATTTAACAGAGCTTGAGCCCTATCATCCCTACTCAATACAGGGGCATCAAAAGCTACATGGGCTATAACATCAAAAGCATCCGCATCAGGTCTGTCCAGCAATTGAGCTATTAACTCTGGATTTATGCTCTTCGCTTTCAAATCTTCTAAAAATTTCTTCCTGCTCTCTCTATTTATCCAGATTTTTCTCAGATCATCTAGTGTAAGTACTTTCTTTCTCACGTTTTCTTTAGCGTATTCAATGTATTTCGCCTTGTTGAGCCTTTTACCCTCCACTTCAACATATATCTCTTCTTCAATGTAAACGTTAACGCCTTTAACAACTATTTTTCCCTCTTTTGGTTTTTTCTTTTTCAATTCAATTACAACAGCAATTTTATCTTTAAACGGGATTGGATCTACACTCACTTCTCTTGTCTTATAATTTTTAGCTTCAACTTTTACTTTTACAGGAGAATGAGGGCAACCATCTATGATGAATTCCCCATTTCCATCCGTTCTCGCTGGTTTAATCATGTTAACTCCTAATTTTGCTGTTACCCTTGCATTAACGATAGGAGTTCCTTCTTCGCTGTCAACAACTCTACCTTTTATAAAGTAATCGAAAGGACCTTCCGGGATGTCTGGTATATACCCTTCAGGTGGCATATCCCAAGGATCTAAGAGGCGAGTGGCATTCACGAAGTCTATAATTCTAAAATAGAATTTGTCTGCATCTTCACATATTCTACTTCCTCTCCCCAAGATTTGTTTAAATAAAACCTTGGAAGCTATAGGTTTCATGAAAACTATGTTTTTTACAGGAGGAATATCAACACCTGTACTCAGTAAATCTACAGTTACAGCAATAATGGGTGTCTGATATTCAGAATCCGCCATCTTTTCGGCAAGTTCTATTGCGTTTGGTTCTTCATCAACAATTCTAACAACAAACTCATCTGCATTTACACCAGTTGAGGCTATTTCATAAGCCAACTCGTTCTGTAAGATCTTTACAACATCAAGAGCATGTTCTTTAGTTACACAGAAAACTATGGTTTTTTCCGTTGGACCATAAATTTTTAATATTTCAGCAAGTTTCTTTGTCATAACTTCTGTTCTGTCTGGTAAAGTTATTATTCTTTCAAATTCACCAACAGAATAGAATTCCTTAATTTCTGTTTCTTCAGGAGCCTCAATAATGGCTCCTTCACTAGCCACATCAGTAAGGGAAATTCCACCCCTCTTGTCGATATTCATGTAAATCTTGTGGATTTTGTAAGGAGCGAGAAAGCCGTCTTCTATACCCTGTCCCAAACTGTAAACATAAACAGGAGTGCCGAAATAGGCATAAGTATCTATGTTATCATCCCTTTTTGGTGTTGCGGTCATACCGAAATGAACAGCATCTTTAAAATAATCAAGGATTTCTTTCCATCTCCCGTAACCTGATCTATGACACTCATCAATAATTATCATGTCAAAAAAATCTGGAGGATATTCCTGATAAAGTCTATTTCCGTTCTTCTCTGAGTAGAGAGTTTGATACGTAGCAAAATAGATATCTCTTATTTTGGGAGCCTTACCCTCTTTAATTATTTCTCTCGCACCACCAAACGGTTCAAAGAATTTATTACAGGCCTGATCCCTTAGCATTACTCTATCAGCGAGATAAAGAATTCTTCGAATTTTCTTTGTATGGTAAAATTTCCATGCCACTTGAAAAGCAACATAAGTCTTACCCGTTCCGGTAGCCATAGCAAGTAGAATACGCTTTTTTCCATTTAGAAAAGCCTCTATAATATTTTTCACTGCTGCAATCTGATAGTATCTTGGAATTTTGTTCTGGACTATTTTATAGGGATACAAGAGCGGGTTCTCTTCTTTGTTGAAAGGCAAGACTCTATTAAACTTCCATAATGAATATCTTTTCCACAATTCCTGTGGTGATGGAAAATTATCAAGAGTTCTTTGCTTCTTTGTTATGAAATCGTATTCTTCTATTTTGTGTCCATTTGTTGAATAAGCAAAGGGGACATTAAGCATTTCAGCATATCTTTTTGCTTGTTGCATTCCTGCAGCATAATGTTTTGACTCTTCTTTTGCCTCTACAATGGCTATTGGAAAATATCTCTCTAAAAATAGAATGTAATCAGGTTTCAACCCCTCTTTTCTGTTTCCGTATTCATCTACTATTCTACCTTCTGTTATTTTCAATTCGCGTTGAATCAAATCTTCTGACCAACCAGATTCATGTAATTTCGGATCTATTAGCTTAGCTCTAGTTTCTGCTTCGTTTAGCATGGATTTCACCTAATTTCATTAATTATTTCCGTGTCTCAATTTTTTACAGCCGCCGAGCCGAATTTCTGCTAACTCAGTATACGAACTTCGCATTTTGTCCCAATATGAAAGGATATACGAACTTCACATTATCTCCAAATTTAGAAATATATACGAACTTTTCAACCATCCCCTTTATTATCTCCAATCAAATCTAATGGGCTTCTAATTCTCCTTAAATCTTCCATCGCAACATGAGTATAAATCTCTGTCGTTTTTGAGCTTTTATGCCCTAACAACTCCTGAATGTACCTCAGATCAATTCCACTTTCAAGCAGATGGGTGGCAAATGAATGCTTCAGAGAATGGACTGCAGCATCCTTTTCAATGCCAGCTTTATCCCTTGCTTTTTCAAAGATTGCCTGAACAGTTCTGGTTGAAGTATACTTATCCTTCCTCTGCCCCGGAAACAACCATTTTTTTCCTGCCCTTTCCACCTCTTATTCTGATTAACCGCCTTTCAACATCCTCAACTCTAAGCTTAACAACCTCTCCAACCTTCAATCCGGCAGAATACATGAACATCAGAATTAGCCTGTGCGTGAGATTTGTAACGGAAGATAAAATCCTTGAAATCTCTTCTTGGCTTAAGACAACGGGCAGCTTTCTATCTTTTTCGGCCTCTTTATTTCATAAACAAATCTCCGCTTTAAAATCTCACCATAGTAAAATTTCAACGCATTTATTGCTATGTTCAGAGTTGATGCCGAACAGTTCTTCCTTTCTGCCAGATAATACAGGTAATCTACCACGTCATCATTTGACACCTGATAAGGTGTTTTATTCCAGAATTTCAAAAACTCTTCATTGTGGTGCAGATAAAGCTTTACTGTCCTCCTGCTGTACTTTCTTGCTATGAGTTCTTTTCCCAGCTCATAAAGCCACACCGATAGATCAACTTTAACTTTCTCACCGTCAAATGCTGACAAAAGATTCTTCAATTCCGAGTAAGGAACGCTCCAGTATTTTTCATTGGGATGCCATCTGTAGCCTTTAATACTCTTAATTTTGGCAATGTAATCAGGGTTGTACGGGAATTTGACTATGACAGCATCTTTGCCGCTTTCAATCTTTATCATTTTATCCCTTTAATCGTATTTACCACCCTCGTACCCGCAAACACCGCATCTTGGCGAGTTAACGACAGGCAAAAGCATCTCCTCACCACACTCATGCTCTTTTGCACATTCTTCGCAGAAATAGCAGTTTTCCCATTTCAACAAGGCATTGAGTGCAGACCCACTTCGCCTTCTTACCGCAACTACACCTTATGTCAGGAGGCTCGTTCCTCGCGAGAATTCTGACCTTCTCCTTCATCATTCCCATCCTCTCTCCTATAACCTTAAGCCTTAGCTCTGTAAAAGAGCCGAAGTCGTAGATGTGGTAGAATTCCATTCCCGGATCCAGAACTTTGCTCAGTGGTACGTTCATGTCTTTCGCCGTCGGATCCAAATCGAAATCGAAGTAATCGGAATGATAGCTAACACCATCGATCTCGAAAGCGCTAAGGTGTCCGCAGCACTCAAGCCATATATCTCTCAAAAATTGATCAAGATCTTTCAGCTTCGCATTAGCTTTAATTTCAATGTGAAGCCAGTATTGAGGCAGGTATAATCCATCGACCATGATGTGGTAAAGCTTTGTGTCTCCATCATCTTTCAGATGCGTTTTGATGTTGTAACCTTTCCCCCTTAGTATTTTCTGCAATACAATTGCATTACACCTGTATTCCTCGTATGTATCTCTTATGGCGTTTATCTCCTCTTCCGTTAGTTTCTTAGGTCTTCTTGGCTTCCTTAACCTGGGAATCTCCCCGGTGTCTTTGTATTGCTTGTAAATCTGATTTACTCTTCTTGGCGTTACCCCTTCTATTTTTGTTATCTCCTTTGTTGGTGTTCCCTTTTCTTTCTATCTTGTTATCCATTTTATTGCTTTCTCGTCAAGTTTCACACAGGTTTGTTGAACTGGGAAATAATTTCGGGAAAAGACAATAAACAAATGACAAGGTAAATTTGTGAAGGTAACTCAGAGTCTTAAAGCAACCGAGAAAGAGGAAGAGAAGGCTTATTGCAATAGATGAAACAAAGATAAAAACTTGAGAAGAAACAGATCTTTGTATGGGCTGCTGTAGATTGATTCGAAGGAATGCTGTATGGCTTCTGAAGGAAGAGGAAGCTTTGAAGCCTATGTTTTGAGAGAAGTCAAATACTGCGAAAACAAGCCAGAAATCATCGTTGATAGAGGACACTGGTATTTATGGGTTCTGAAAAGATTGGGATTAAAATACAGGCACGTTAGGGGATATAAATGCAGTTGAGGGAACACTTCTTTAAGCTTAAAGAAAAAACGAAGAGATTTTGGAATCGATTCCCTTAAAAGTTCTTTTGAGTGCAGAGCTGGTTGGAAAGTTTTATGGCTTTCTATAACTACTGGGGGTTTTCTTGACACCCTCGGTGGAGTGTGAGTTGCATAAGTTGTATTCTGGTTATTTATTTTTCTTATTTTGGCACTACCAAACCATCTTAGAGAGTGTTGTTCTCCCGTTTTCCTACAGTACTTGAGTTTAAAAAATATACCAAAAATTAAAAATAAGTTTAATACCTCAATACTATTATGAAGCTAAAAGAGGTTCTGCCCTGCATGGCAGATCCAAAAAAGATAAGGGTGATCGGAAAGATAGATGTCGAGGATTTCACACAGGTTATGCCGTATCTTGCTAGGAGTATTCCGAATGCATCTTACAATGAAAAGAGTGGCTGGATTACGTTTAAAAAAGGTGTGAGAATTATCACGATACACAGTGACAGCTTCGTTGCAATGACGCAAATAAAGGATGAGAAGGAAGCTATAGAAATCCTAAAAGAAATAGAGGAAAAAGCTAAGGAAGTTTGGAAGAATAGGGATAAAATAGACTTAAACAAGCCGGCTAAGGCGAGTGTGATAAACTCTCTTGACGTCTATAATTATCTACCTAAGACAAATTGTAAGAAGTGCGGTGAGCTAACGTGTATGGCCTTCGCAGTTAAACTGCTGAATGGTGAGAAGGATATTAGGGAGTGCACACAACTGTTTGATGAGGAAAAATACGCTAATGCGAGAGAAGCTTTAATAGGCATGCTCGTTGCAGCCGGTTACGATGTCGAGCTCTGATTTAAAAATTAAACGAAAAGTTTAATTTAACTTTCTGTACTAAAATACATTTTGGATATGGGGTGAGAATATGGAAATAATTTTAACTGCTCCGGCAACGGAAATGAGCGATCATAACGGAAAAGAATTCTTAGGCTTTGCAACGTGCACTCCCCCATCTGTCGTCCCTGTTCCGTTTTTAAAACGCTTTTTCTACCCGAAAGTTAAAATAAACAGAGATGGAAGTGTTAAGTACGCTCCCTACGGTCTTAGGAAGATTGAAGCGATTCTGAAAGATAGCTTCGAGGTAATAGCAGTTCACCCCGATGATATAGAGGATTTCATCTCCGATGCAAAAGTTGTCGGCATATCAGCTATGGATCCTTTGGGCTACGGTCCTGTAAGCACGACATTTACAACGTTTCTCGGCGGAGAAGCTATGACAAGGATCGAATTTCTCAAACTATTAGACGTCGTAAGGGAATACGATTGTAAAATCGTTGTCGGAGGGGCTGGAGCTTGGCAACTGTTACGCGAAAACTTAGACGTTGATTGCATCGTCATAGGAGAGGCTGAGAAAGTTGTAAAAAACATCTTTGAAAAACTAATCAGAAACGAAGATGTTCCGAAAGTGGTGTATGCTGAGAAACCGGATATTAAGGATATAAGGGCAATTACCGGAGCATCGATAAACGGGCTTGTCGAGGTTTCGAGAGGTTGTTCGAGACACTGTAGATTCTGCACAACTGCTGGAAGAAAAATAGATTTCCCAATAGAAAGAATTCTGGAGGAGGTTAAGTTAAACATAAAAGAGGGGACAAATGGTGTTTTGCTTCACGCTGAGGACGTTCTGGTGTATGGATCAAGGCTTATTCCGTCTGAAAATGTCATAAAGCTATTCAGAGAAGTTTCAAAAGTTACAAAGAACGTTGGTGTAAGCCACGTTGCACTTGCGAGCGTCGCAGCAAAACCGGATTATGTCACTAAGATCATGGAAATCCTCGAATTAGACTTTCTCGGAGTTCAGACCGGTGTTGAAACGGGCAGCTCTGAATTGCTTAGGAAATACATGCCTTCAAAAGCATACCCATTCAAAATAGATGAGTGGGCAGATGTTGTCGAATACGCGTTCGGTGTGATGAAAGATAACAGTTGGGTTCCAGCGGCAACGCTAATGATAGGTCTTCCAGATGAGAGAGACGAAGATTTAATAGCAACAATTGAGCTGATCGAAAGACTAAAAGATTATCCTTCCCTATTAGCGCCTTTAATCTTCGTTCCCATGCTACAATCTGCAATGAAAGATTACGCAAGGAGGAACCTTGAACAACTGCACTTCGAGATAATCGAGAGATGCATAAAACATAATTTGAAACACGTGGAATGGATCATGAGCAAGTACATGAGGGGATTGAAAGGTTTCGTCGTTAAGAGTTCCTATTACGGGCTTAAAAGATGGATAGAGAAGAGGTTAAGAGAGATAGATTGGAAGGAAGTAAAAAAGCTTAGTGGGTGAGAGCACAATCTTCTGTTAAGTTTGCAAAAAAAACTGGTATGGAGTACCTATAATACACTCTGCTATATGTGCACAGTAGAAAGGTTATATAAAGAAAGACTTCGGATTTTTCCCTTAAAGCTCAATCCGATTACGCTATCTGAGACCGAAGTTTTCTGTTAATATATTTTTGTTAAGAGAAATAAGCAAGGAGAACATAGAATTTGCGAGGTCACCAAGCTTAAGGAAAGATTAGAGCAAAGGCTTTAATATCACCGCATTCTTCACATCTTTTTTAAACTCCTCTGGATTTGCTTCTGTGCTCGGTATTTCTCCGTAATGCATTGGAATGAAAAACTTTGCATTTATATCCTTTGCAGCCTCTGCAGCCTCTTTAACATCCATCGTATATGTTCCGCCTATCGGAAGCAGAGCTATATCCACATTAATCCCCTTCATCTCAGGAATTCTGTCGGTATCTCCAGCATGATATATCTTAATCCCATTTACATCAATTATATATCCGACGCATCCGGATTTGTGGAAGGGTTTATCGATGTTGTATGCTGGAACGGCTTGGATTTCAACACCCTTTATCGCTACCTTGCTGTTCACATCCATTTCGCACGTCTGATAACCCTCGATTATGCAACCTTTCGGATGGACTATCGTCGTATCCGGCTTCGAAAGATTTTTGATCGATTTGAAATCCATGTGATCGAAATGCTCGTGGGTTATCAGAATTATATCTGCTTTCTCAAGCTCCTTGTTAATATCGTAAGGATCGATGTATATTACGACGGAGTTTCTTATCTGAAATCCTGCATGCTTCAGCCAGGTAATTTCAACACCCTTGTATTCGAACGTACTCTCCATGAAATTATTTGAGTTTTGAAAAATAAAAAGTTTTCTAAGACCTGGGAGTGTCCAAAAATTCGTGATGCCTCGTGCTTCCACCTCAAAGCAATTTTTATACAGTAGACTATTTCTAGCGTAAATTCTCGTTTCATCGCTCTTACCTCTTGATTTTAATCTCTCGCCGAATTCAACGCTTAATGCTCCAAAATATCCCTCACCAACACTTCTATATCTGTAAACGGACTTATCGAAAAAGAGGTCCCTTATCTTCGAACCGAGACCATCCGGCTTTCTCTTCGTTGGCTTTACGACCGGTAAATAGCTTTTCTCGACGAGTTCGTTTAGGACTTAGTGTCGAAGGCTCCATCAGCTAAGGCGAATCCATTTCCTTCAGGAGCTCCTTCAACGAATTCTTCTTCTGAGCTGGTTAAATCGATATGGACTGGAATGGGAGTTTCTCCGACTCTAACGCAGACGAAGAGCTCGATTAGATTTTTGTGCCAGTTCGGAAACCTCGTAGAATCGAGAAAAGTGTAGAGGTAGTCTATCTGCTCTAAAAGTGTATTTAGAGCCCTGAGAACTTCTTTTATAAGATCTGAATGATTTACCTCCCAGTAGTTCAGCGTTGATTTTGGAATTCTAACTTTAAGGAATTTCTTCGCCAGAGATTCTGAATATCTTAAACTGCACTTGAAGACCTCTTTCAGATCGCTTTAATGTAGAAGCCTGGATATCTTTTAGGCTTTCTTCCTCTACGCTTTTCAAATCTTTCATCGACCTTAAGTGCAGTCAAAATCACGTGAAGGAATTTGAGCGTGAGATCGACATCGTAAATAGCAGAATTCCACCTCTTGAGCATGGAGAAATTTAATACAGCTATATTTTAATGACACGATCTCAGAAAATTATTTTTGGACATGCTCACTCCATCGTAATTTTTAAGTTTATCATTCCGAGTTTGCTGAACGTCTTATTGCAGAGAAAGCACATCCAGATATTGTTATTTGCCAATTTGAAAATTCGTCGCACGAAGGTTTTTTGTTACAACGGAAAGAGGTTTTGGCGTCTTCTGACACTCTTTGTGGGGTTTTCTACGAGTTTTATCTGAAAAAATTAAAAAATTTTAAATAATTATGAAACGATACAGTGCTGATGGAAAATGGTGCAAGTGGTGCAGCTCTCAGTACTGGTAGCCGCACAGAAGTGAGCGGGGAAGAAAGTGCACTCGGCAGGATAAAGGAGGCAGTTTCGGAGGGAGACAAATTCCTGAGTCCAGCATGGATCGTTTTGCAGCTCGCCTTATCTTTTGCTATGTTTGTTCTAATGTTTTATAATAGGGTGAATTTCTTTGAAAGTATATACTACCGTGAATTATATAAAATTAATCACAACTACTACAATTTACAGATGTACGCTCCAGCTCAAAATTTTCAGGTGGGTAACGTTTACCTGACGTTAGTTTACGGTCTGCTTGCAGTTCTGCTTGAAATAGTTAATATTTACATAATCCTTTCGCTTATATCGAGGAGAAACAAACATCTGGAAAGGACGAGAAAGCTCTACACATCTCTGGCAGATTACTTGGAACTGAAGGGAAAGGACACACGGTTTTTGAGAGAACTGATAGTCAGAGAGAGGGTTGAGAACGGTAACAAAAACACGGCGGGCTGGACGATTCTTTCGATACTTCCGGTAATAAACATCTTTGCGTTACCGTACGTCTATCACTTCCTGACGAGAGATTATTTCAGACACAGCGTATACGAAAAGATGGTACTCGAATGCGTATTCGACTCCCTTGGCGTGAAATCGAAGGTCGTGAAAGACTATCCTGACAGAGATACGGTAATGTACTACCTGCTCAGCGTTGTAACTCTAGGAATAGCGTGGATATACTGGCTTTACACGCTGTTTGCTGATCCGAACGAACACTTCAGGGAGCATGCAGTGATCGAACAGGAAATTTTGAGAAGTCTGAACGTTAGCTAATTGTGTTTACTGATTTGAAAATTTTTTGAAATTAATTGTTATTAAGTAACGTTAACTAAATAATTATTATTTTTGTAATTCACTGAACTGGATACAACTAAAGCAGGTCTAAACCCCTGATTTCAATCATCCTGTTTTCATCATCCACATTCACGCATCCGTCAAAGAAGCTGTTTATGACGTAGGCGTTGCTTATCTGATGTCTGGTTACCTTCGAAACGGTGTAGGCCGTTTTACCCCTTGCGAGCGCTGCGAACACCATCATCTGGTCGCCAGCCCATTCGTCCACGGCAGCTCCACTTTTTACGCTGTAAAGAATTTGATCTGCTGCCTCCTTTCCAACTACCTCAGCTCTTTTTCCTTTCTCGCCAAGAGAGCTGCCCCCAGCAAGAATGCTATCGCACCAAAGCGTTATGCCACTGCCAGTCGATACCGATTTCCAGACCTCCACGTCGATGTTTACCAATACTTCCTGCAGTTCTTTAAGCCTGTTTTTTGCAGACGAAGCCTGTCTTTCCGCAACATGTTCTGGAAGATTTGAGCAGTGACTCACACCCCTGACTTCCCGGACTTTTTCAGCTTCAAAGTTCTTTCCTTTGAGTTTTGAAGGCTCCACTCTGACCGAAACAATTCCGCCACCCTCGGGGTAATAACCTCTCTGCATGAGCCTTAAATCCACAGTTCCGCCCATTTCTTTTACACCTCTCAGCGTAACGTTTTTCAGATAGTCCACGGGTGGAGACCACCTGACGTCTGTTCCACCGGTTACCCTCAGAGTAACGGGACTTTCAGCTGCCATGCCTACGGGAATTAAAACCTGAAGTACGAGAGATATGCTACCTGCGGTTTTAATGTCTATTCTGTAATCTCCTCCTCTTACCTCCTTTGGAGCAAAGAAGATTTTTGTCGAGCCCTTTTTCAATCCTTTAACTTCAGCGTTGCTGAGGATCTTTGCAGCCTCTATACCCTTCAAGTGCTGCATGCTCAGTCCCGGTCTGGGTCTGTTAGCCCTTATGTTGTAAACTTCAACGGGAATTCCTGTTATGCAGGATAGCACTATTGCCGTTCTGAGAATCTGACCTCCTCCTTCTCCAAAACTGCCGTCTATTTTAATCGGCATCGCTTTCGAAGTTTACTGTTCACCTATTTTGCTTTTGCTGGATTTAAACGAAGAGGTTACCTGAACGTTAGCATTGGCAATCGAAAAATCTGTAAATTGCGAGTTTCAACTGAAAACCATGCGAAAGCTCACGCTGATTTTTCTGATATCTCTCGCAGTAGCGGTTGCGTTTTACACCCATTCTGCAAACAGTAGCTTCAATGCCTTCTCACACCCCAATCGAAAAGTTGAGAAAAAAAGCGAAAATAGAAATTTAATCAGCGTACCTGAAGTGAAGATAACAAAACCCGAAATCAGCGTGCAGGCATCACAAACAGCTCAAGTAAAAAACCCGAATCAAATATGCCGCAAGCTCTGGCGGTACAACTTCGTGTGTGCCCTGAAGTATGCTCTGAACAGCACAAATCTGGCGGAGGTAAAGGCACTTGCAGAGAGGTTGAAGGCTAAATCTCCAAATCAGGACGTCTGGAACGTTCTGGAGTGGGAAGGTAAAAACATAAGGTACAACTGGAGCAAGGCAAGGTTGCCTGCGACGGTGGTGGAATACTGGTCAGGCAGTCAAAACGGGCAGAGCAGAGTGGAAATAGTCAGAAAGGGAATCTGGTATCAGACGCCCGGGGAAACGGTGCACAGAGGGAGCGGTATATGCGGTGACTACGCAATACTGACGTCCGCTTTACTCTTGGACATGAACATTACGCCGTATCCGGTAATCGTTAACTTTACAAACGGTGCAGGTCACGCAGCCGTTTTCGTAAAGCTGAAGGGCTGGTACTTCGTTCTTGATCAGCATTTACCTCCAATGGATCTCGGGGCATACTACCGGGAGTGGAAGTACTACAGAAGCAAAACCTTTGGCAGCAGAACTGTAGAGAACGTGCATGTTTACGAAGTGAAGCGGGGAGATAAAGAAGCAGAAGTTGCCGACCTCGGTGTGCTGAAGCAGAAGCAGATACTCTCGGAAAACTACGACATTACCAATAGCGATCTGTACACTCTGAGTTACGGTCTGATGAAGAGGTTTGAAAGTATAGGCCTAAAAATCGATCCAAACCTTAAAGGCTTAAAACCGGGAGCGTACCTTCCAGAGGGTTATTCTTCGGGAAGGTACTGGACGTTTACTTTTCCTCACTACGCTGATTACTATAACCCCGTGTTTTACAAACAGTACGTTAACTACTTCTTTTCGCAGATATGCAGGGGAGCTGTAAAAGTAGATGCCGAAAGCTGTAACAGAGTGTGGATAAACTGCAGCGTTAACGGTACGGATCTCGTGTTCCACGTCTTGTTTGCTCAATACGGATGAGTTAACAGAGGATGGTGTAAGTTGAGAATGTGCTTTCAGCCGATGAGCGTTCAATCAGGTGAAAAATCAAACTGAAAATTTAATATACCATATTTCAAACAGTACTCAAGGGGGTGGATTCTTTGGGGTTCATGGAAAAGCTTATAGGGGCTGGAAAGTCTCAGAAATACTCTCCCTCAGACTACGAGGAGCTTGACCTTTCAGAGTACGAAACCGAAATAGAGGGAGAGGCTGAAACGTTTGTTAAAGTTGCTGAGATAACTGGACTGGCTGAAGTCGCTGAAATAAGAAAGCAGGTTTACGAGGGAAACATAGTGATAGCTGACGTCGCTTTCCTAAGACACGACCAGCTCACGCTCGACAGAATAGTTAAAGACCTGAAACAGCTTGCAGATGACGTGAACGGAGACGTTGTCTGGCTCGGTGAGGAATACCTTATTGTAACCCCTACCGGCATAAAAATCGACAGAAATAAGATAAGGGGTATAAAAGACAAGTAATTTTTAAGAATATATTTGCAGATATCATGGAGATCACCTGTCCCTCCTGTGGAAGAAAAACCGAACTCGTAACGGTCAGACACGACATACCCTACTTTGGGGAAATCGTTCTCACATCGATAGCGTGCGAGTGCGGATTCAGGCACAACGACTGCATAGTGCTCAGCGTAAAGGAGCCCGTTCGCTACAGAATTAAAATTAGAGAAGACAACCTCTTCATCAAGGTCGTTCGTTCCACGTCAGGAACGATAAGGGTGCCCGAGCTCGGAGTGGTCGTGGAACCGGGGCCAGCGTCTCAGGCGTTTATAACCAATCTGGAGGGCGTTCTCGACAGAATCAGGGATGTCGTCTTAATGGCCATGAGATGGAGGAGCGAGGAGGGAGACAGCACGGCAGTTGACAGATGTCAGGAAATACTGAAGAGAATAGAAGACGTGATTGAAGGAAAAGACGAGTTAACGCTTGTGCTCGAAGATCCGTTCGGAAACAGCCTCATAGCGTCTGAAGAAGCGGAAAGAGAAAAAATAAGTGTAGACGATTTAAAGAATTTGAAAACCGGTTTAACGGTTCTTGAAATTTCCGGAGATCTGGAGGAAAATCTGTAGTCAGGTTTTGACGTCAGCTTTCCGGGCAGCATTTCGGGTCAGTATCTCTGAAAAACGCATAAATCTGCTTCTGCTCCTTTCGAGCTTCATTTTCGCTATCTTCAAGACCGCTTTTGCGTCCACAGGTAAAAATTTTTCAAACCTTACCGGAATTTCCATTCTTTCGTGCCCGCAAACTTCAACAACCATGTTTTTCAGAGAAATTATTCCCGCCCTCCTTATTCCCGCATCCTGAGCTGAACGAATCAGAATTTCCGCATGCTTTTCGCTTTTGCAGGCTATGTGCAGTATCGGGGGGTGAAGCATAAGCCACGTCGTCCTTTTTCCCATTTTTATCGCCTTTTCTACCTCCTCAGGTTCGGGTATGCTGTGCCATTTACCGAGGAAAACGGCATCACCCTTGTTGCCGAAGTCGGGCATGTCCATCACAGCCAGTCTACCCGCACAGCTCGAGAGTGTTACGTAGCAGCTCAGGGAGTTAATTCTGTCCAGCAATGGTATTATCCACTCGTCAACTTCGTTTTTTTCTCTGGCAATTCTGAGTTTTTCGAGCTTTCTCTTTCTGTAGTCATTCCACGCTTCTGCTCTCATCCTGTCAATTCACGTCAGGCAGGTTTTATTTAGCTTTTAGCTAAATTTTAATGCATAAATTTTAAAACTGGGAAATGCCACCCCCTTCACAATAAAGGCACAATAAAAGCGCCCCGGCCGGGAATTGAACCCGGGTCAGGGGTTCCGGAGACCCCCAGGATATCCACTACCCCACCGGGGCAAAATGCTTTTTGGCCTGCTTTGCCTTGAACATCTCCACGCCGATTTCGTCACAAACTTCAGCAACCATCTTTTTTACCTTCGATACAGTTGACTTTTCATCTATAACAACTATTTCCGCCTCGCTCAGCTCTATTGCTTTCTTCAGAAAACTGCTGTTTAAGCCATCAAACGTGTACTTCGCAAAGTTGTGAGCAAAGGCAATTTCAGTTGATAGCTCGAGCTCGGTCTGCCTTGGAGCGTAGTGGGTTCCTCCAATCCCAACTGCAACCACCCAGTCTCTCTTCTCACACGTTATTGCCTCTGCTATTGACTCCGCAACTGCTCTTGCTGCCCTTTCGTCTTTCCACTCAGTCTCAGTTGAACCAATCTCGTAAAAGGCTGAAGGCACGTCTATTTCACTTGGACCGTGGTGAGTGACCTCTAAACTGAACGTGTAATCTTCGAGCCCGTGTTCCTTCATCTTTTCTACAAGAGTTAAGGCGTAATTTTTCATAGTGACTGGAGATGGCTTTGCGAGAGAGTATGGCTTTCCTCCATAATCTGCAGTGGCAACATTTCCCGAAACGTGGCAGGAAAGCAGCTTCCTCCCGTCCTTGCTCGTGTGGCGTGATGCGAACACTATCTCCACTGGAGACACGTTAAATACGTCGCGTATTTTTTTGTCTATTCCGTCAGCATAAATCAGCCTTTGCTCTATTTCAACTACGCACGCATCTATACCTTCAAGCTCCATTAGCGTTAAACCGTCTTCAACTCTCTCGTCCCTACACCTAAACATTTCGAGCAGCCTGTTTTTTATATTCATTGAAGCGGGATCAGCTCTACTGCACAGCACGATCGTACATTCCATGAATGAAAGATAACCCACCTGTTTTATATTTTTGGCCGATTTTCAGGATTTTAAACTTTAGGAATTTTTTGAACTTTCTCTTCCGTTGAACTGTCAAAAATTCAATCATATCGGCATCTGCGAAATTATTACAAGAATAAATTTATCTATTATTTTGTGATTATGATTATTTCCGAATTTCAATAACCATGTTATTTTAATTATTTCGAAAAATAAAATTAAAAAAATTTATTTATTGGATATGTAAAACTAACAGACATGATTACAAGAAGGGGATTTCTGGGATTAATGGGTGCTGTTGCCGCTGCTGCAGCCGGACTCGGATGCACGGAGAACAAACCGGTTACGCACAACCAAACAGTTACGCAAACAGCGAAGTTCTCGCAGGTACCTTGGCCGTACGTCAAGCTCGACCCGGATAGCGTGGCTGACATCGCTTACGAAGGCTACATGCACCACCACTGCATGTACGGTGTCGTCAATGCAGTCGTTCAATCTCTTGCCGATAAAATTGGAGAGCCCTACTCTTCATTCCCAACGCTGATAACTGTTTACGGAAAAGCCGGAGTTTCAGGCTGGGCAACTCTCTGCGGTGCGCTGAACGGAGCGGCAATGGTGTGTTATATGGTTCTGCCGGAGAAGGAGGCTGATGCAGTAATCAACGAACTGTTTTCGTGGTACGAGTACACACCTCTACCGGAGTACGTACCGGAACACCCGGTAAAGTCTGACCTCAGCCCCTTTCCAAAATCAAAAGCCAATTCTCCCCTCTGCCACGTTTCGGTCAGCAACTGGTGCAAGAGCTCGGGTTACAAAGCGTTCTCCAGGGAAAGAGAGGAGAGGTGCGGCAGGTTAGCTGCTGACGTGGCCAGAAAGCTCGTCGAGCTTCTTAACGAAATGAAGGCGGGAACATTTGTACCGAAGTATCCGCTGGACAACGTTACGATGAAGTGCAGAGCCTGCCACTGTAAGGGAAGCTCTTTGCAGAATACAAGAGGAAAGATGGCGTGTTGGGAGTGCCACACTAAGAACATAACGCTGATAGATGAAATGGAGGGGCACCCGAAGATTTAGGAAATCTTTTATATTTTTCTTTTTTATCTATTGTATTCTCTGATTTACCGCTAATTTACTATCCGCTTTTAACTATTCATTCGAGTAATGTGGGTTGAAAGAATACAGCTCAGTGTAGTTACAATCGTTAATTTATCAGTAATTAATAACCCTTAAAAGCTGTAACCGATGCCTGCAGGTTGTGAAGGAGGCAAAAAAGGCAAAAAAAGCAAAGAAGAAAAATTACCGGATTGACAGAGTAACGGTTTCAGCAGTTGTTCATTCAACTGAAGACATGGAAAAGGTTGGTGAGGCAATAGCTGAACTCTTTCCGTTTGAATTTGAAATAGAGGTCAGCAGGGCGAAAGGCCATTACGGTAACGAGCTGAAGTTTCTCGAAGTGGAGGTAAAGGACAGAAAAAAGATAAGAGAATTTTTAAACCACGTTTTCAGCAAATTAAAGGAGGGCGGAGAACTCGAACAGCTTAAAAAAAGTCTGGAAGACAGGATCGATGCCGGTAACGTGCTGCACATAAGGTTGGATAAGCAGAAGGCATATCTGGGTGAGCTCGTACTCGGCAGTGAGGATCCAATAGCTGTTAAAATAAAAATTGTGACGTATCCATCCAGAAAAGAGATGGCTCTGGATGCTGTCAGGGACATAATCGAGGAGATCGAACATGAGCTGTAAAAGCAGGTACGTTGACTTCGTCAGGTTCAGCCTGAAACAGTCTGAACTCTTTGAAGGATACGACCTCGCTGTGTGCTTTCAGAACGGCTTTCAAAACTGTTTTAATGATGTGAAAAACAGTCAGAATACCGTGTATCCGGGCACGTTCATCGAAGCTGATAACGTCAGCGAGCTAAAAAAGAAGCTGAGGAGAGCGAGAGGCTTCATAGGAGTTTTGAGCCCGGACGTGAAGGTGAACAGGGAAGCAATAATGAGGAAAAAGGTTCACGTGATACTGGATTCTGAAAGGAGAAAACTCGACTACGCTTCGGTGAAGCTCGCAGCGGAGAAGGATGTTGTGATTGAGGTTTCCCTTTCAAAATTTCTTAGAGTTAAAGGATTTAAAAGAATGAAACTCCTTGACGAGACAAGACTCCTCCTCAGACTGCTCGTGAAGTTTGGCACGCCGTTCGTGGTTACAAGCGGTGCGGAAAACGAACTCGAACTCAGGCCGAGGTATCAGCTGTACAGCTTTTTCTCTCTGCTTGCAAGAGATGCGGGGGTTGATGAGCTCAAATTTCTTGAATCACTGAGAAACACAAGCACGAGAATTTACAGAAGACTCGTTGACGAGAACTACATTATAGACGGAGTTGAGATTGAGAGCGGGTGAGAGTTTTGAAAGGTCTGCCACCTGCTCTGAGGAAAAAAAAGAGGTACGTCGCATTTAAGATCGTTTCAAACAGGTCAAACAGGGGCGATTCGAGCCCTTCAGTTTCCGAAAGCTCGGGTTCTGAAAACGCCGGTTCTGACATAGCCCGGAACCTGTGGCATGAACTCTGGCAGAACGTACTTTCCCTTTACGGAGAGTGGTATGGAAACGTCGGGCTGAGAATAGAGTACTTCGACGAGAAAAGCATGGAAGGAATAATAAGGTGCAGCAGAGATAGAGTGGAATTCGTGATAGCGGCTCTGACTTTCGTAACAGAGCTCGGAAACGAAAGGGTGGCTGTAAAAACCCTTGGCGTTAGCGGAACGATTAAGGGGTGCAGAAGGTTCCTGTCTTTAACCAGCGAGAGTGTAAAGAAATAAATACGAGGAGTAATATCTGAGTTGAGTTGCTGCAAAAATGCTGCAAAACTTGTCAGCAGTCGGTGATGCTGGCATTAAAAATCAATTTAAATAGTAATTTGAAATTGTAGATGGAAAATTAAAAATGAATAACTGTGCAGAAATTGGTGAAAAATCAGAATTGAAATGAGTGTTACGAGGAGGTGAACACATGCATTTACCGCAGATGGGATACGACAGGGCAATTACGGTATTCAGCCCTGATGGCAGGCTGTTTCAGGTTGAGTATGCGAGAGAGGCTGTGAAAAGAGGAGCAACGGCTATAGGTGTCAAAACCAAGGAAGCTGTGCTTTTGTTAGCAGACAGAAGGGTTGCGAGCAAACTGCTCGAGGTTACGACCATTGAAAAAATTTACAGAATAGACGATCACATATATGCAGCTACCTCTGGACTCGTAGCTGATGCGAGGGTGCTTGTGGAGAGGGCGAGAGTTGAGGCGCAGATAAACAGGCTTACGTACGATGAGCCAATAAGCGTCAAGGATCTTGCAAAGAAAATCTGCGATTTCAAACAACAGTACACCCAGTTTGGAGGAGTTCGACCCTTCGGCGTTTCTCTTCTGATAGCTGGATTCGATAACTCACCGAGGCTATTTGAGACTGATCCGAGCGGCGCTCTGCTCGAGTACAAGGCAACTTCAATAGGCTCGGGAAGAAGCATAGTCATAGAGCACTTTGAGAACGTTTACAGGGACGACATGAGCGTTGACGAGGCGGTGGTGGAAGCCATGGTTGCAATGGGTAAGGCAATAGAGGGGGAGCTGAGCGAGGATGGAGTTGAGCTTGTCATCATAACTGAAAAAGAAGCGAAAAGCGTGGAAGGTGATGAACTCAAAGCTTACATAGACAGAGCCAACGAGAAAATAAGAGAAGAGTTGAAGAAGCAGTAAACCCGCTCAGCGGGGGGATTGACCGTGGTCTCTCTCGACAGGGCAGTGATAGCAAGGTTGAAAAAACAAGGTGAGGTTTTCGAGGCTCTCGTTGATCCGTACCTAGCAAGAGACCTCAAGGAGGGCAAAGAGGTTGACTTCGAGAAGCTGCTGGCAGTGGAGGAAATATTCAGGGATGCCGGCAGGGGTGACAGAATAAGCAAGGAAGAACTGAACAAAGTTTTCGGCACTTCTGACATCAGGGCGATAGTCAGGACGATAATACTTGAAGGGGAAGTACAGATCACAGCGGAACAGAGAAAAGAAATGCTGGAGCAGAAGAGGAAACAGATAGTCGAATACATAAGGAAAAATGCCGTTGACCCGAGAACTGGAGCGCCTCATCCCCCCTCGAGGATTGAAAGGGCCATGAAGGAAGCCAAAGTTCACGTGGACATTTTCAAGCCCGTTGAAGCTCAGGTCAAGGACGTCGTCAAGTCCATAAAGAAAATTTTGCCGCTGAGGTTTGAGGAAGTGGAGATAGCGATTAAAGTCCCAGCTGACTACACCGGAAAAGCCATTTCGGCTCTCTACTCTTTTGGAAACGTGGAGAAGGAGGAATGGCAGAAAGACGGTAGCTGGATTTGTGTTATAAAAATTCCGGCTGGCATGCAGGGTGATCTTATCGATTTGCTTGCCAAGGTTACAAAGGGTGAGGCTTTAACGAAAGTTCTGAGGAGGATTCAGGGATGAGGAAGATAGTTATGCCCGGGGATTTAATAGCGAAAAATCCGAGAGCTGCAGGATACGGCACTTACGTTGAGAAAGGTAAGGTTTACGCCAAGTTTCTCGGCTTGCTCGACAAAACGGACACCAGCGTTAGAGTTATACCGCTTAAAGGCAGGTACATCCCGTCTTCGGGGGACGTCGTCATTGGAATAGTGAGAGAAGTAACCGCCAACGGCTGGATAGTTGACGTATACTCACCGTATCAGGCTTTTCTGCCCGTTCTGGAATACCCAGAGAATGCTATGAGGAACAAAAAGGTAAACGAACTTCTGGACATAGGGGATGCAATAATAGGAAAAGTCCTGAGCATCGATCCAAAGATGAAGGTGACCCTGACGATGAAGGATAAGGTGTGCAAACCCGTCAGAGTGGGAAGAATAGTTGCAATAAATCCCGCAAGAGTTCCGAGGGTTATAGGTAAGAAGGGCAGCATGATAAAAATGCTGAAATCTGAGCTTGGAATACAGATTGTTGTCGGGCAAAACGGTCTTATATGGATTAACGGAGACAGAAGAAAGGTTTCAATTGCCGAAGAGGCAATATACATAATAGAGGAGGAAGCCCATACTGAGGGTCTTACCGACAGAATTACTGAATTTATAAAAAAGAAAAAGGGTGAATTGGAAAATGCAGAAACCTAAGCTTATTGTTGATGGTAAGAGGCTGGACGGCAGGGGCTTTGAAGAACTGAGGCCCATAAAAATAGAAGCAGGTGTTTTAAAGAGGGCTGACGGCTCCTGCTACCTCGAAATGGGAAAGAACAAGATAATAGCCGCTGTTTACGGTCCAAGAGAGGTTCATCCGAGACACCTGCAGGATCCGAGCAAGGCTGTAATCAGGTACCGCTACAACATGGCACCTTTCAGCGTGGAAGAGAGAAAGAAGCCGGGTCCGGACAGAAGGAGCGTGGAGATATCAAAAGTGAGCAGAGAGGCTCTGGAGCCGGTAATAATGAAGGAGCTCTTTCCGAGATCGGGTATAGACGTTTTTGTCGAGGTTCTTCAGGCAGATGCTGGAACGAGAACAGCATGCCTGAACGCAGCAAGCGTGGCTCTGATAGATGCTGGAGTTGCCATGAGGGGGATGGTAACTTCAGTGGCTGTGGCGAAAGTGGAGGGCAACATAGTTCTGGATCCCATGAAGGAAGAGGACAACTACGGGGATGCTGATGTTCCAATAGCGTTTTTGATAAGAAATGATAGAATAGAGTCCATAGCTCTGCTTCAGATGGACGGCAGGCTAACTCTCGAAGAAATGAAAAAGGCCATGGAACTCGCGAAGAAAGGTGCGATGCAGATTTACAGGCTTCAGAGAGAGGCGATAATGAAGAAGTACATGAAAGAGGAGACTGAGGAGCCCGAAGAGGAAAATGAGCAGTAAATGTGCGGGAATTTGATAGGTTGAAAAGAGGTCCGAAAAACAGGAGGAGTAAAATGGCTGAAGATATACTGATGGATATAAAGAGGGATTACGTCCTCTCAAGAATAAGGTCGGGAGAAAGAATTGACGGCAGGAGATTTGACGAGTTCAGGCAGATTAGCGTTCAGACCGGTGTAATCGAGAAAGCCGAAGGCTCTGCCCTCGTAAAGCTTGGCAACACGCAGGTCATCGTGGGAATAAAAATGCAGGTTGGAGAACCTTTTCCGGATACTCCCGAAAAAGGAATTATAATAACGAATTCCGAACTTGTACCTCTGGCTTCTCCAACCTTTGAACCCGGGCCACCGGATGAAAATTCGGTGGAGCTCGCAAGAGTTGTCGACAGGGGAATCAGAGAGAGCGAGGCTGTAAACCTCGAAGAGCTGTGCATAGAGGAAGGGGAAAAAGTGTGGGTGATATTCATCGACATTCACGCCCTTGACGATGACGGCAATTTGATGGACGCTTCTGCCATAGCCGCAATTTCGGCTCTGATGAACACGACCGTTCCGGCTGAGAAGTTCGAGGTCGGAGAGGACTTCAGGCTACCGGTTCGGGACATACCGATCAGCGTTACATCCCTGATAGTGGACGACTACTCGCTCGTAGATCCGTGCAGGGATGAAATGAGCGTTGGAAACAACCTGATTACGATAACATCGGATAAAAACGGAAACATCGTGGCGATGCAGAAAAGTGGAAGTTACCTGCTATCTGAGGAAAAGTTTTATGAAGTGCTCGAGCTGAGCGTTGCCAAGGCTGAGGAGGTCAGAAAACAGGTTGTGTCTCAAATAAATCAGGGTGATAAAGATGGGGAGAACGAAGAAAGTTAAAATGGCTGCCAGATTTGGGCCGAGGTACGGTTTGAGGGTCAGAAGGACGATCATAAAGATAGAGGAAAAGCAGAGGAAGAAGTACCAGTGTAAAAAGTGCGGTAAGGTTGCTGTAAAGAGAATAGGGACGGGCATCTGGCAGTGCAGGTCGTGCGGTTATACCTTTGCCGGAGGCACCTACATACCCGAGACTCCGGCTTTGAAGATAGTCGAAAGGGCGGTTACCAAGAGGAGGTAAACGAGCAGTTTTAACCAAATAATTTACATTTTTATTATTCGTACTGGTTAACGGATGCAGCACTACTGCCTGCAGATTTTGATGAAGTTTCTGTAAAACTCCTCACCTTTTTCTGTGTGGTACACTTCGGGGTGCCACTGAACGCCGTATACCGGTTTTCGCCTGTGCCTCATCGCCTCCACCTCGCAAACGTCAGAAGTTGCCAAGAGCTTGAAGCATTCGGGCATCTTTTTTACCTCATCCGAGTGGCTCGCCCATACCTTCAGCTTCTCCGGCAACCCCTCGAATATTTCGTCCCTCTCAACAATTCTCACCTCGACCTCTGCGTAGCCACCCACCTCACCTCTTCCAACTTCACCGCCAAAGATTTTGGCGAGGAGCTGGTGCCCCAGACAAACTCCGAGAACTGGCACGTCGAGCTCTTTAACGTAAAGCTCGCAGTTACCGGTTCTGTCGAGAGAGGGCCCACCACCGAGCACTATTCCGTCCGCATCTTTCAGCTTTTCCACCGGCGTCGTGTTTTCGACGAGCTTCGTTTCGGCTCCTAAGTCTCTCAGAGTTCTGTGTATCAGGTGGTTGTACTGCCCGAAGTTGTACACGACGTATATTCTGACCATAGAAAATGCTGGAAGGTTAGAATTAAGAACTTACTGGTTTTTGTGAATGTCTGATTTAGCTGTTTTGAAAGTTTTATCCACTTTAGCAAACACGTAAAGAAGCTGAACCGTAAAGATAACTGGTCACAGGAATTAATGAACACTGTTAAAATTTTTAATGCTGTCGGTGCGTGTTGCTTATTTAACGCTTTGAGGAGTGTATAAGTCTAATTCCTCAGCAAGATTTTCGTATGCAGCTTTACATCTGACGGAAAGCGAAGATCTTGTAGGGCTTGACTGAACACATGTTCGATGGGGCAACCTTTGACGGAAAGCGGGCTGTTATCTTCTGACCAAGTGCGACGAAAGAACGGCCAGTTCGTAAATCTGGTGAAAAGGAAAAAGTTTTGCAGGTAGCAGGAAAGCTGGAGTTTTAAGGTGTGCTGTTTTAGAGTTTGTTCGGACGTATCTAACAGAACAAAAGTATTAATGCAGAACGTTCGGTGAATGCTCATGGTTATTGCATACAGATTTGAATGCAACTCCGAAAACGGTGGACTGACGCACTACGTAATGCAAAGCGAAGAATCACCATTTTAATTTTTTTGAGGTGGTTCAATGGAAAAAATTAAATTCGAAGATTTTAACGTATTCATAGATCCGGATTCCGGTTTCTGGGCCATTGCCGATGCCGAGCTTCCAGATGAGGTTAGGAAATTCTGGTTAAAAAACAGAGATAGTCTGGCTGCGGAAATGAAAAGGTACCGATTTGAAACTGATGTGAAAGTCGTTTACGTAAATCCCACCGACCGCTGCAACGCCTCCTGCCCGTACTGTTACATTCCCGGCAAAATAAAGAGCAGAGGCAGAGACATGAGCTACGAAGAACTGAGCGGTGTTTTAAACTGCTTAATGGATTCTGGCGTTGAGTGGGTAATATTTCACGGAGCCGAGCCGTTACTCGTAAAGGATCTGATCTTCAAGGTTATTGAAGAATACGACGAGTTCAACTACGGAATCCAGACGAACGGACTTCTGCTCAATAGGGATGACATGGACTTTATAATGGACAGTGAAATCAACATAGGCATTTCTTTTGACTCTCCCAGAAAGGACGTAAACGATTTTCTGAGAGGAAAAGGGCATTACGATACCGCTGTAAGAGCTCTGGATTACATGCAGGGGTATAAAAATCTGAATGTCGTAACGACCATAACACGGTACAACTACAATCAGCTTGCCGATATGGTTGACTTTCTAGCGGGAAAGGTGGAAGTTGTTTTAATGAATCCCGTAAGAGGGACAAGTGAGGGTGGTAGAAAATTCAGAGCTCCACCAGTCGAAGCGGCTGGAGAGTTTATAAAGGCCGTCAGCAGGGCTATTGAACATACGAAGAATGGTGAAAGGATAGTAATCGGTGATTTTGCCAACATTCTCCTTGGAATCGTCGCTCCTACCTCCAGAGTTTTGCAGTGCGACATATCGCCCTGCGGTGGTGGAAGGAGGTTCTTTGCCGTAGCATCCGATGGAAACGTTTATCCCTGCGGGGAGTTTATAGGAATGGAAGAGTTTTCCGTACCATTCGACGAAGTGGTAAAAAATGGCTGTAAAAACGCCTTCAAGTCCGTTAACAGCAGGGTTGTTGAAAAGATAGAAGAGTGCAGAACATGCGCTTACAGGCACATCTGCGGCTCCCCGTGTCCAGCGGAAGTGTACGCCGAAAAGGGCACGTTTTTTGAAAAGAGTCCGTACTGCGAATTCTACAGGGCGGTAATAGATTACGCCTTTAAAATAATAGCTGAAGGGATGGAGGACTTCGTTATAAGGAAGGATGCAATGAAAGTCAAGTACAGTTTGGGGCTCTAACAGGATTCGAAAGCTGGTTTAGGTACTCCAAACGGCACAGTGGTAATCTTGGTATATCTTTTTGCTGACACTTTGCTGAATGAGAAACAAATCCAGTAGGTTTCGCGGACTGATTGCGTATTTGTATTGGAAGAAAACCGTAGCCAACGAACTCAAAAGTTCTCCTGAAGGAACCCGAAGATGTGCCGCATAATACTTTTAATAGCTACCCCTTGCAGTAGCAGTACTGCTAACTCTAGTGGGCACCGTCAAGAATAACAACAAAAAATATCAAGTTAATCACGTGTAGGGCACGGGCAGGATTAAGCTTTATTATTTTAAACTTGAAATTTTTAGGAGATTCGATTACGACTAAACCATGCTTTGCTAATGTCTTAATTCTGCGGTAAGTCCTCTGATATGCTTTCCTTCTCTCTTTTGGATTATGTAAGTTAAGTTTGTTGTAGAAGCATAGTGTTGTTACCCATGATACTTTTACGCCTTCCGGATGCTCTAAAAGTGATCGTAAAATTCGCTGAGTAAATTCATCTCTCAAAATTCGAGCAATAATCCTTATATTCCCCGAAGTTGTATATCCCCTCAAGGTGGGTCCCTCCGGGTGTTGCTGTTTTGGGGGAGGTAGGTTGGGGCTACCTACTCAATTTAAAAGTTTTGATGCGATAAAAAAGGACATATCTCAAAATTGAGATGTAGAAGGTTCTACATGGGTATAGATAGTTTACTATATCCAGAGCGGAGTAAAGCTAAAATAGGATAAAGAGAGAAGAGAAAATGTTATGATACTGTCCTTTTTGCGGAAGATACTTTTGAAATAAGCAGGCGCTGAGAGCGCATTTAAAACACTGTCCAATCCGTAAGCTGGTTGAGGGAGGCTACATAGATGTGGAAACCGCACGTTCTGTTTTTTTATTCAAAGTAAAACCGCACTTTCTATTCGACGTTTTTATATATTTCCACCTTCTTTCTACCTTGTTTCCACCTTGTTTCAACTTTTCTCCAAAATTGGAAGCGCACTTTCACAATGGCACTTTCCATTAAGTATGGAAATATTCCAACCTTGTTTCCGCTTTGTTTCAACCTTGTTCCAACCTTTTTGATCGCACTTTCTATTTGATGTTTGCGACTTCTTACTAACTTCTTGGAAACTGATGGCATTTTCACAGTGGCACTTTTCACAAGCAAAGTGAAGAGTATCTATAATATGTCCATGACATATCTCCAACATATCTACGGCTTTGACCGCACTTTCTTCTCATTTTTAAGAAGCTTCTCAAATTTGAGAACCTTGAAATAGTATCCTGCTTTTCTCAATAGAGCATCCTTTTTGAGGGCTTCGATCAGAATTAAGACCAATTCGTCTACTTTTTAACTACTTGTTAACTAAGTGAATAAGTATCACCGAAAGATTTAAAAATCATTTGGTCAATAGTCAATAAACTATTGAGCAACTATAAAAAAAGGAGGAGGGATGATGGAAATTAAGAAGGTGATTAAGGTGAGTATCGATGTTTATGAGGAATTAAAGGAACTTGCGCTACCATATATGGAACCAGAAGACACTGTTAACGACGCAATTGAGAAGGTAATTAGGATATGGCTGGAAAAGTGTAAAGATGTAGTTAGAGGACCGACAGAACCGACAATTGAGGGCGTTTTAGAACGGATTCCCGAACCCTACAGGCACCTAGCAAAGGAGATAATAGAGGGAGTTAGAAATTTTGAAAAAGATGCATTAGTAGTGGATGAAGAGGTATCAGTTCAGAGAGTAGGAATAGAAATTACACTTCCGAGTGATAAAGCTTGGAGAGAAGGATACAGGTGGATTACCTTTAAAAAAGAGATGCCAAGGGGGAGAAGAAAAATTATAGGATGGATAGAACCAAGGAACTACGGTTTTTTGATAGGGATCTACGACCCATCGAAAAAAAGAGATATAAAACTGAGAATCGGAAAAGATCAAGAGTTTACAGTTACAAAAATAGGAGACAACAGATATAAAGAAATCAAAAACAAAATTCTTAGTATGCTCAAGAAGGCATTCGAAGCACTATGATTTATTTTTAATTTTTTTATTCTGAAGGAAATAACAAACATCTAGCCGTAGAGAGATACCAAAGAAGATGAGGATTTATATGTAAAAATTTTAAGCTCCTGATTACTGTTGAACAGGCTCAACCTTCTTAGGTTTTACATGAATGTGGGCTATTACGTTGTGCTTAATCCCAATTAAATCGACGTGAGCGATGTTTTTCCTTCCTATTACCTTTGCATTGGTCAAAATGTAATAATCTCCATCCTTTGCCGTGAAAATCCCATCATATATGATCCCATACTTACTTTGGATGATTACTCTCTTCCCTAACAGCAAATCCAAAAATCCTTTTTTCTTCCCTCTCTCCTTTTTTTCAGACTTCATAATTAAACCCTCCCGGCGGAGATTTTAATTTCTGTTCAAGTAAGTAGTCTAAAATTGAAGCTATCTCAAATTCGTAAACGCTCATGTAAAACTCATAAAGCCCTAAAGATTCATGCTCCTCTCTTGGTAGCTGTAAATCTTTCGAGTTCGTCCAAAATCTGGTGTTTAAAGCCCAATGGAGAGCCATGTTAAGAAGGTCATAGTCGTCAAAGTTCTCAAGCTGGGAAGGGTCTTCAATTCCTGCATAATTTGTTGAAAAGTAAAAGTAAACATCTGGTAAAGCCTGTAATGAACTTCCACCGTCCGTTTCCATGCCCGTTTTATACCTCCTGTAATGTCGATATCTTTCGTCATAATCCTTCGGCTTTCGCTTGAACCTCCACCGTCCTCTAACGATAATCAACGTTTTAACGTCCACAAACCCTAAACGCCAATGCTTTTGGGCTAATTCGTTTTCGTTCTTAATCCAACGGGTTCCAAAAACTATTATGTGGTAATGGGTTCGTCCATTCTTTTGGTATTCAATGAAACGGACATAAAGGTAAACCTTCCCCGTTTTGCCGTATTTTCTGGTTCTTTGCTTTAAAAACTTCTTTAACCATGTCATGAATCGGTTAAATTCTTCTTGCGCTAAATAACGGGCTTCCCAAATGTTACTTATGATGGGTCAATGGTCAATGTTATCATTACTGCCCAGCGGTAGCGTTTAGCCGTTTCCTTCCAGAAGTGGCGGTATTGTCGCTTATACCTCTTAGCCTTCCGCTTGCTCGTGAATCTAACTTCATAGTCATCTCTGAACTTCTTTTTAAGTATTAATATGATTCGCCGTTTTCGGACGTCAACGATGTATTCCTTGAATAGGTCAATAAGCTCCTTCTTTTGCTCGTCATTTAGCTCCTTGTCTTGATTAGGATTTGTAGAGCCTTCAGCTTCGTGCTTACGCAATCTGGGAGCTCTGGATTGTCCGCATTCACCTTTAAAATCGCCTCAGGGTCTTTTTTCGCTATTTGTTTACGGGTTTGAGAAACGCAACTGAGCCTACTATCTTTAATCAAGATTATAACATATGCAACCCACGCTAAGGTAGTTAGTGGACTGCGTTAGGTCTACAAACTTTAAAGGAATAAGAAAGGTATAGAGTTAAAGATATTAGTTTTATTATACTTCTTCGGTCTTTCTTCAGAAACAAGTTCTTATCACTTTTCGAGAAAATAAGTCACGAATCAGTTAGAATCTACTACCACAGACTCAAAGCAGTCTTAAAACAGCTAAAAAAAGAAAAGAAGGTTAATAGCGATAGATG
>WAPX01000050.1 GCA_015520485.1 Archaeoglobaceae archaeon
AATCCTGAAAGTTGTCGGAGAAGTTGAGACGGGAGAGAAACCCGAAGTGGAGGTTGGAAGAGGGGAGGCTGTGAGAATATCCACAGGTGCAATGATGCCGCCCAACGCCAACGCAGTCGTGATGGTAGAGTACACGAGTGAGAACGAGAGCGGATACGTGGAAGTGTACAGGGGGGTTGCTCCCGGAGAGAACGTCATTGCCGCTGGAAGCGATGTCATGGCTGGCGAGCTGATTGCAAGAAAGCACACGGTGATTTCAGCGAGAGAGGCAGGGATGCTCGCCGCAGTTGGTATCGGAAAAGTTAAGGTTTACAGAAAACCGGAAGTGGCCATCATCTCCACCGGAAACGAGTTGTGCGAGTGGGGAAGAGCTCTGGAAGCGGGAAAGATTTACGACGTGAACTCCGCAACACTCAGCTTGGCTGTAGAGGAGTGTGGAGGAGTTGTAACGTACAGGAAAACGGTCAGGGACGACTGGGATTCCATGGTTGAGGCTGTTGAAGAGGCTCTGAATAAAGCTGAAGTGGTAATCATGTCGGGAGGCACTTCCGCCGGAGAAGGAGACATCGTTTACAGAGTTCTCGAAAAGATGGGGAACGTTATCGTTCATGGAATTGCCGTTAAACCCGGAAAACCTGCCGTTTTTGCAGTTATCAGGGAAAGGCCAGTTTTCGGCTTACCGGGATACCCCACTTCGGCATTCATGATATTCGACAAGTTCGTGGCACCCCTGATCCGCTACCTGAGCGGCCGTAAAGAAGTGCGGTCAAAGAGCGTGAAGGCGAACCTTGCTGTAAGGGTGGTTTCACCTCATGGAAGGAGAGAATTTCACCCGGTCTGTCTTGTCAGGGGTGAAAGTGGTTACTCAGCCTATCCTTTGACCGGTAACTACTCCGCTATGGTGTCTAAACTCTATCAGGCAGACGGCTTTATAGAGATTGGAGAGGACGTTACGATACTCGAACCGGGAGAGGTTGAGGTAACTCTTTTCTCAACTCTAAAGCCTTCGGAACTCGTTGTAATCGGAAGCCACTGCATTGGCGTGGATTTACTGGTTAAACTCGCTTCAGTAGATGCCAAAATCATAAACGCCGGTTCCACCGGTGGACTGCTGGCCGTTAAGAGAGGAGAGGCAGACATAGCAGGAACTCACCTTCTGGATGAGAGCGGCGAGTACAATTTGCCTGCGATGAAAAAGCTCGGACTGAAAAACGCGGTTCTGATAAAAGGATACTTGAGAGAGCAGGGATTGATCGTCGGCAAGGGCAATCCGAAGGGGATAGAGTGGTTTGACGACATGCTGAGGGAAGATGTGAGGGTAATAAACAGAAATCCCGGATCTGGAACGAGGGTGCTGATGGACATGCACCTGAAAAAAATTGCCGGGGAGAGGGGGAAAGGCTTCGACGAAATTGTAAAGAGAATTAACGGATACAGCGTTGAGGCGAAGACACACACGGCTGTTGCAGTTGCAGTACTCACTGGAAAGGCTGACGTTGGACTTGGAATAAAAAGCGTTGCTGACCTCTACGGACTGGACTTCATACCTGTAAGAGCTGAAGAGTACGACTTTGCCGTGAGGAAGGACAGGCTCGAAAAAGGTGCTGTTAAGAAGTTCGTTGAAACCCTGAAGTCTGAAGATTTTGCCAGAGAGCTCGAAGCTATCGGGATGAAAGTGTGGGAGAGAACTGGAGAGGTTATTGAGCTGTAACACTAACACTATGCCCAAACCCGGGTTTAGGCACACCGAAAGCGTTAAATATTCTGAATAATTATTCAATCATGGAGGTGACAGTTATGCCAGGTGGAGACAGAACTGGACCACTCGGTCTCGGGCCAAGAACTGGAAGGGGTCTCGGTTACTGCTCAGGATACAACAGACCGGGATTCATGTCAAGAGCATTTGGCCGGTTCGGCTGGGGCAGAGGTGGAAGAGGCAGAGGATTTGGCAGAGGTAGAGGAAGAGGCAGGAGGTTCTGGTGAAGCTGTTATACTAATTTTTTATTTTGAGTGATTTTTTGCTTAGTATTCCAGAGAGTGTCGAAATGATACCTTCAACAGTTATACAACAGGAATATCTGGCAATTCTGAGAACTTGTAAGAGAGTTGCTTAGTCTAATGTTGGTCTAATGTACGATCAAAAATGATATTAATGATATTTCTAAATTATTTTTATGATTCACCTCATCGTATACGATATAAGCAATGATACAAACCGTACACGCCTCGCAAAACTTCTGCAGCGTTATGGATTTGAAAGGGTGCAGTATTCGGCGTTCAGAGGTGAATTAAACCCTAATGACAGGGAAACGCTATCAAGACAGGTTAAAACATTCGTCAGAGATGAGAGAGATTGCATTTTCATAATTCCTCTTTGCCGGAGATGTTCCGAAACAGCCATTGTTATAAGTAATACTGGCGTAAAACTCGTTAAGGACAGCAAAGTGGAATTTGCTTAGCTTTGACAGGCAATAATTTAGATCCGATCAGGTTAAATTCCGGGTTAATTAACTCCAGCTTAATCCTTAATTCTTTCTAAATAAAAATCTGAACGAAAAAACTCTAACTCCTCAACATTAAAAAAATAAAATTAAATTTTCCTCCTTAAAATCGTTGCAATTGCAACTGCAATCGCTACTGCTACTACTTCAAATCCTGGCGTTTTTGTTGGCTTTGCTGGAGTAATTACTCTTGAAGGAGTTTTAGTGATCTGTGGTGTTGTTTCTGAGGGAGTGGTAATTACAGGCTTAGCTGATGGCTTAATTAAAACTTCAACTGTATTTGATTCTGCTGTAGTAGTGAATTCAGATCCATCGTGAACTACCTTTATGAAATGCTTCCCTTCGGTCTTTGGTGTCCATATATAATCGAACTTACCATCACTGCTATTTCTTATTTCGGCTATGACGTTATTTCCAAATCCTCATTTGGTGATATCATTTGCTTGTCAACACATAAATCAACGTTTAAATTACCGTGTGTCTCTGTCCTCAGCTTCATATACACTTTAAAATCGCCTAAAACAGGTATTGGTACTGTGAAATTTGAAATCGTCTTTTCTTTAACTTCGCTTGTGCTTAACTTTATTTCCTTTGCCATGACACACCCTGTATTCGTTGCTAATATTGTAAACATTGCTATTATAATAACACAAATTTTCCAAATCTTCATACTGTGTCACCAACCTATTCATTACTTGTAATTGACTTATACTTTACTGATTTGTGAAAATTTCTAAACCTCATAATAGACATGAAAGTGAAGAATGGGTAGAAGGAGATATAGGACAATAGCAATACCCGAAGATCTCTATCTGAAATGCGAAGAGATCGTAAAAAGTGGAGTGCTCGGATATTCTTCAGTTTCAGAATTTGTTAAGGATGCAGTTAGAAGAAGATTGGAAGAAATTCAAAATCAATGCTAACTTTATCTTTAACACCGATCTGAACTTTTCAAATTTACGAGTGCATCAATTTTTCACTATCAACATGGAAAAACCTACCATTACTGAATTTGCTTAATCTTCCGCAAACGGGACAAATCGTTAATCTCAAAACTCTATTGCTCGATACTGCCTTGTAATAAATAAACTTAATCTAAACAGAATTTCAGACACAAAACCTCGCTGCTTCACAGTAGTTACACTTCTTGGACTTACGCGTTTTAGGATATTTTTCCTCACGAATGATCTCTCTAACTTTCTGTATTATCTTTGTTAGCGCCTCTTTATCCTCTGGCGTAATTTCTACCTCTATCCAGTCTTTTCCTTCTGCAAGATAGATGTAAGCTTTCTTCACACTGCATCCGAAATTCTCTTCAACGAGAACAGCATAAGCTACGAGCTGCATCTTCCACTGATAGAACAGACTCTTAAAGCGGGAGAATTTGATATCCATGGGTATATACTCTTCACCTCTTTTTATTATTGCATCAACGCAACCTTTCATCCCGTATCTCTGGCTTTCCAGATAGACATTCTCCAGAATTTCACCCTCCATCTTTCTTCTTGCAATGGATCTTGCAACGTTTTCGTGAACTTCTTTCCCGGCATTCATTTTCGGCCTTGTTATCCTTAGTCCCATCACCTTTATGAAATACAGCTTCCGGGGGCAGTAGAGGTACTGAACTATATCGCTGACTTCAATCATGTCACCACCTCTGCCAGAAGCCTCTGTATTTCCCTTCATTCCTTAAAAAAGATGCTATTCTACGGGCCTGCTGAAGTATCACCGAGGAATAGCTTATATTTCTTCCCATATATTGCGTTTTTGTTTCAAGTCTCTTCAGCACCTCTGCAAGTAGCGTTTTTCTTGCGGAATCGTTTAGCATGCAGACAAAGTTTTTCATTTCACATTCTTTAGCTTTGATCTGCCCGTATGAAATAAGCTTGATTACAGCCCTATCAACAATCTGCTGTCTAAATTCCTCCATCAAATCGAGGGCAATTGATGTTCTCCCGGATCTATCGGCATGCAAAAATCCCGCATATGGGTCGAGGCCTGCAAGCTCCACATCCCTGATGCACTCTGAATGAAGTATAGCATACCCGTAGTTCAGCATTGCATTGACTATATCCTGAGCATACCTTGTCTGACCAGCTTCAAGACCCCTCCTCCCTTTAAATCCGTAGTCCTGCGGGAACACCAAGGACAGCGAGCTCCAGTATTCCTGACTCGCATTTCCCTCAATCCCCATGATTTCCTCTCTCACGTCTTCTATTTTACTGCCAGAAATCTCACCAAGCGCATTAACAAATAGCTTGATCTTACCCCTTGCATCCATCAATCTTTCTGCGACTTCTGGATTGCTGTCTTTTCTTGCCTTTGCAAGGTTTGAAAGAATTGAAATCTGGTTCCTCAGCTTAGCATTAATGAACTCCTTTGCAAGTATGACGCCTCTCTCATCGTTGTACGCCAAATACTGCTCCCTTCTCGTTTTAGCTATACCGACAAAAGGATGCATGAGCCTTCCAACAATCTCACCACGCCTGTCAATAAAAACGATATCTACAGCGTTTTTGAGCATTAGTTTTACAGCATCGCTGCTCAGCGACGCCTTACCTGCTATTACTATCTGCTTTAGCTCATCTGGTTTCACCCTCCTTACAACTTTGCCCTTTTCCTTTACAACTATCAGCTCGTTCTCCTTGCCAATGTACTTCCCGAAACCATCCACAACGAGCCTCATAAGCACACGTTCCTAAACATGCATCTTGGATTGCACTCATCAGGCTTTCCCGGGTCTGTCTGTTCGTAAACTATCTCCGCCTTCTTGTCTCTCTCCTCAATCCACCAGCTCCTGAGATTTGCATCTATGAAGTGAATGTCCTTTGTAATTGACATTCTATCTTCTCTAAATGAGATTGAAACTGTACAGCCTATGTCCACAGGAATCTCGTAGAGGCTTTCGATTACCAAGGCATAACCTGCAGTGTAAAGTCTTGCACTGGTTGAAGACACCTTTACGTCGAAAACTATGTTGTGCAGGTAGTCGTAACAGTCCACAGCTATAATTCCCGAGCAGCCGAGGAGACTTCCATCCATCCTGTGTTCCACCAGAAATGGCATGGATGTGGATATAACATCTTCTTCGCTCGCATACGGCTGTTCAGCTTTAGCTTTAAGAAATGCTGACTTGCATGCAGCCATTGTATAGTCCCAGACCATATTTACAGCATCCTCAACTGCTTCATCCTTAATCTCCGGCTTCGCGTTAAAATTTAGCTTTTTTGCCTCCCTTATAGCTCTCGCTACAGTCTCATGGACCGCTCTGCCCAGCCTTATGTTCAGGTCTTCTTCTCCTTTCTTCTTTTCGACTACTGTCAGATAAACATCCCTTGCTGTTTTGCAGTATGTGCTGCATATTAGGTACATCGGTAGCTTGATATCGTAATAAGGTTTTAAAGGAGGAGAATGCCAGTTCCAACCTCTCAGCTCTTCTGGAACTGGATTTGCCCTTATCCTTGGCCTCAAATTTAGAACTATATACTTGTGCTCAACTTCATTGAGATAATACACCATGCTATCATTTAAGAGAAAAATTATTTATCACTTGCGAATACCTTTACCGGTTTGTGAATTCGTGTTTCTTTGGATAATTTTATAATAAAATTTTGATTAAATTACTGAGCATAGAAGCGTGTGAATGGCTGGATTGTGGATTCTGGTAGATTTGATTTGTGGAATGGCATGATGAATGTAGGAAACTGGATTTGTGTGGAATTCAAGCTGTATGAGTACTTCTTTTGCAGTAGAATTTCTTTAAATACCTGTGTGCATTTTCAGGTATTCGAATGAGGGCTACAAAAAGGAGCGAAAAGCATTTATATTCTGGGAATTAGCAAGATTTAAGGTGGGGAAACAAAGAAAG
>WAPX01000051.1 GCA_015520485.1 Archaeoglobaceae archaeon
GAGTTACAGGTTGAGGATGCAGGAGAAGTGGAATTCGTTAGCTACGTAAAGCCGTCTGAGGAAGATATAGACATATCTAAAGCGGAAGTCGTGGTTTCCGTTGGGAGAGGTATAGGGGACGAATCGAACATAGAACTGGCTGAGGAGCTGGCAGAGCTACTGAACGGCGTTGTAGCGGGGTCGAGGCCTGTAGTCGATCTGGGATGGTTACCGAGGACGAGGCAGGTGGGCAGGAGCGGCAAAACCGTTACAGGCAGGCTGTACGTGGCTCTGGGAATAAGCGGTGCCACCGAGCATGTGGAGGGAGTCAAGGCAAAGAACGTTGTGGCTGTAAACATCGACAGGTCAGCACCCATATTCAGAATTTCCAGCTACGGCGTGGTTGCAGACGTGACCGAACTGCTACCAGTTCTCGTCGAGAAGATGAGGAGGGTTAGGGGTTGAAGTTTGTACAATTAGATTACACTTAAATCTTTATAATAATTATTTTTAGTAAAACCTACCTATCATCGTTTAATAGTTTTGAAAGAAGTATATTCTTTTTCTGCTCATATTCTTCTTTAGTTAGTACTCCCTCCTCATAAAGTTCTTTCAAGTCTTTTAGCCTTTTTTTAACACTTTCTTGTGTATTATTATAGCGCTTATTTTTTGACTTAACAATAATTTCCCGTTTTGGTACTTTGCGGTGGGGAACTTTCAATGAAAGGTAATACTTTACTTCATCGTGTTCTTCTACAACTGAAAGCGGTTCTGGATAAAAATGTTCTAATGTCTTTTTTATTGTGAATATTATCTCTCTTGCTGTATTTACACTATACTGTGTATCTAACAAAGATTTGGTAGGTTGAAATACAACCGATTCCCAAGTAGTGGTAATTTTCAAAATTCCACCTTTAAGAACATTTTCTGGTAACTTGAATTCTTCAATTAGTCTGTTTATTTCTTTTGATTTCAAAATTTTTATTAAAAAATTAATTCTTTTTAAGGCTATAAATTTAGCAATTATAATCTTTTGTAATGGGATATCTCTCAAAATACCTCTATCTATCTTTGGGGATTGAGCGTATATATAAATATTATAATTCGTTATGATTAAATATCCAGGGATTTGAACTATTCTACTAAAAAATAATCTTTCCTTAGTAAAAATATAAAAAATTTTATAAACTGATAAAATTTTTTCATCTTCTCTAATTAGCTCCATTAGTCTGGGAGGTATTGGTGGCATTACTTATCCCTCTAACCGCTGTCAAAAATTTTGTTTTTTCATTTTCCAAATCGTACTCCTCTAGTAAGCTACAAAACACTTGAATACATATATCTAATGCCATTTTATATTCTTCTTTTTCAATATACATTACAATTTTTTGCAGCTTATCATACAAGTTTTGTATCTTGGTATCCGATGCAGAATCAGAAGTTAAAAAAGAAATTACTTTTGGAGCCGCTTTATAATATAAAGTTATTAACTCGTCACCATTGTTTAGCTGTCTAACATATTCGTCACGGAACATTCTAAACATTTGCAGTTCATAACAATCTTCAGATTTTCCCGCAGCCAATAAAACTGTCGTTGCTAAAATACATGTACTTCTATTGTTCTGTTTTGACTTTTTTGAAGACCATAAACCCATTATTTGCCCTTTTCTTCCATACTTGGATTTTTTTTCTCTAATTTTATAATATTTACGCGTTTTCGGATTGTGTATGCGCTTTTTAGCCATGAATATGGCAATAAATATGGGTTAATAAATGTTTTGTTTTGTTGAAAGTAATGTCAGCTGATTAAAGATGGTGGTAATAAGATAGTTAAAACATATATTTAACTTTAATTTTTAACTTTCTGCCATACCAAACCGTTAAATAATGTTCGGATACCGAAGGTTTGAGAATTCAAGGTGTCGAAATGCTGGATGAAGTGTGGGACACAGAGGAGATGAAGAGCTGGCTCGCCCTGATACCGGTTGGAATGGGGCTGTTTATGGTACTGTTAGATGCGAGTGTGCTGAGAGTTGCTCTACCCAAAATATCTCAGGACTTCCACGCCACGATGTCGGATGTACAGTGGATTTCAAACGCTTACACGCTGACAATGGTTGCTCTGCTCGTCCTCTCGGGCAGAATCGGAGACATGGTCAGGAGAGACCGCTACTTCGTTACAGCAATGGGCATATTCACTTTCAGCAGCTTTCTCTGTGCTCAGGCTTGGAATGTTCCCTCCCTAATACTTTTCAGAGCTCTGCAGGCAGTGGGCGGAGCGATGCTCAGCAGCAACGTTCTTGCAATAATAACCGAGCTTTTCCCTCCCGGCAAGAGGGGGGCGGCAATGGGCCTGAACTCCGTGATGACGGCGTCGAGTTTTACTCTCGGACCCATAATTGGTGGCTGGCTCACCACGAACCTGAGCTGGCACTGGGTGTTCTATCTGAACGTGCCCGTGGGAATATTTTCGATTATGCTTGCCCTCACCCTGCTTCCACCGCTCGAACCAAAGGAAGTATTTCCGGTTGATTTCTCCGGAGCCGTACTTCTCGGAATAGGGTTGAGCTTGCTAACTCTCGGAATTACCAACGGACAGGTGTGGGGGTGGTGGAGCAGAAAGACCATTGCTTGCTTCGTCGTTTCAATCCCCTACCTCATCGCCTTCGTCGAAAGGGAGCTTGAGTGTGAGTATCCGCTTCTCGACTTCAGCCTCTTCAGGGAGAGGAACTTCACGGTTGGAGTGGTTGCGATAACAATACTATTTTTCGGGCTCTCGGCCTCTCTCTTCGTCCTGCCGTATTTTCTGCAGGGTATAAAGAATTTGACCGCTGAAGAATCCGGTTACTGGATGGTGTCAATACCGATCCTCAACACATTCTTTGCTCCTCTTGCCGGAAAGCTGAGCGACAAAATGGATCCGAAGTACCTGATGTGTCTTGGACCTCTGTTTTTTGCCGTGAGTCTCTACTTCCTAACGGGAATAAGTGCCGATGTGAGTTACTGGACATTCTTCTTGGAGCTCATGCCAATGGGCGTCGGAATGGGTTTGCTCATGTCACCCTCTTACAACGTCATGATGAGTTCAATACCCGGGCAGAAGGTTGGAATGGCGAACGGAGCGGTGAGGTCAATGAACACCCTCGCACAGGCAATGGGGGTTGCAGTTGGAGGAGTTCTGATATCACAGAGAATGGACGACTGGCTTCCCGGATACGGAAACTGGGTACCCGATCCCGGTACCATGAACATGCTGAAGATGCTTGCGAAAACAAAAACTCCATTGCCGCTCATAGCCATGGTCAGGGGTTTCGTTGACAGCATGCACTATGTTTTTTCCTTGGTCGTCTGGCTCCCGCTCCTGAGCTCCATCATAATTCTCCTGTTTTTAAGGGGAAAGGAACACCTGAGCAACAAGTCTTAGGTTTTGCGGAACCGTCCTTATCAGAGACCTATAGAAAAGTAGAAATATCGAATCATATCACTTTCTCGTTGTTCTGAAAGGTGATTGCCATGGCTAAACGAGCGAAACTCGTGAACGATGTCGTTGAGCTTGTGCCCGTGCTATATATATTTTCCACGAACTTCTACAGAAACGTTTACGAAACTCTGCTCAGCGAATGGCTGACTCTGGATGAGCTCGTGGAGAGGTTTGGCGAGGGTGTGGAGGAAGCACTCAAAATACTGAAAAACGCAGGCATGCTCGAAATGAAGTGGAGGATGCCGTCTTCACCGTCGGAAACGCCGCAGAAGGAGTACCACGTCAGCTACACGCACCTCAGTGCCAACTTCTACGTCTCCCTGAAAGACCTGAACAGGATACTCGATGTTGTTTTCATGCCGGATGACGAATTCGAAAAAATAGTCAGCGACATAATCAGCGAAATAAAAGCTGGGAGGATGTCGGTTCCCCACATAAGCAGGAGCCTTGGCTTAGAAGGGCTAATTATAAGGGCTGCTGCCAAGAGGTCGCTAAAGCTGAACGTGAAGGGACAGCTCGTGGAACTCGCAAAAGAGGAAGAAATCTGATTTAATCAGTTTGTTTTTTCTGTTTGATTGAGATAATTGAGATTGCATACAAGGACGGGAATTGGGAGTAACTGGAAGTACGGAAAACATTCATGAAGCTCAAGGAGAGGTCGGTGAGAGACGTTCTGAACAGGTTGAAGTGGGACGAATCGTTCGACTTTTCCAAGGTCAGAGTAGTTTACGCTGACAGAATATCGGGGACTTCCGAATTCAGCGGCGATGAAATAGAAGACATAGGGCATAAATTTATTTTTCTCGCCGGAGATGTGATGATTCCAATACACAGAATCGTCGAAATAAAGTACTCCGAAAAAACCCTGTGGAGAAAGCAGAAAAATGAGGAAGGGTGAAGGTGTAAAAGTTGCACTGGAAACCTATGGATGCACGATGAACAGGTCAGATTCCGACATAATCAGGTGTATACTTCTCAGAGCTGGCTACAGGCTGACGTCGGATGGGGAAGCAGACGTGATCGTGATAAATTCGTGTGGCGTTATAGCGTACACTGAAAGAAAGATTCTCAAAAGGGCGAAAGAGCTGAAAAACAGGGGGAAAAAAGTGGTTATAGCCGGATGCCTGCCGAGAATATCAGGCAGAAAGGTGAGGGAGATAGCTGACTCAGCCATAGGACCGGATAGCTTAACTGAAATAGATGTTGCCGTGAAGTCTGCCCTCGAGGGATCGAAATTCTTCGACATAAGCAAAAAGAGCGTTGACAAGGCTTCAATGGAAAAGTGCAGGCTGAGAAAGGACGAGCTCGGAATGAACGTGGGAATAGCAGTGGTTCCGGTGGCTGAAGGCTGTACCGGAAGGTGCACTTTCTGCGCAACCCGTTTTGCGAGGGGGAGATTGAGGTCTTTCAGCATGGAATCCATAATCGAAGACGTTAGGAGAGCTGTGGAAAACGGGTTTGTCGAAATCCAGCTAACGTCTCAGGATACGGGAGCGTATGGAATCGACAGATACGGATACTACGCACTTCCAGAGCTGCTCGACAGAATATCCAGCATTCCCGGAAAGTTCAGAGTCAGGGTTGGGATGATGAATCCCAGGCACGCTTACGAAATGCTCGACGATTTAATAAACGCGTTTTCAAGCGAAAAGATTTACAGGTTCATACACGTACCGGTTCAGAGTGGAGACGACGAAATTCTGAAAAGAATGGGCAGAGATCACGGCGTTGAGGAGTACATGGAGGTCGTTTCGAGGTTCAGAAAAGAGTTTGACGAAGGGGATACCGTGGTTTCAACAGACATAATAACCGGGTTTCCGGGGGAGAGTGAAGAAGCGTTCCACAGAAGTCTGGACGTTATAAGAGAGAGCAAACCCGACCTCGTCAACGTTACACGTTACTCTCCGAGGAGGGGTACGCCTGCATACAGGCTGGGGGACATGCCGGACTGGATAAAAAAGGACAGGTCGAGAGCTGTAACGAGGCTTGCGGAAAGGATAAAGGAGAAGAGAAACGCCAGACTCGTCGGCAGGTCTTTTAAGGCGTTAATCACGAAGTTCTCTGCCAGAAAGGTGCTGGCGAGACTCGGCTCTTACAGGCCGGTCGTGCTCGAAGGTGTTGAACCTGCCTCTTTCAAAGAGGTGGAGGTCAGGATAACATCCTCCGCGCCCACCCACGTTAGCGGTCTGGTCGTGGATTATGAAGTTAAACTGTGAAGGTGTCCGGCCATGAAAGTCGTGTTTCTCGGCACGGGAACTGCAGACAGTTTCGAAAGAGCACAGAGCAGCGTGCTCATCGAAAGGGATGGCGAAGCCATTCTGGTTGATGCGGGAAATGGATGTCTTTTGAGGCTCGGACAGCTCGGTAAAAAACCGGCAGACGTTAAGGCCGTTCTGCTAACACACATACACCTCGACCACTCCGGAGACCTGCTGCCACTGCTCAAGGCGAGGTGGTTATCCAAGGTTGAGGACGAGCTGAAGATTTTTGCTCCAACAGGTGCGAAAAACTGGCTGGAATCCCAGCTCGAAGCCTTTCCATTTCTAAAGGGCAGGCTGAACTACTCGGTTGTGGAAGTCGGGGAGGAAAAGTTTAACGTATCCGGGTTCAGGGTGGAGAGCGTAAAGACAAGACACTCCGTTGAGAGCAGAGGCTACGTCGTGAACGGAGTACTCTTTACGGGGGACACGGCACCCTTCGAAGAACTGTACTGCAGAGACTTCAGCGTCGTCGTGCACGAGCTATCCCTGCCTGAAGGTTTCTCCTCAAGCCACACGACTCCAGACTCTATATCCCGTTTTTCTGAGGTTTTAAAGGAGAAAACGGTTTACTTCACGCATCTCTACCCGCACACGCTCGCAATCAGGGACAGAATTATTGAGAGACTTGGTTTTGGAAGATTTGCTGAGGATCTCGAGTCCTTTACTGTTTGAATTGCTACCCTTTGCTGGATTTACTGGCCTGACTTACTGTTTTGACCGGATTAGGGAGAGAAGGGACAAAAGCCTTTTAGGAGCTTTCCGCAACCAAAGCTTCAATGTTAGATACAGGCGAGCTGGATAGCTGCAAGCACATAGAATTTAAAGGTAAATATAAAAAACTTTTAACAAGCGGAAAAAAGAAGTCAACCATTCGCAGGAGGTGCTACGTCAGGGAGGGAGAGGACGTTTTCGTGCACTGCGGTGGAAAAATAATAGGAAAGGCAAAAATACTGAAAATCGAAGAAAAAAAGCTTGAAGAGCTTGACGATTCCGTTGCGAGGGCTGAAGGATTCAAAAACAGGGAAGAGCTCATAAACGAGATCAAAAAAATATACGACACAGACAGAGTTTACGTTATCAGCTTTGAGTTCTACCCTTTTAAAAAGCCTTTAACGCCAGAAGAAGTTTACTACGGCTCTCTGAGTTTAAAGGAGATAGCCGAGAGAGCTTTAAAAGAACTCGAGCTGAGTGAGGAGGAAAAAAGAATTTTAGAGACGTTTCTTGAAGTGGGCAGCGTTAAAAAAGCGGCTGTAAGGCTTGGAGGGATATGGGAGAGGAAAAAGGTCAGAGAGGTTTTGAGGAAGTGTTATCAGAGGTTAAACGAAAAAGACAGTAAAACCTGAATGGTTAAGAACTGTTTAAGGGGAAGGAAGCCGACAGCTTCCGCGCTTCCCGTGCCCTCTCGGAACACAGTACAACGCGGAACGGGATCGGGCTTAACTTCCGGGTTCGGAAAGAGTCCGGGTGTTTCCCCGAACCCTATGGCCGTCGGCAAATTGTCTTTGAATGCAAAGGGTACTTAAACTTTTTCCTCGGGCGATATTCGGTTTAAGATAAGTAATCAATATAAAAATATCTATCAATTTGATAGTATGCAATTTTCCATAACCTTTATCTAAATTTTAATTTGAATCAAATTAAAAATATTATAAACTACAGACGGCAAAATCAAGAGAGGTGTCAAGATAAACACCCCCAGTAGTTATAGAAAGCCATAATAACTCTGCATTCGAAAAACTCCTAGAAATCTATTCCAGAACCTCTTCGTCCTCTCCTTAAACCCAGAAAAGAATCCTTCAACTGGATTTCTCTCACCGAACGTGCCTGTATTTTAAACAGCTTTGTAA
>WAPX01000052.1 GCA_015520485.1 Archaeoglobaceae archaeon
ATGGTTTTAGAGGATGCTGGAATTAAAGAGATGGCTGATAATTCTGAAAAAGATGTTCCTCAACCTGGTAATGGAAAATTTATAGTTCCTATGTTTTCAGATTCAGAGAGCTCTGCTATTGAACCACCTGAAGATAAGTTAAACTTTGGTTGGCTTCTTTTAGAAAAAGATACCAATAATAGTAAAACCACTGAAACTTCCAGCTGGATATACAAAGAAAATAATGAAAATAATTCTGTTAAATTTCTGAAAGATGTTATCCCAGAAAATGTGTTAAAAAGAATTGTTATTGTCCCAAACGATCTATTTACAACAATCGTAAACTCAAACCTCGAAGTCAGAACTTCTGTAGCAATAGATCCGGAAAGGGGTGCAGCTGAGGAGAAAGCTTTGTTCACTTATGAAGCTATCCCGAGAGGAACTGTATTATGGTTTGACGTCACTTTCCAGAATCCGAAATGGTTCCAGATAAACAAAATAGAGGGTTGCAACAATGGGGATTTGACAAAATGCGTAGAGGAGACCGTCAAAAAAGGCCTGTCTCTCTTTGAATTTCTGGGAGTCGGTGGGATGGGTTCGAGAGGATTTGGAAGGCTAAAAGTTTTGAATCAAGATAAGGGTGATGCAAATGGTGGAACAGAATAATTTAGATCTCACATCTGCAAAAATAGGATTCAGCATAGTAGAACAATTTAAACAAAAAGATGATTTTGATAAATTAGAGAATATTAGTACAAAGGCTTTAAGTGTACTAATAGAAGAAGGATTGCTCGCTTATTTTGTGTGGTTAGAAAGCAAGGGTGAAAGAGAAAAGAAATATGCTGAAGTGATAAGAGATAAAAGTTTAGAATTGTTGAAAAATACAAAATTGACAGAAAAGAGCGATTCCATAAATGCTGCATTGGTTATTTCTTCAAACATTCAAAAAACCCTTCTCGCGAGGCAACTCCTCGAAAGAATGCTTGTTTATGCGAGATATAGAGCGAAAGCTCTTCAGAAGGGAAGTGATTAATTATGACGTGGAATTGCTATCTTACAATTTTCAAAGCGGAATCCCCAGTTCACATAGGATATAAGCAAATTGGAATTCTCAAAACCACCCGCTATTACATAACTGGAAAAGCAATGTGGGGAGCCATTACAGCCAATTTAACGAGAGCTTTATTCGATAATCCAAATTCGAACGACTATCAGGATGTCGGAAACTTTGTCAAGGAAAATATAAAAACTACTTACTTCTTTCCAGCAATAAAGGGCGATGAAAAAAGCTTATCTGATTTGACAGATGTTATGGTAGAAGTTAAAAGTAACAAAAACGAAAAATTTGGTGTGTTTTTACCGAGATACGAAGAACCAAAAGAAAACAACAAGTATGAGCGAGAAGATAATAGAGATGTTGGTATAAAATTCAGTAAATTGAGCAAAGAAGAGTTTGAACAAATTTTTGTCGGTTCTTTTGTCTCCACAGCCCTAGATGCAACAACAAAAACAGCTGAAGAAGGTAGCCTGCATGAATTCGAATTCATAAAAAACAGGGTTAAAATCGTAAAAAGTAAAGAGCATTTAGATGTTTACTGGATTGGATACGTCTTTGCTAAAGAGAAAGCGGAAAGCAAAAACAAAAAAATAAGAATTGAAAAGTGTGAAGAAAGTGAAGTAAAGGTAAAGAGACTTGACAACAGTAATGAGGAAAATTTAACCGATGTTATCAGTTTAACCTGTATCGGCGGTGAAAGAAACGACGGTTTAGGTAAACTAAAACTTGTAGAATTTGTTAAAAACGATGACAGTATTTTCAATAAATTTAAATTTGAAAGTGATGAAAATGTGATTTTCAGAAACTTGAACTTCGCAATTTCACACGTAAAATTAGATGGGGTCGAACTGGAGCTGGGAGAAATAGAACCTCTTGTAGGTTTGGAATGGTCTGAAAAAGGAGTAGGACAGAGTGTAAGCCGTGTGGTGGTATGCTTAACACCGGGAAGTAAGGTTTCCGGTAATTACGAGCTGGAGAGTTATGGTCTACTAATAAAAATTCACTAAAATATTAATAATAGCATTGAATATGTTTTTTCTTAAGAGAAAATTATTTTACAAAAAAATAAATAAACTATTTTAAAAAATTTATTTGCTCAAATATTTTACGAAATTTACAAGAAAAAAGTTGTTTCATGCCAGCTTTTTAGAGGCTCTCAAGCACAAAAAAGGCTGAATGTGGCAGGTCTGGAATCTGCTGACTTTGCAAAGTGTTGAAGTACAAGCACGAATTTTTGTAAAAATTCTGTAGGATTTTCTTAAAGGAGAGAACAAAGAGATCATAGAACAGACACTCTTACAGAATCTTTTTCGTGTTAAACGCAAAATTGGTTAAATTAGTTTTATTGTGTTATAATTGTTGTGTCGAAATTACGATACTTTTGAAGTAAGAGCAGAATCCGTTATAAAAGCAATTATCATATTGTTAATTATTTTAATTTTACCACATAAACAACAAAAACAAAAACTAAGCTTCCCCGAAAATCCTCTCGACCAGCCAGTCTGAATCAAACTTTACAAGGTCATCGTACCCCTGTCCAACTCCCAAGAAAAGAATTGGTTTTCCCGTAACGTAACTTATTGATATTGCTGTTCCACCCTTTGGATCGGCATCGATCTTGGTCAGAATTGAGCCGTCAATTCCAACCGCTTCGTTGAACATTCTCGCTCTCTCCACTGCATCGTTACCCGCTATGCTTTCGTCAACGAATATCGTCATGTCAGGATCTGTAACCCTTTTTATTTTTTCAAGCTGGTCTATCAGGTTCTTCTTCGTGTGCATTCTGCCTGCGGTATCTGCCAGAACGACGTCTATTCCCCTGCTTTCAGCGTGAGCGATTGCATCGTATATTACCGCTGCCGGATCGGCACCGGGTTTGTGCTTGATCAGCTTAACCCCAAGTCTGTTCGCGTGTTCTTCAAGCTGTTCTATGGCTCCGGCTCTGAATGTGTCTCCAGCAGCCAGAACAACGGAGTGATTTTTATCCATAAACCTCTTTGCGAGCTTTGCTATTGTCGTGGTTTTGCCCGTTCCGTTAATACCAACAAAAATTATGACAACCGGCTTTCTATCAGAAATGAGCTTTTCCACATACTCATCAAAATCAAATTTATTTCTATCAAGTATTTCTTTTATAATTATCTTTAACTCTTCAATAACTATGTCGGCCAGCTTTTCTCCAATCTTCTTTCTCCTTCCAACAAGCCTGTTTCTGAGCATCGAGGATATTTCCTCCACAACTTCAAAAGCGACATCGCTTTCAAGCAGTATGACTTCGAGTTCGGGAATTATCTCATCAAGCTTTTTCTCGTCTATTATAATCTCCCTTTTAAGAATTAGCGCTGAGACTTTCTCCTTTATTCCAATTTTTCCTTTAATCTTTGCAGATAAACCTTTCTCCTTTCCCTTAACTTCTTTCTTAACTTTTTCTTCGACTTCTTCAGCTTTAACCTCTACTTCTCCAGCTTTTTTGACCTCAGCTTTAACTTCAGCTGGACTTTCGGGCTTTTCAACAACTTCGACGGCTTTTTCGACGGCATTCTCAGCTTCTTCTCTTTCAACCTTTTTTTCTATCTCATCTACCTTCTTCCTGAAGGATTTCAGTTTTTCTTTTAGAAATTTGAACATTTTACCACCGAGCTTACTTCTGCTTCGTAAGCTCAGCAATCTCTGCCTGTATTCTTTCAGCCTGCCGGGCTACCTGCTCTAAAACCTCGCCAAGCTTTTTTATGTTCTCCTCTATTTTCTCCTTTTTGTTTTTGAGAGAAGCTATTGCATCCCCTACTTCTTTTTCCACAATTACTCCAGCTCCGACGTCAACGAGCATCTTTTTCGAATCCTTAACGTCAACGTAAGCGAAAACTCCTCCCCCCAGGTTCATCAGGGCTTCTACGCTGCCGTCAAGGGAATTGAAGTATTCCAGACTCTCTATGGTTCTGTCGAGTTCTGCATCGACGAGTTCGAGTTCAACTATCCTTCTCTGGATGCTCTCGCTCTCACTCTGCAGCTGCTGCAGTACGAGCAGCTTTTCCCTCACCTTTGCCTGAATTTCAGCCTGATTTTCAGCTTTATCGGGCATGCTTTCTTCGCTCATCAAAACCACCATTGCCTTTAGATTTTCTTTTTAAACGCAGTCAGCTCGCCTTAAACTCGCTTTCGCTTATTTCCTCTACTTCCTCAATTTTTATCAGGTTTCTTTTAACCTTGTGGTTGCTGCCGAGAATTGAATACGTCTTTTCCACCGCAAACTTCTCGTTGTGTGCACTCACTACTTTCGTGAATTTTTTCCACTCCTTTCCAATTTTGAAAAACCCTTTAACCATGTACATTTTTTCTCCCCCCATCCCGTCCTGATGCCGGGCTTTTATAAATTTACTCATGCTAACTTGCATCTAACTTGATCGACACACATTCTTGGCTACAGCTTTTTCGCACTACAGCTCAACAAATCCAAGAGCCTGCTCCACAATTCCGAGCTCGAAACCTGTAGTATCTCTTCCAACTATGTAGCCTTTTGTGTTTGCAATCAGACCAGCACCAACCATGTCCTGTCCAAAGTTCACGGTCCCTTTTTCCGTTTCTATGCCGAGAGTTTTCTCAATTCTCTTGACCTCCCAGTCGCTGGCGCTTTGATGCAGAAGCCCTCCCTTATTCGTTACTACAGCAGCCATGCCTACAGTCTTTATTCCTCCAACAGTCCCCCTTATTACGTCCACGTCAAGTTTATCTCTCACAGCCTCCTCTATTCTGCTGTCCGCCTCAGGGTGTATTACAGCCCCTCTGTCGTTAACGCACACGACATTTCCGAGGCATGTCATGTTCGTGTCCACAATGTACACATCTGCTACCCTGCTCAGGATCTCTATTTCCTTTGCCGAAACGTGTTTGCAGACGAGAATGCCACTGGAGTTCGCTGCAATCATCGCTCCAGCCAGCTCACTTCCCGCAACAGTGGTGACAACAACATCGACATCGAGCTCGTTTTTCAGGCTCTCCACGACGGACACGTCTTTAACTCCCACCACCGCAAAATTCTCGCTGGCCCTTATGTAAAGGCCAACCATCGGATTTCCTCGTATCGAGAGCTGACTTCCCGGCATGTCCTAAAAAATTTAAGCCAATTCAGCTTCCACAACACCGTCGTCAAACTTTACAGCTCTAATTCTTATTTTCGAAGGTGGTTTCTGCGCACCCCTCTCCCAGATCTTCTCGTTTATACTTGAGTCTATTTTTATCTTGTCCTCTTCCGCCTTCATGTGCCTTACGAGGAACTTTCTGACGTACTTCACAGCTTTCTTTGACCTCAGCCACCTCGGATACTTCTTCATCTTGTGCTTCAGTCTTAACGTGTAGACGCGCTCAACAACTATATCGGCCATGACCACCACCCCTGTTTCCAGCCTTCAAACTTTAAGAGTTTTGGACCTCCAGTTCCTTCTCTTCGGGCTGCCATACACTCTCCTGTTTGTTTTCAGAGTTACCCAGACCGGGCACCTCCTGTTCTGTTTGTAGCACTTTCCAAGCCTCTTTTTAACTCCAACTGTCTTTTTCCCCATAATCTCACTTCCTGATAATTTTTGGCTCCCTTTTTTTGGGTACGGCTCTCCTCAAAATCTCCTTCATCATCTCATCGCTAATTTTTGTGCTCAGCCTTCCGGACTGGGCAAGGTATATGAGCTGGTTTTCCACAGCCTCAGCTACTTCCGGGTATGCGAGTTTAACTCTCGCCAGCCTCTCCTTTGCCTCCGGTTCGAGTATTTTTCTGAGAATTGCTCTTTTCTGAGCCTCTATCTGTTTCTGCATTTCCTGCTGTTTTTGAAGCTCTTCAAGCTCTCTCTCCCTCTGAGCCTGTAACTCCATCAGCTTTCTTCTCCTGATTTCCTCAAGTTCATCGGCTTCCATATTCGACACTTCTTTTTCTAAAATTAATATTTTACTTCAGTACTTCGCTAACGCCGGAATTTCTTCTTCAAGCTCTTTCTTTATCTCGGCAGCAATTCTGTCAAGCAGAGCTTTACCCTTGGGCGTAACCACTCTGCCCTTATCTGTCTTCTTAACGAGCTCAGCTTTTTCGAGCTGCTGCAGAGCTTTTCTTATTACCGATCCGCTGCCTTTCCTGAACTTGGGCGGTTCGGAACCTCTCCTCTTTCTACCGCCGTAAGCCGTTCTAAGCCTTTCCAGGCCTACAGGCTGGTTTATGTAAACTTTCCTCAGAATTGCAGCAGTTCTGAGGTACCACCAGTCCTCCTGTTCCGGAGACCTTTCTTTGTGGACTCCTGTCTTCACGAATATTGCCCACTCCGGCGGTTTTATTTCGTCGATTTCCTTGAGCCTTTCAGCAACCCTCTGAATGAGCATGTCCGGTGGGACATCATACACAGTCGCCAAACTACCACCCCTCAGTGTTTGATCGTGAGTACGAACCCTCTCAGGTCGACAACCTCGCCCATGACCCTGGACTCGATCATTCTGGCGAGTTCTTTTCTATCGTTACCTGCTCTAAAGCTGCGGAGCATTTTCACCTTAGCGACTCCGTGCTTTTCAAGCTGGAGATTAATCTCGTTTATTAAATTTTCTGTAAGCCCTTTCTTTCCAACGTTTACGGTTACAATCCTGTCCCGGGCTTCCCTGTTTGCAACCCTTTTACCCTTTCCGCTCTTCACACTGCCACTACTGCCCATACTTTACGAAAATCACGGAGGAGTTAATAACTCTTGCTCTGGAGATCAGAGCAGAAATAACACAGCTCCAACCTGCAGAACTACGACAGAAAACGAAGCTAAGATTTATAAACGTTGACTTCGGAATCCGAATAATGTTAAGGTTTTGTAACGACAGCGTAAAAATTTACAAAGGAAAATTTGACGTTAACACAGCTGTTTTTAAAAACGGCATTGCAACCGACCCGAATGTGGGAGAGAACGTTTACGAGGGTGTTAAAAAGATCTTGATAACCCACGGTCATGCGGATCACTTTGGTGATGCCCTGTTTCTGGAGGGGAAAGTGAAGATACTGGCTCCAAGGCACGAAACGCCGCTCGTTGAAAATCCGGAAATAAACTGGAGGGGGATGTACAGCTGGGCAAAACTGCCCGAAGACATAGTAACTCCATACTTTCTCGGCAGAGGTGTTAGGGTGGATGAATTTTCGGATAGCCTCGAGGGTGTAAACGGCATAAAAACGGTTCCAACTCACGGACACACGCCATCCCACAAGTCGTATCTTATAGATGACGTATTTGTTGCCGGTGACTCCGTTCACTGTCCGAGCTACTGGGAAAAGTTCGGGATACTTTACTACGTTGACCCGGACAGAATGATGGAGAGCTTAAAAGTCATAAAAAGAGAAGACTGGGATTTGCTCGTTCCCGGACACGGGGATGTGTTCGAAAGGGGGGAGGGGCTGAAAGTAATAGACAAAAACATAAAAATGCTCAGGGAAAAGGACAGGGAAATCTACGAAATCGTGAGGGAAAACGGGGACGACGGAGTTGAAGAGATGGAAGTAATAGCAGAGCTCGCGAGAAAGTACGGATTTAAAGGGGTTAAGGCCGTACTTGTCGTAATGCCTCCGGTGAGGGGGCACATATCAAGCATGTGCGAAAGGAGATTGCTTGAGCTGTTTGAGCGTGGAGGAAAAATAGCGGTAAAAGCAGTAAAGCCATACAGGCCGAAAAGCTAAATTTTTAAACCCATTTTTCGGGTTCGTAAAAATGATGGGCTCAAAGAAAAAATTACCAAAATTTGGAGCTGTGATTTTACTCGTAACGGCGATTTTAGTTTCAGCTCTATCCACCGGTTGCACTCAGGAGAAAAAGCTTCCGGCGATAGAGGTATGCTTTGAGCACTACATTGCGGGAAACCAGCACATACTCAGAATTAAATACGCAAAAGCAGTTTTGATACCAAAAAGCAAAGCTCCTGTTCTGCATCCCTGGTACTCCACACCGATGCCCGGAATTATCCTGTTCGCGTACGACATGAGCGGAGTGAAAAACATGAAGGAGCTCGGAGTCAGAACGACTCCGTCCACCTATGTTCCCATAAACAAACAGGGCACGATAATTGCCTACATCGGGTTCAGCAGCCCGAAGACGGTGCCCAAAAAGGGAGATAAATTACTCGTCGTCGTGCAGGTTCTCAACAAGACCGGAAGAGTTCTGGCATCTAAAAACGCAATTGTAACCTGGAACATAAGCTGGAGCCCGTGAGTTTGTACACTTTTCTCAAACTTTTTAAAACCTTCAGAAACTCTCCTGCCTATGGAAACCGACGAGGCTAACGTTACTGGTGCTCCTGACTTTTACGCAATAGAGAAAAAGTGGCAAAAAATGTGGAGAGAAAGTAAAATCTTCGAAGCTGAACCGGATGAAAGACCCAAGTTCTTCATAACGATACCCTATCCGTACCTCAACGGAAATCTGCACGCAGGACACACGAGGACGATAACGATAGGCGATGCCGTTGCAAGGTACATGAGAATGAATGGCTACAATGTACTCTTTCCGATGGGCTACCACGTGACAGGCACACCGATAATAGGGCTTGCTGAGAGAATTGCGAACAGGGATCCGGAGACGATAGAAGTTTACACAAAGTACCACGACGTTCCGTTAGAGGATCTGCTCGAGCTGAACACTCCGGAAAAAATAGTGGAGTACTTTTCCAGAGAGGCAACTAAAGCGCTCAACTCCATAGGGTATTCCATAGACTGGCGAAGAGTTTTTACGACGATGGACGAACCTTATCAGAAGTTCATAGAATGGCAGTACTGGAAGCTGAAGGAGAAGAACCTCGTCGCTAAGGGTTCACACCCTGTCAGGTACTGCCCTCACGACGAAAACCCCGTAGAGGATCACGACCTCATGAAGGGTGAGAACGCAACAATAGTTGACTTTACAGTCATAAAGCTGTATGGCTACGATGGTGGGCTGATAGCATTTCCCTGTGCGACGCTCAGACCTGAAACGATATTTGGAGTCACCAATATATGGATAAATCCGGCAGGAAAATACGTTCTGGCCGAAGTAAACGGAGAGAAGTGGGTTCTGAGTAGAGAAGCGGCAGACAAACTCGTGCATCAGGAAAAAGAAGTGAAGGTTATAGAAGAGGTAAACCCGAAAGACTTCATCGGAAAAACTGTTGTTAATGTCGTTCTCGCAGGAATGCTGGCTGATGATTTAGCTGAGGTTCTGAAGGCCACTGGATCGGACATTGCGGATTTAATGGAAGAGATAGCGAGGTTTGAAAGAAGAGAGGACAGGATAGCAAAAGTCGTTGAAAATCTGGATAGAGTGGTCGAAGGGTTGATTTCGTCTTTCAGCAACCTCAGAAAGCTCTGCGATGGAAGTAAGTACGAAAAAGAGCTTGAAACTCTGAGAATGATTGTTGTTCCCGTTTTACCGGCAGACTTCGTTGACACGGACAACGCCACCGGAATTGTGATGAGTGTTCCCGCTCATGCCCCTTACGATTACGTTGCCTTAAAGGATCTGGAAAAAGAAGTGAAGAACGAAGCCGGGTTAAAAGATCTGGAAGGGCTTGTAAAGGTAAAACCCATAGTGCTGATAAGGATTGAGGGCGAAAACTACGAAGTTCCGGCTGTGGAAGTTTCTGAGGAGCTCGGAATAAAAAATCAGGGGGAAAAAGAGCTGCTCGACAAGGCAACCAAAATCGTTTACAGAAAAGAGTTTCACAAGGGAGTACTCCTCGAAAACACACTTTACCCGGGAATGCCCGTTTCCAGAGTAAAAGATGTCCTGCAGAAAGACCTGATCGATCTGGGTGTAGGAGACGTTTTCTACGAGTTCAGCGAGAAACCTGTCGTCTGCAGGTGCGGTACGAAGTGCGTGGTTAAGATAGTTAAAGATCAGTGGTTCCTGAACTACTCCAGGCCTGATTGGAAAAAGAAGGTGTTTGAACTGCTCGACAGGATGAAAATAATACCGGAATACTACAAGGAAGAGTTCAGAAACAAAGTGGAGTGGTTAAAGGATAAGGCCTGTGCGAGAAGGAAGGGCCTGGGAACGAGAATACCTTGGGACAGGGAGTGGCTCATAGAGAGTTTATCTGACTCCACCATATACATGTGCTACTACATTCTCGCGAAGTTCATAAACGAGGGCAGGCTGAAAGCTGAGAACATAACCCCAGAGCTTCTGGATTACGTCTTCCTCGGAACGGGTGACATTGAAAGTGCCAGCAGGTCTTCCAAGCTAAGTGCTGAAACCGTTGAGGAGATAAGGAGGGACTTCGAATACTGGTATCCCGTGGACCTGAGGAGCAGCGGAAAAGATCTCGTGGCCAACCACCTGCTGTTCTTCCTTTTCCACCATGTGGCAATATTCCCGCCGGAACTCTGGCCTAAGGCCATAGCCGTCAACGGATACGTCAGCTTGGAAGGAAAAAAGATGAGCAAGAGCAAGGGCCCGCTGCTCACGATGAAGAGGGCTGTGAAAGAGAACGGAGCTGACGTAACTAGAATGTACATACTGTACGCTTCGGAATACGACAGCGACGCTGACTGGAGAAAGAAAGACGTCGAGAACTTGGCTCACCACCTGAGCAGGTTTTACTCCCTGATGAAAAAGTACTACACACGAGAGCCGGAGGGCTTTAAAGATTTCAAAAGCTCCGCACACCTCGACCGCTGGCTCGTCAGCAGAATGCAGAGAGCGATAAAGGAGACGAGGGATGCGATGGAGAAGCTTCAGACGAGGAGGGCGGTGAATTCAGCTTTCTTTGAGGTCATGAACGACGTCAGGTGGTATCTGAGGAGGGGAGGTAAGAACCCCCAGATAATCTTTGACGACTGGATTAAACTTCTCTCTCCGTTTGCTCCGCACATATGCGAGGAAATCTGGCACTGGAAACACAGCAGCTTTGTCAGTTTGGAAAAATATCCGGAGTACGACGAGAGCAGGGTTGACGAAATAGCTGAAGTGGCTGAGGAGTACATAAAAGAGCTTATGAACGACATAAAGGAAGTTCTGAAGTTCGTTGACGCCAAGGTTGTTTACATAGCTCCGGCAGAGGAGTGGAAAAAGGAAGTGGCTAAAATTGCCCTGAAAGCGGGAAACTTTGGCAAGGCCATGAAAGAGCTGATGAAGGACGAGAGGTGGAGAGGTATGAGTAAAGAAGTGTCGAACTTCGTGAAAAAAGTTCTCAAAGAGAGCAAAATAGTGGAAGTGGACGAAAAGAGGGTCATAGAGGAGAGCAAGGATTTCCTCGAAAAAGAGCTTGGCGTTAAAATTGCCGTTGACGACAGCAAAATCCCAGAAGACAAGAAAAAATTGGCTATGCCGGGTAAGCCAGCTGTTTACGCCGAATAACTGTTTAGTTTCCATATTTTCGTTACTTTTCCGGTTTTACCGTTGTTTGACTTTGCTGTTTTCTATGCTTTTCAGAAGTTTGACTATTTGCTTTAACTAATTCACAAACTACTTCCACACCTTACCCTTGTAGTGCCCGGTAACCGGACAGCCCATGCAGAGCTCGTTTATCCAGTAGTCGCACTCCTCGCAGTTAGATCCGCAAGAGGGCGTGCCTATTCTCTTTATGTGTATCTTCATTGGAATAATTGTGTCTCTTTCAGCTCTTACAACTATTCCAACGTCTATGTCGTAAACGTCCGGACTCGGCCTTATGTGCTGATCAACTATGGCTTCGAGAGTTGATAAGTCCTCACCTATGAAAAACATCGTCAGGTTTCTGTTTCCAGCAACTATGAAACCGTTTAGAAAGAAGGGGCAGTCCTCAAACAGTCTTAAAAGCTCTCTCGGCTGTCTGCACTTTATGTCCACCTTCAAAATGTACAGTCCGGGATTTTTTAGATTTATGCCGTACGCATGATTTATTATTCCGAGCTCCTTCATCTTCTTAATCCTCGCACCAACGGAAGGCTGAGAAAGGCCAACGATTTTCGCTATCTCGTTCTGAGACATTTCTGGATTTTCTTCCAGCACTTCTAAAATCATCTTATCTTTTTCGTCGAGTTCGAACAAGCCTGCCATAGTACCCCCGCAAGATTTCTAATAAGTAACTTATAAAAAATTAGCGAAATGTTTTTCGAATTTTCACAAAATATTAATGTCCGTCGTGGTACCACTAAACAATAATTGAACGATGATCGTACTTCGTTCAGCCTTTTGGAGGTTTCGGAGCATATAAAATAACAACGTTTTTATTCGTTCAGCGTAAGAACAGAGGTATGGATAACGGAGTAACAAGGATCGGCGTTAGCCTGCCCAGAAATTTGCTCGAGGAATTTGACAGCATAATTAAAACGAGAGGTTATTCGTCGAGAAGCGAAGCCATAAGAGATGCCATACGAAATTACATAGCCGAGTACAAGTGGCTTGAAAAGGAGGAAGGAGAGATAGTTGGTGTCATAACGATTCTCTACAACCACCACCATAAAGGTACGAGCGATGCAATAATCTCCCTTCAGCACGAAGCTGTCGATATAGTGTTAACGACGATGCACATCCATCTCGATAAGGACAACTGCCTGGAAATGGTGATAGTGAAGGGAGAAATGCCGAGGATAAAGAAGCTTATAGACAGGATAACGACAATAAAAGGTGTGAGCAACGTAAAGCTGATAACCGCTATAAGAGAGTGAGCCAGTCGTTTGCACGAGCTACATTCTTTGTATACGCATAATTTTATTATTATAAAAGCTAAAAAGCAGTTGCTTCAACCACTAACGGCTCAACCACTAACGTCACTCGAAAACGAGCTTTTTACCGAATTCCACCAGTCCTCCGCACTCAACAATTTTATTGAGGAAGTCCGGTATCGGGTTTATGAGATACTCCTCTCCCTTCGTCCTGTTGATGACAACACTCCTTTCGTAGTCCACCTCTATTTCGTCACCCTCATCTATTCTGTCCGTTTCCCTGCACTCAACAACCCTTAACCCTATGTTTATAGCGTTTCTGAAGAAAATTCTCGCGTAGGATTTGGCGATAATTCCCGCTATTCCCGTAGCCTTAAGCGCTAAGGGAGCGTGCTCTCTGCTGCTTCCGCATCCAAAGTTCTCTCCGGCAACCACGAAGTCTCCAGCCTTAACGTTCTCCACAAAATCTCTTCTCACGTTCTCAAACACGTGCTTCGCCAGTTCTTCGGGATCGTTTATAACCAGATACTTTCCCTGAATTATAACATCAGTGTCCACATCGTCTCCAAACTTCCAGGCTCTGCCCATGCTGAATGGAAGACCGGGCATTTAAAAACTTTTATGAACACTTTTATAGAGTTTTACGAACTCAGGGAAAGTAAACGAACTCCCCGGCCACCATGTATTTTTCGGGATGAGTGGTTCTTCTAACACCTTCGAGCCACTTCCTTGCAGCCAGCATGGCTCCAATCCTGTTCAGAGGAGTGTTGTTGTTTCCGCAGTGGTAGCTGTATGTGCACTTTGGACAGCCCTCGACTCTACCGCAATCGCAGTTTTTCAGGACGTCGTAAGCTATTCTGAGCGCCCTGTCGAGCCTCTCGAATAAGAGCTTGCTCAGACCAGAACCCCCTCTGACAGCGTCGTAAACGAATATATCTCCCTCCGGAGTGGATATTCCGCCCATGTGCTGACTCCCCCCGCCGGTGAGAACGTCGCTCGCTTCTATCAGCACGTGCTCCAGAGCGTGAAAGCTTCCGGCGTAGTAGTCCTCGTAATCTTTCGGATCCGGGAAAGGTGCCGAAAGCAAAAACCCCTTCGTCGGAAATGTGTAAGATACTGGCTCTATGTGCCTGATTCCAAGTTTTTCCCCACTGAAAACGTCCTTTACAACGTAACCAAAAACAGATATCGTTATGTCTAGGGAGCAGTAAACGGCAGAACGATCAGAGGAGACGAGCTCCACCTTTTTGAGAACGGGGATGGACGTGTAGAGAGGGTCTGTCATTTCCCTCATCTCGTTTTTCGGACACCTTTCAACAGCAACCTCTTTCTTCTTCAGATCCAGACTCAGGCACCTGTACTTAACGCCACCGTGAATTATCTTGCTACCGGGAAACAGCTCCTTTACGGCGAGTGGCAGTACTCTTTCACCTATCACCTTTCCCTCGCAGACGATTTTAACGCGATCACCCGCTCCCCTGAGGCTGAAAGTTTTTAGGATCTCCCTCGCTTTAGACGTGGCGATGTATTCCGAAAACACCTTCTTCAGGTAGCCGCTGTCAACGAGCCACTTCAGGACTTTTTTCCACTCCTCTCTAACTTCCTCAGCTCTCAAAGGCTTTTCCAGACACATGGATAGCAGCTGATACTTCATCAAATCCTCGTTCAGCTTCTCAACGTAGCAGTGCACGTAATCCCTGAAGTACTCTTCCGGCCTAGATCTGTAGTACTGAGCAATTGTATCCTCTTCTCTCATTAGCACGACCCCAACGCTCTCCTGCCCCTTTCTTCCAGCTCTCCCCGCTCTCTGAAGGAAAGTTGAGTAGCTCACTAGTTCGGAAACCACAGCGTCAACGTCCCCTATGTCTATTCCCAGCTCGAGAGTTGGAGTGGAAACAACAACCGGGAGTTTGCCCTCTTTAAACGCCCTTTCAACTTTCTCTCTACTCTCCTTCGTCAGACCGCTTTTGTGAACTTCAGCCGGTATTCCCCTCTGCCTGAGAACCCATGCAGCTGTTTCCACGAACCTGTAGGAGTTTCCGAACACCAGAACCTTGTGTCCTCTCAGAGCTGAAACTACCTCAACAATTGATGAGTAGATAGAGGGGGATAGCCTCATTATAAAGTGCATTCTCGCCTTTCTGTGCTTCCCACTCACGAGCCTGAACTTCCTTTCGAACAGCTCTTCGGCGAACTCCACCGGGTTTGCTACGGTGGCGGAGGAACAAACAACGCTGTAGTCTGCAAACCTGCTGATTCTGAGCTGCAGGTAGTGCATGTTCGTTCCGAGTATTCCCGAATAGGTATGAAATTCGTCAACGACGATGAATCGGAGATTTTTGAGAAAATTTCTGAAAGCCCCGGTGTTCCTCAGGTGGTAATCGACCATGTCCGGGTTCGTCAGAACAACATCAGCTCTGCCCGAGAAGACAGCTCTCCTCTCGTCCTGATTCGAATCTCCGTCGAACTTCACAACTCTCAATCCCAGAAAACTGGCGTAGTACGAGATTTTCCTGTACTGATCTCTTGCAAGTGCCTTCGTCGGATAGATTACGAGGGCTTTCTCGCCTTCTCTCAAAACGTCAATAATCGGCAGTATGAACGCCTCAGTCTTTCCAAAACCCGTTGGAGCTGTTATAACGACGTTCTCTCCACTTTTTATCCTCTCTATCGCTTCAGCCTGAAAGGGGTAGAGCTTTTTTATATTTCTGTATTCCAGAGCCTTTTTTACCTCATCGCTCAGGTCAACATCCTCTAAGGGTACGCTCGGCTCACTTTTATAGGGCTCAAAGAGCTTGTAGAGGACTATTTCGTCCTCAGTGTCAAAAAGATGTCTCAACTCTTCTTTCGGGCAAAGTTTTAAATTTTTCTGCCTTTTGGTCTCTACCCTGCACCTGCACCTGCTCTTTAGCATTCCGCATTTCGGACAGAACAGGTCATTTACGTCCATGTTTTTACTTTGCTACTTTTTCCCGGTTTTTGTCAGCTTTTACCCGGTACTTATCTTGCAGCAATACGGCCTGATACAGCTTGTTTGCTAAAATTCGCTCAGAGTTTTCTGCATGACTTCTGCTCTTATCCTCTTCAGCGTTTTCCAGGCAAGCCTCACGTGTTCGGGGAATCTGCCGTTTTTAACGTAGTAGCTTTTGAGAAAGTCAATCGTTCTCGGATCGCTCGCATATCCGCTTCCAAAATCTCCCGTTTCTCTCTTTATTTCATCAATTCTTCTGTCTCTTAAAACTTTTGCAACCACAGAGGCTGCTGCCACCTCCACTCTCTCTGAATCAGCCCTGTGCATCGCTCTCACTTCCACGCCGGTTTCTTTTTTCAGCCTCTCGCTCAGCCTCTTGCAGTTCACGTCAGAGCTGTCAACGTAGGCGAGATCGGGCTTCAAATTTTTTATAATGCTGGAATAAGCTCTGTACAGAACTTCGTTTATCGTCATCGTTTCCATGAGCTCGTTCAGCTCATCAGCCTCTATAATAATTATCTCAATTTTACATAATTTTGATATTTTCTCATAAAGCTTTTCTCTTTTATCTCTGCTGAGCACCTTTGAATCCCTAACGCCAGCTTTTTTCAACCTCTCAAAAACTTCGGGCTCGGCTTTAACGCCACACACGACCATTGGCCCTATTACGGGTCCCTTGCCAGCCTCATCAACACCAGCTATTTCCGTCATCTCAGAAACCCATCTTTGGAAAGCCCTTAATCGGAAGTTTTCCGAGCTTGCCCTTCTTCATCTTCTTCATGACACTCTTCATCGTCTTGTAGTACTTCAGGAGCTCTCTGACTTCCTGCGGAGACGTGCCCGAACCAATTGCTATTCTCCTTATCCTCGAAGAATCGATTATTTTTGGATTTAACAGCTCTTCTTCCGTCATCGAATCCATTATAACCTTAAACTTCTTCATTTTCTCCTGCGTTACCTCCGCAACAGCATCATCCATTTTCATTCCAAAGCCAAAGGGAAGCATGTCGAGAATCTTGCTTATCGGCCCCATCTTTCCCATTGCCTCTATCTGCTTGTAAACGTCTTTCAGTGTGAAAGTGCCCTTTATGAATGCATCGGGATCCAGATCCTCTTCCTTCACAACTCTTTCCACTTTCTCGAGAAGAGCCTTGATATCACCCATTCCAAGAAGTCTGGAAACGAATCCTGCTGGATCGAACTTTTCAAAGTCTTCAACTTTCTCTCCGGTTCCTATGAACGCTATGGGTATGCCTATCTCTCTTGCTGCGGACAGCGCTCCACCACCCTTTGCAGTGCCGTCGAACTTCGTTATTATTATACCATCAATTCCAATGGCTTCGTGAAAAGCCTTTGCCTGCCTGCTCGCAAGCTGACCCATTGCCGCATCGATAACCAGCAGCTTGTAATTGGGTTTTGTTGCGCTGGCAATTGCAATCATTTCGTCAATCAGCTCTTTTTCCAGGGCGTGCCTGCCGGCAGTATCTATTATAACAATGTCGCAGTCTTTCAGAGCTTTTAAACCGTTTTCAGCAATTTTTACGGCATCTTTGCTATCCTTTTCTCCGTAAAACTTTATGTCGTACCTTTCGGCGAGCTGTTTCAGCTGGTCGTAGGCTGCCGGCCTCCACGTGTCAGCCGTCACAACACCCGTTTTCAGCCCTTTGTCCTTGAAGTATTTGGCAAGTTTAGCCGTTGTCGTGGTTTTACCGCTCCCCTGAAGGCCGACCAGCATGATTTTTGCCTTTTTGAGCGGTATTTCCAGACCTTCGCCAATACCGCGCATCAGCTCTTCGTAAACAATTTTTATTATGTGTTCTTTAACATTAAGAGCAGGCAGTACATCTTCACTTAACGCCCTCTTTTTTATGGATTCGCTTATCTCCTTGACCTGTATGACGTTTACGTCAGCCCTCAGCAGGGCTCTCTGAATATCTCTCACAACTTCCTCAACAAGAGCTTTATCCACGGTGCTCGACTTTGCAATCTTTCTGACTATGCCTTTCAGGGCATCCAGAGTCATGTTCCTTCCCTCATCGTTATTGTTCTGTCACGTTATTATAACTTGCTCCAGTAAAGTTTTTAAGCGCTCCGTTAATAGAATTCAATGCCCGCCAGCCATGCGTCCCCTGAAACGTGATGGGGAAACCACACGGTGGGCTACATCTATCATTCTTTTCACAAGTGCAACCTTATATTACGGGATATAAAAAACTTAACAAATTTTTCTTTAATACAACTTTTCAGTATAACTCTTAGTTCTTCCTTAAACCTTCAACAACATTTCTTTCATCGAAGGTTTCATGACTGTATTTAATTCCCTTTGCCATAGATACTAACTCATTTTTTCTCAAAGATCAAAAAAGCGTGTAATAACGCGCCAAAAGTCCCTGTTCTTCCAGAATTTGATGCAGTCTACCGGTTGCCTTGATGCTGTTGCATAAACCTATTTGTTTTTTATCCTATTCTTGACAGCGTTGCAGGTAAACGAAAAGCATATTTAATCTAAAAATCTAAAGTTGTCTGGCGGGAGGGCTAAGCGTGAGAGCTGACGATTCTGGATTTGAGACTGCAGGCAGAGGTAGTGTTATCGAGATGTTAGAGGAAAAACTTGCCGAAAAGGAAAAAGAAATCGAGGAGCTGAAGAGAATGAACGAAATCGAAATATCCGAAATGAGGGAGAAGGTAAAGGCTGAGCTGAAAGCTGAATTGAAGGCTGAGCTGTACTCGGAGCTGATCAGTGATCTCAGGAGAGAGATGTCCGTGCTGAAGGATGATGCTGTTCGAGAGCTTGCAGTTCAGTTAAAAAACGAAATACTGAGTTTGAAAAGAGAATCTGAAAACGAAAAAATAATCGTGGACAGGATTGGAGCCATTGAGGCAAAACTGCTTGAGCTCGCAAAAACGGTGGAAAACCTGACGAAAGAAATCCTGTACATGAAATCGGAGAGGCCGGAGAGGCTGCAGAAACCGCAGAGAAACAGAGTAAAGCAACAGCTCAAGAGCAGCAAAACGGTAAAACTCGATACGGATGACGATATTATAGTCTGTGACTGATTTACTGCCGAAACATGTACATCAAGAAGATAACCCTCAAAAACTTCAAGTCTTTTGGAAAAAAAGTGGAGATACCTTTTTTCAGGGGATTTACCGCTATCAGCGGGCCAAACGGAAGTGGAAAGTCGAACATAATCGACTCCATCGTGTTCTGTCTTGGACTTACATCGTCAACGAAAGCTCTGAGGGCTGAAAAGCTGACCGATCTGCTTTACAGCGGGAAAAACACGAGCGAAGCTGAGGTGTCGATAACCTTTGACAACAGCGACTCTGCCCTACCCTTCGACGGGGACATTACCGTTACGAGGAAGATAAAAATAACGGAAAAAGGGTACTACAGCTATTACTACCTGAACGGAAAGCCGTGCAACCTCTCGGAAATACAGGACATGTTCGCCAGGGTGGGTATTCACGGAGAGGCTTACAACGTTATAATGCAGGGAGACGTGACGAAAATAACCGAGATGACGCCGGTTCAGAGAAGAAAAATAATAGACGACATAGCGGGAATTTCTGAGTTCGAGGAGAAAAAGGAAAAAGCTTTGGAGGAGCTCGACAGGGTCAGGGAGAACATAGAAAAAATAGAAGCCATTTTAAGCGAAATCTCCAGCAATCTCGCACAGCTCGAGAAGGACAGGGAAGAGGCTATAAGGTACCGGTCTCTTCTCGAAGAGAAGGAATTCTACTCCAAGGTCGTTGAAACTCACCACTACAGACTTTTGCTCGGTAAAGCTGAGAAGCTTGAGAGAGAAATTCAAAAGCTCGAACTCGATAAGGACAGGCTAATTCACAGAATGGCAGAACTCGGCAGGGAGCTCGAAGCGCTGAACGAAAAGATAGGTGAAATATCCTCAAAAATAACGGAGATGACGGGCGAATCGTATGCGGAGATAAACCAGAGAATTCTTGAAGTGACCTCGGAGATGGAGAGTATCAGGAAGTCTGAGGAGCTCTACCAGAGCGAAATTGAAAAGCTGAAGGATAAGCTGACGGAGGTAAATCTGGCTGTTTCAAAACTTGAGGAAGAGCTGAACGAGCACAAAAACGATTGCGACAGAATTGCCGTGGAAAAGGAGAGTCTTCAGGCTGTTGTTGACGAGCTGGAAGTGAAGGTGAGTCTGCTGAAGGATCAGATGCAGGAAGTCGATTCCAGACACAGAGCTTTGAGGGACGAGCTGCTCAGAGAGAGGGAAGATCTTGAGGAGCTTAAGAGTAAGAGAAGCGATTTGCTGAGAGAAAAGGACAGGCTGATCGAGTCCGTGAGACTTTCTGACGTAAATCTGGACACACTTAAGAAAAAAGCCGAAAAATCGAGGGAAAGAATTGAAGAGCTCAACTCCAGAGTTGATAACCTGCTCAAAACCATAAACACTGCTGAAATGGAAGCGAGCAAACTCGTAAAGAAAAGAAACGACACGGACAGCAAACTCTTCTCTCTGAAGGACGAACTCGCAAAAATCGAGGAAAAAATAAAGTTACTCGAAGTCGAGCTTGCCAAGCTCAGGGCTGAGGCAAATGCCATAGAATCCGGTTTTTCGAAAGGCGTTGACCTCGTTCTCGAAGCGAGGGAGAGAAGGGCATTACCGGGCATATTCGGGACGGTTGCCCAGCTGTGCAGGGTTGAGGAGAGGTTTGCAGTGGCACTGGAAGTTGCTGCGGGAAACGCTTTGCAGTACATAGTCGTTGAAAATGAGGACGATGCCGTGAGAGCCATAAACTACCTGAAACAGATAAAGGGAGGAAGAGCCACCTTCTTGCCTCTGAACAGAATAAAGAGGAACTTCGGAAAACTGGAACTCGACGCCTCAATTCTGGGCTACCCCGGAGTTGTTGATTACGCCGTAAACCTCGTAAAGTGCGAAAAAAGGTTCATTCCCGTGTTTAACTACGTTTTCAGGGACACGCTGGTCGTTGACAGGATAGAGACTGCAAGAACGCTGATGGACAGGTTCAGGGGAAGAATGGTAACGCTGGATGGGGATCTGGTGGAGAGGAGCGGCGCAATGAGTGGAGGTTACCACGAGAGGAGGAAAGGTTTCCTGCTGTCCAAAGACCTCGTAGAGAGGGAGAAGAGAATTCTCGAGGAAATAACGGTTTTCAAGAGCAAGAAGTCTGAAATAATGGCGAAAATAGGAAAGCTCGAGGAGGAGAGAAGAGATTACCAGCAGCAGATCGACGAAAAAAGTGCCGAAGTCAGGAGGATAAGGGAAGAGATCGATTCAGCCAAAAGGCTGATTGCTGACGAGACAGAAATGCTCGGCGAACTCGAAAAGCAGATTGCAGAAATAGAGAAAGAGAAGAGGGAAACATCTCAAAAAATACTGGAGCTGGACGGAGAAATAGACAAACTGTCAGAAGAAATAGCGGAAAAAGAGAGAAAAATAAAAGGGATAGAAAAGAAGCTCGGAGACGGCGAGATACCGGAAATTACCAGAAAGTACGAGGAGCTGAAGGAGGAGCTGTCAGCCGCTTACAGCAGGCTAATGAACGCGGAGAAAAGGCTTGAAAACGCTGAGTTCAAGAAAAAACAGGTGGAAAAGTGGATAGAAGAGAAAAACAGAGAGAGAGAAAGGCTGAAAAAGGAAATTTCTGAGTTTGAAGAAAAAATACGGGATGGCAGAAAAAGAGTTAAAGAGCTTGAAGAGGAACTGAGGAACCTGAAGGAGGAGGAGGACAGAATAGGCAAGAACGTCAGAGAGCTCAGGAAAGAGAGAGATGAACTGCTCGAAAAAAGCAGAAAGCTGGAAAAAGATAGAGACGCGTGCAAATACGCAGTAGCTGCGGTGGAGGAGAGAATTAAGGCGAGGAAGGATTCTTTGATGAACGTGAGAACCGAGATTGAAAAAGTGGATAAAAACAGGCTGATTGAAGGAGAAATACCGCCGATGGACGAAGCAATCAGGAAAATAGAGGAAATAGATGTGGAACTGAAGAAATTCGGTGACGTCAACATGAAAGCAATTCAGGATTACGAAAAGGTCAGGAGCAGAAGAGACAGCCTTCTCGAAAAGAAGCTCAGCCTCGAAAAGGAGAGAAGCGAAATACTGGATAGAATAGATAAATACGAAAAGATGAAAAGAGATGCCTTTTTTGAGACTTTCAATGCTGTAAAGGAGAACTTCTCCAGAGTCATAAAAACGCTGACGGATGGAGAGGGCAACCTGTACCTCGACGGAGAGGATCCGTTCAACAGCGGTTTAAATATAAAGGTGAAGTACTACGGCAAACCCGTCAGAAGAATAGAAGCTCTCAGCGGAGGGGAAAAAAGTCTCATAGCGTTAGCTTTAATATTTGCCATTCAGATGTACAAACCAGCTCCGTTCTACGCCTTTGACGAGATAGACATGTTTCTTGACGGTGCTAACGTTGGCAGGGTTGCAAAGCTGATAAAGGAGAGGTCGAAAGACGCACAGTTTATCGTTGTTTCTCTCAGAAAGCCGACTCTCGAAATGGCAGACGCCATAGTTGGCGTAACGATGAGCAGAGACAACTGCTCGAAGGTAACGGGCATAAAGCTGAAAGTTAAAGAAAGTAAAGAAGCGATAAAGGAAGAAGCAGAGGTAGAGGCGCAGGGATAAGAGTAAGGCAGGAGTACGTAAAATTAAGCAGGATGGTGCAGTATGGAGCCAGCAGGGCAGGAAGAGCTCGGGAAGTTAGAGGATCCTGTAAAACTCCTCGTGGACATGGCAAAACAGGGAAAGATAGACCCGTGGAACATAGACGTCGTCGAGGTAGCGGATAAGTTTCTGCTGGAGCTCGAAAGAGCGAGGAAACTTGACCTGAGAATATCGGGGAGAGTTTTGCTGTACGCAGCCATTCTCACGAGAATGAAGGCGGAGATTCTGGCTGAAGAGGCTGTGCTCTGCGTTTCCGAAAACGAAGAACCCCCGGGTTTTGAAGATGCCATAGAAGGTGGAAGAGAGTGCGGGGAAGATTACGAATTCACCGGCACGCCTGATTACGATTACTACGGAGAAATAGATTTTGGTGATTTTGAAGGTTTTGGTCTTGAAGGTTTTGGTCTGGGCACAGCTGAAAAAAGCGAAGAAAACCTGTTTGAGGACGAAATAATAGCCCACCTGATGAGACCGCACCGAAAGGTCAGAAGGTTTACGACCCTGAAAGACCTGCTGAGAGAGCTCGAAAGAGCGGAGAAGACGAAAAAGAAGAAGAGAGATACGGGCAGCATAGGGAACACCGTGCTCAAAACGCCACACGAAGAAGACATAGAGGATACGATTTCAGCTGTGGAAGAGGAGCTCAAAAAATTGTTCGAGAGGAGAGACTTCGTTACCTTTTCCGAGCTGGTCGAGGGTAGAGGGTTGAAGAGGAAGCTTTCGCTGTTCGTTTCCATACTTTACCTGACTTACAGGAAAAAAATTGAAATAGAGCAGGAAAAAATTTACGAGGATGATATACTTATATTTCCGGTGAGCAGAAATGCAGAGGGAAATGCAGAACGGTGAAAACCGTGAAAACGCTGACGGAGAAACTGTAGAAAACAAAAGTAAAGCTAACAGCGAAAGCGACCTGATGAGAATAGTCGAGGCCATTCTATTCGCTTCTCCGGAACCAATAACCCTCACAAAGATAGCGAGAATTGCAGGCGTTAAACTCAAAGCAGTTAGAGATGCCGTATTTCTCCTTCAGGAGGAGTACAGAACAAGGGCTACTGCACTTGAGATAATGGAGATGGGGGGGAAGTACACAATGAGAGTGAAACCTGAGTACAGCGTTTACGTGGACAGGTTCAGAGAGCTCGACATGGAAAGAGGCGCTCTGAGAACTCTTGCAGTAATAGCATTCAAACAACCAGTAAAGCTATCGGAGCTGGCGAAAATCAGGGGAAACAGGTGTTACGAACACGTCAGAAAACTCGAAGAGCTCGGCTTTATAAGGTTAGAGCCGTCCGGAAGGACGAAGGTCATAACAACGACCAGAAAATTCGCAGAGTACTTCGGACTGAAATCGTCAAATCCCGAATCCGTTAAAAAGTTTCTGGCAAATGCTGCGAAGAGAGACGCGAGGCTGGAAAAGTATATACGTGAAAAAACATGATAGATTTTGATGCTCGACCTCGTTGCTGAATGCGTTGAATGGATTTGCAGTTACCTTGCAGGCGAGGAAAGAGCTACAACCAGCGAGGAGGAGGTAGATAGGTTAGCCTTGAGGTTTCTGCTAAGGAAGAGAGCGAAGACGGCAAAAATAACAGACCTGATAGCAAATTCGAGTAACCTGAGCGAGTTCTCAAAAATGGTCAGAGACGCGCTTTTCAGCGAACCCGTAACAATATCCTGTTTTTTACCGGAAAGGGTGGAAGAAAAGGGATGCACGCTCTTCTGTCCTCACGGATTTAAGCCAGACGTTCCTGAAAAGGTGAAGGCCATCGAGGAAGTTTTAAAGGCGAGGAGGATTTCAGATGCTTTGGATGCCGCTAATTCCATATTTTCCAGATTTTTTGGAGTAAAACCGGATAGAGAGGGTATTTTCTTGGTGTTTAAAAGGAATGGCGGCTACAGGCTTTTCATATCGAGTATAGATGAACTCGACGAAGACATAACGTTTCACTTCAAACTCGCCAGAGATTTCGAAGAAAACTACGTCGTTGTTGTTCTCACCGATAAAACGCCGCTACCGTTTATAAAATTCTTCAGAAAAAATTCCGAAAACGTGAGGAGGGGGAAAATACTGATATGGGTCATGGATGAGGACAGAGAATACGTTGACCCCTTCATAGGCTACCCACCGGATGAAGAGCTCATAAGCAGGTTCAAAAATCCAAAGCTGGCAACCCAGATAGAATCTCTGTGGAGGTCCAAAGTGAATAGGTTTTAAAAAAATTGATTTAATTTAGCAAAAATAGTATTATTTTATTAAGTTGATATATTTAAGTTAACATTAAACAACTAATGCTGAATCATCGAACTGACGACTTTAACCATCTCCTGAGACGGTAGATTTCCGTACACGACAGCAGCCACGCTGTTAAGCTTAAACTCGTAAGCGTTCCACTTTCCAAGAGCTTTTCCCACCTTAACGTTAACTCCGCCAACGGTTATTTCAGAGCTGCCGTTACCGTTACTGTTACTGCTCATCCCGCAAACACTGTTAAGCGTGGCTCTATCAGTCGTTTCAACCACTGTGAGAAGCTTTTTGCTTCCGGCCTCACCGTAGTAAAGGGTGACGACCTTAACACCTGAAACGTTTGATACTATTGCACCCACAAACCTGCACCCATCCGTGTAAGTCGGAGCTATTATGTTGAACTTGACCTCTTTTTCCGCCTCACTCAGGCTGACAAGTCTGTTCGCCTTCTCTGCAATGTTTCCACTCTTTTTCGTACCCATGAAGTCCTCTATTACTCTTTCGTCTCCTCTCCCGTTTACGTTGAGCCTGACCATCTTTATTGTAACTCCTCTGTACCACTCTATTTTTTCGGGTAACAGGTTTCTGTTAAGCCAGACCTTTCCGAGCTCGTTTTCAACAACTATGCTGTTGTTCTGAACGTATGCCTTAGAGTTGTTCAGTATTTTTCCGTAATCGTAGGGATTAAACGTTTTTGTTTTAATCGTTCTGGTTCCACTGCTGTCTCTGATCAGCTCAAAACTTCCATTGTAAACGATTATTTTATTTTTCGTGGAGTACCACTCAAGAAAACTGTCTGGCTTTACGAAAGTAAAAATTACCGTATCTTTACTACCACCTTTCTCAACGATAGCCGTACCGCTCATACTGGATATGGAGCTGTACTTCTCCTTTATCTGCGTCATGTTGACTTTTATGTGCGTGCTCGAGCATCCCATTACCATGGATGCTAAAAACAGGAGGATGACCAGTGGCAGAAGTCTCTTCATGTTCGGAATTGAGTGCGAGGGTTTTAGAATTTTTGGCTTTTTTGCTTCTGGTGCTGTTTACCGAACCACCGCAAATCTTATAATTCCAGCTTGTGAGCCCTTATTGAGGGCTCGTAGTCTAGCGGTTATGACGTCGCCTTGACGAGGCGAAGGTCCCCGGTTCGAATCCGGGCGAGCCCACTGGGTATTTCCATTGTTTTTGTTTTTTGACGCTGGTTCACAGGCTGTCAATGACTCGAACCACTGTGCTGTAAATCACAAACATGAAAAATATGTATATTTATCAAAACTGACATCGCTACGCGAGAAAAACCAAAAACCTTAATCCCTCAACAGAAGATTTGCCATGATGGTGGTTACCCTTGACAAATTCTTCCCTCTCTTCGAAGGGGAGCAAAAAGAAGATAGAAAAGCTGTTTTACTTGATGAAATTAGAAAATACCACGATAATCTGTTAAAAAAAGTTGAGAAGGCTTACGAAATAGCAAAAAAAGCGAGGAGTAAGGGGTTAGACCCGAGTCTGGATGTTGAAATACCCATTGCAAAAAACATGGCTGAAAGAGTTGAAAGGCTGTTACACATAAATGGAATAGCTGAGAGAATACTGGAACTCGAAGAGAGCGGGATGAGTAGAGAAAAAATCTGTTTTAAAATAGCTGAAGACATAATAGAGGGAAAATTCGGTCAGTTTGATAAAATTAAAGCAGCAGAACTTGCCATTCGAAGTGCCGTTGCTATACTAACAGAAGGTGTGGTAGCTGCTCCCATAGAGGGAATAGCCAAGGTTAAAACGGACAGAAATGACGACGGGAGCGAATTTCTGAAAATCTACTACGCAGGGCCTATAAGAAGTGCAGGAGGTACAGCTCAGGTCATTTCAGTTTTAGTTGGAGATCTCGTGAGAAGAAAACTGAACATTTCGAGGTATAAACCAACCGAACAGGAAGTACTCAGGTACTGCGAGGAAATACCCCTCTACAAGAAAGTGGCAAACCTGCAGTACCTGCCGGGAGACGAGGAGATAAAGCTGATAGTTTCGAACTGTCCGGTGTGCATAGACGGAGAACCGACGGAAGATGCGGAGGTGTCGGGGCACAGAAACCTGCCGAGAGTCGAAACCAACAGAGTCAGAGGTGGAATGTGTCTGGTAATTGCAGAGGGAATCGCTCTGAAAGCCCCAAAGCTGAAAAAGCTCGTGGAAAGTCTTTCCATAGACGGATGGGAATGGCTCGACGAGCTGATGAACATAAAAGAGGGAAAGAAAGAGTCCGGAGAAGAAGAGAAAAACGACAGCAAAAGTGAAAACGCTGTAAAGCCAAAAGACAAGTACCTTTCAGACATAGTTGCAGGAAGACCTGTGTTCTGTCACCCCTCCCGCAGGGGTGGTTTCAGGCTGAGGTACGGCAGAGCCAGAAATTCGGGCTTCGCCACCGTTGGAATAAATCCGGCAACAATGGTTATAACGGATGGTTTTATAGCGGTGGGAACCCAGCTGAAGGTCGAGAGGCCGGGAAAAGCTGGAAGCGTCGTTCCCGTTACCTCAATAGAGGGGCCGACGGTAAGGCTGAGGAATGGAGATGTCGTGAGAGTTGATAGCTTTTCCGAAGCCCTTACAATCAGGGATGAGGTGGACAAAATACTCGATCTGGGTGAAATACTCATAAATTTTGGAGACTTTCTGGAAAACAACCACCCCCTGCTTCCATCTCCTTTCGTTTACGAGTGGTGGGTTCAGGAGTGCGAAAAACTCAAAATACCCTCCAGGTTCCTGAAGGAGAAAGTAAGCGAAGAACTTGCCCTTAAACTCTGTGATGAGTACGGCGCACCGCTTCACCCGGAATATACTTACCTCTGGCACGATCTCTCGCGTGAAGAAGTTCTGTTTTTGAGGGACTGGCTGAGCGAGTGCGGTAAGGTTGAAGGAAAAATAGAGATTTTAACAGCAGATCTGGACGAAAGAGGGAAAAAAGGAAAAGAAATACTAGAAAAGCTGCTTGTTCAGCACAAGGTAAGAAACGGAAAAGTAGTTCTTGAAAGGTGGAAGGTTCTTGCAAGGTGTCTGGGCTTGGATGAAAACCTGAAGAAGAGAGTTCACGTTCCCGAAGATAACTCCCTTAACGCCCTCGAACTTGTCAGGAGACTCTCAGGTCTTGATGTAAGAGCCCGCTCTCCGTGGAGAATAGGAGCGAGGATGGGAAGGCCCGAAAAAGCCAAGGAGAGAAAGATGAGCCCACCCCCTCAAATTCTCTTCCCTCTCGGACAGGCTGGAGGAAAAACGAGAGACATAAAGAACGCCATAAACTACTCATCCTCCTACAATTCTGCAAAGGGAATCATAAACGTGGAAGTTGCGGTGAGGAAGTGTAAGAACTGTGGAAGGGAGACCTTCTGGCTGAAGTGCGAGTGCGGCGGGCTGACGGAACAGGTTTATTACTGCCCGAAGTGCAGGATGAAGACTGGGAGCGAAGAGTGCCCAAAATGCGGAGGAGAGACTATAGCGTACTCGAAAAGAGATGTGAACATAAGGGAGCTGTACGAAAAGGCTCTGGAAAATCTGGGTGAAAGAGACTGCTTTTCGACCATAAAGGGCGTTATGGGAATGACCTCGAAGCTGAAAATTCCGGAGAGGCTGGAAAAAGGAATACTGAGAGCCAAACACGGAGTTTACGTGTTCAAGGACGGGACTGCGAGGTTTGACATGACAGATGTACCGGTTACTCATTTCAGGCCAAAAGAGATAGGAGTCAGCGTTGAAAAGCTGCGAGAACTCGGTTACGAGCACGACTGGAAGGGAAGGGAGCTGAAAAGCGAAGAACAGATCGTCGAGCTGAAGCCTCAAGACGTTATACTGGCAAAAAATGCTGGAGATTACCTCGTTAAGGTGGCAAAATTCGTGGACGATCTGCTGGTAAAGTTCTACGGGCTCGAGCCGTTTTACAGCGTGGAAAAACCTGAAGACCTCATAGGTCACCTCGTCATCGGTCTCGCACCTCACACGTCTGCCGGCGTTCTGGGAAGGATAATAGGATTCGCAGACGTTCTGGCCGGCTACGCACATCCTTACTTCCACGCAGCGAAGAGGAGGAATTGCGACGGAGATGAGGACTGCGTGATGCTGCTGCTCGACGGTCTGCTGAACTTTTCGAGAGCTTACCTGCCAGACAAGAGGGGTGGCAGAATGGACGCTCCTCTCGTGCTAACTCTGATCATAGATCCAAAAGAGGTTGACAGCGAAGTTCACAACATGGACATAGTCGAGAGGTATCCCCTTGAGTTCTACACTGCCACGCTTGATTACGCAAATCCAAAAGACGTCTGCTGCTACATAGAGAGAGTAGAAGACAGGCTCGATACGGATTACAGGGACTGCTGTCTGGCTTTCACCCACGACACAGAAGACATAGCCATGGGGATTAAGGAAAGTGCCTACAAGTCGTTGAAATCCATGCAGGACAAGGTAAAAGCTCAGATGGCGCTGGCTGAGAAGATAATTGCTGTTGACGAGAACGACGTTGCTGAAAGGGTGATAAACAGGCACTTCTTACCGGACATAATAGGAAACCTGAGGGCATTCTCAAGACAGGAGTTCAGGTGTGTTAACTGCAACGCAAAGTACAGAAGGGTTCCGCTCTCGGGTAAGTGCCTGAGGTGTGGTGGTAACCTGACACTCTCAGTTCACTTTGGTTCAATAAGAAAATATCTGGACATCTCCATTGAGCTGAGTGAGAAGTACAGGGTCAGCAACTACATCAAGCAGAGGCTGAAACTGATAGAGGTCGAAATAAAATCCCTGTTTGAAAGCGACACTAACAGGCAGGTGAGCATAGCAGAGTTTTTCTGACTCTTGATCTTTTGATTAATATCGATTGATTAAATTTAATCTCAAATACTCCACAAATCTGCCGTCGTCTCTAAATTCTGAAGACCTGCGTGCGTTTTTCTCGAGCCACCCCGTCTTTTCCACAGCTCTCACATCAAATTCGGGGGCGTAAGGTTTTATGTCGAGAAGAGGCGTTTCGTTCACGATATCCTGAACGTGCAGAACGTTCCCTTCCACTCTCCTCCTGATATCCACCACTCTGCAATGTATAACATTTCCGGAGCTTGGCGGATTGACGGAAACCTCCATGTTCTCCGGCCTTACGGATATTCTGACTTCCTCCCCCTCGTTAGCGTGATCAGTAGAGTACATTATGCAATCCCCCGCTCTAATCTCCGTCAACGAAATCTGCCACGAAGTCGTTTAATGGCCTGCTAAAAATTTCTTCTGGCCTTCCGGTCTGTACGATTTCTCCATCTTTCATTACAGCGACTTCATTCGCCAGACTGAACACATCCTCAAAGTCATGCGTAACGTGTAAAACCGTTGTGTCGTACTTTTTTACGGCTTTCTTTACGAGCTTTCTCAGGTTCTCTCTCGTTTTCACATCCAGAGCGCTGAAGGGTTCGTCCATGAGCAGCAATTTCGGCTTGACAACCAGTGCCCTTGCGATGGCAACCCTTTGCTGTTCGCCTCCACTTAACGTGTCGGGTTTTCTGTGCAGAAGGTGTGAAATTCCCAAGATTTTCGCAATTTTTCTTACCTCTTCTCTGACAATGCTGCTGTTTCTCTCCTTCTTTTTCAGTCCGTAGGCTATGTTTTCAAAGACGCTCATATGCGGGAAGAGTGCGCGATCCTGATAGACTATGCTAACGTTACGCTTTTCTATGGGCAGAAAAGTTATGTCCCTGCCTTCGAGCCTGATTTTACCCCTGATCGGTTTATAAAATCCCGCCACGGTTTCGAGCACTATAGATTTTCCGCTTCCTGTCGGGCCAATTATGACAATGTAATCTCCTCTGTCAGCTTTCAGGCTTACGCCGTTCAGTTTGAATTCGCCCAGATCCACACACAGGTTTTCAATTTCGAGAATCATAACCCTCCTTCCACTTTTTCGAATACGAGAATTGCCAGAAATGCCAGCACCACGAGAACGATGCCGCTCGTAATTGCCATGCCAATGTTTCCGTATGAGATGTTCAGGTAGAGTGTAATCGGCAGGGTTTCGGTGTTCATGTAAGAACCGCCGGCCAAAATCAGCACAGCACCAAATGCTCCCATGCTTCTGGCAAACGTTATTACTGTGGATGCGAAGAGTCCGTTTCTTGCCAGAGGAATCGTTACGTTTTTAAAACTCTCGAATTCACCGTAACCGAGGCTTCTCGATACGAGTTCGTATCTCGGATTTACAGATTCGAAAGTGGAGTAGAGAATTCTTGCTGCGTAGGGCAGGGCTGTGAAAATCTGGGCAACCACTATTCCGAGTTTCGTGAAAACGACCCTGATTCCTGCTTCTTCCATGGCTTTGCCCACTGGAGTCTGACCGAAAAGCAGTAAAAGGCACAGTCTCAGCACCAGCTCCGGAAAGGCAATTGGCAGATCCATGAGGGACTTGATAACGCTTTTTCCGGGAAAGTGGAACCTTGCCATTGCGTATCCCATGGGTACCGCCAGCGCTAAAACAACTGCAGTCGATATCGATGAAGTCAGTATCGAAAGCTTTAACGAGTAAACCAGCTCTTCAGTCTGGAGATTTTACGATCTCTCGATAGCTGATGACGAAGAATAGCGACGCTATGGCTATTAGAAGTACGATTGTAAACAAAAATGCAATAAAAATGCATAAATTTCTGAACCTCACTGCCTGCATGGCCTGAATCCCCACTTTTCCCAGATCCTGAGTCCCTCCCTGCTGGATATGTAGTCGTTAAAGGCTTTTGCAACTTCGAAGTTACCGTCTTTTCTGGCGTAAACAGTTACAGCTGTGGGAATCGTTTTGATTACGTTCTGCTTTGCATGAATCCGGACCATTTCGATCCTGTTTTTTGCCTGTGCCCACGTTGCCATGTCTTCCCAGATTGTGGCCGCATCGGCCTGTCCGGTAGTCGTGTATATCAGGAGCTGGTTTACTGTGGGTGCGTAAACTACGACGTTTTTACTGACTTTTTTCCAGAGCCCGTTCTTTTCGAGAATCTTTTTGCTGACCCTGCCTATTGCGCAGGCTTTGGGATCGCCCAGAGCAACTCTAACATTCGGCCTGGCCAGACCTTCGAGAGAGTGAATGTTTTTCGGATTTCCCTTTGGAACAACTATTACCGGAATGTGAAGAGTTACGTTTCTGACAGTATCGTTTACGATGTATCCTTTATCCATTGCCATCCTGACGTAGTAGTAGGCTCCGGGAATGAAGACGTCACACCCCGTTGTTGCAAGAATAGAGTATATTTCTGCACTTCCGCCGTAGTGAACTACTACTTTGGCTCCGGTTTCGTTTTCAAAGTTTTTTATCAGTTCGTTCATCGGTTTCATCAAACCAGCACCACTGCAGACCTCTATCGTTTTTCCAGCAAATTTTCCGTGCTGTTCGTTGCTGCTGACATTACTGCTGACTTTGCTGACTTTGCTGCACCCCATCAGCAGAGTGCTGGCTACGAGTAATAGGGCAATAGCTACAAAATACGATCTCTTCATACCACCATCCGTTATATACAGTTGGTAATAACGATGAAGAATTTATAATTTTTACTGCCTTTAACGAATTGAAATGTCGAAGTTAACGATCTTCGACACAGAATCGGAAATGGGGAAATTGAAGCCCATTTACTTTTTACCGATCAAACTCTTTAACTCGTTCCTGAACATGTTCCAGTTCAGCATCAGGTGCAGAACCACGAGACACGTTATCAGGATTCCGGCGTAGAAGTGGTACTCCTTCCAGAGGTGTCTCTCAAGCCCGTATAGTCGTACCGTTGTGGCCCACCTGCCCTTGGGAGCCGTGTACAGGATTAAACCACTTACAGCCTGAAACAGACCGGTCGTTAACAGGAATAGAGTTACAACAGCTCTAACCTTTCTCATGATGCGTGCAGTTTCAATCGAAGTAAAAATATTTTTCATCGAACTTTTTACATATGTCGAGACTCGGATTTCCCGGTAGTAGCGGCAATACTGTTGTATTCGCAACATGTACTTTCGGAGAGCTAATACACAACTGTCGTTTACAACAGGCGTATAAAAATAAAAATCACAAGTAAATCACGTAACGATTTCTCCAAGCCTGTTCTCTTTCAGAGCTTTCTTTATTTCCATCATGCTCAGGTCAAGAGGATCTTCTATTTTTACGCCATGCTTCAGCGTTAGGTTTCTCATTTCCGGAGATGTGGGTCCTATGCACGGGTCTCCCGGAACCCTCATTGAAACGTCAAAGATTACGAATTCAAGAGTTCTGTCGTCCTCTGGAGAGTACGCTATGGCACCCTGAAGTCCAAAAAGACCAATCATTCCCGGCGGGTATTCGTTTTTACACACTTCTATGAACCTTTCAGCCGCCTCATAGGCTAAGTGCTGCTTGCTTTCTCGCATCGTAACTCCGAAGTGACCTATTTCTTCGTTTTTGACAGGAACGTCTATTTTGAGCTGGTCCCTTGCCGGTAAATTCAGAAATCCCTGCAGATTTACCTGCCTTCTGTCGCTGAAACCGACGAAATCGAAGTTACCAAAAACGTCTTTCAAAGCGTAGCTGTGGAAGTTTGCGTTAAATCTCGCTCCAAGAACGTACTCCTCTATTCTCGCCCTCTTAAGGCCCTCATCATCTATAACACCTGCTTTTATAAGTTTCTCAGCCTGCTCGTAGTAATCCTCCGGTGATTTTGCGTAGAAGAAAGCCCTTTCGAGGGGATTTTTTGCCTGCTGAACCTTGACGACGACAAGCCTGTCTATTTCTTCAGGACTCCTGAACTCCTTTGGAATCCTGAGGTTTGCTTTTTTCAACAGGTAGTACTGTCCCCTTTCGTAGCTTCTCTCTTCTGCTCTGAGCAGGTACCTGTTCCCGTAGATGGGTACCTCAAACTCGTTTTCTATCCCATCGTAACCAACGTAAACGGCAAAACTTCTGTTTGGAATGAACACGGTGTTCAGTTCTATTAGCCTTTCCTGCACATCTCTGTTCAGCATGTCTCTGAACTTATCGAGCACGATCACCTCATCGTACAGATGACGGTTGTACTTCGTGTAGAGCTTCTCTCTTCCCTTCTGGGCTATTAAAACTGTTCTGAAACCCCACGCTTTAGCAGAAATTCCGGCCTCCTTTGCAGAGTGAGAGCCGAATATGCCTATAGTAACGTTTTTATAACTTTCAGCAATTTTTCTAACTCTTTCCATCATTTCCATACATCTCCATCGCCAGACAGTTTTAACAATTTTTGGTTTCGGTATTATCGTCGACCGGTAGCATTACTGTATTTCTTCGTCTTTAAAGAAAGTCATCACTCTTACATTTCAATGTGTCCTGAGTACGAAAACGAACAAGAAATCGTCAATTTCTGGGGCTGTGAAAAGGTAGAAACCCGCGTAGGTGTTTCTAAACTGTTTTAAAATTTTAAATAAATTTGATTCAAAGAAATAAGAAATTTTTTACGTTCGTTTAAGGGGTGTTTATCTTGACAGTCTTCGTCTGAGCTGATAAAAAGGTCGTTTGCGTGATCGTTAAGTCAAGCCCGGCAGGCGTTCAGCAAACGTGTGAACATTTAAAATTTTGAATCAGGAGTGTATATGTAGTACTTTTTCCCGCGAAACTCCTTCTCGACAACGCCGGGAATTGCCCTTATTTTTTCCAGATCCACACCGAAGTGCAGGGACAGTTTTTCGAGCTGCTCCTCTTGCATGGGATGCCGGCTCATGATTTTTACCGCCTCTTCTACGCTCGAAAACGCTCTGAAGTCGAATTCTCCACACTCCGGGAAATCGATGACCGACGTTTTTACTCCTGCTCCCTCGAAGACTTCCACTGCCAGCATTATCGCCTTCGCGTCTGCCGGTTCCACGTTCGAGGCTGGAGGTCTCACCGGAGTTAGTATGTGGAGCTTGTCTACCCTGAGCTCAGAAACTGCCGAGGCTATTTTTTCAAGCTCTTCCTCGCTGTCGTTGTATCCCTTTACGAGCATGACCTCGAGCATTACTTCTCCTTCGTACTCATCACCAAATTCTGCAAGCCCCTCCAGAATTCTGTCAAGTGCGAGACTTCTGTGGGGTCTGTTCACTCTTCTGAATATGCTCTCACTTGCAGCGTCGAGAGACGGCAGGCAAGCGTCAACACTCATGAGGTCTTCTCTCACGTCTCTTCTCCACAAAAGTGAGGAGTTCGTTATAACAGCCACCTTTGCATTCGAGCTCGTGGATTCGATCGCACTCCTGGCTTTTTCAGCAATCCACCCCAGATCCGAGTTCAGGGTTGGCTCGCCCTCTCCTGCAAACGTCAGGTAATCAACTTCAGCCCCTTCAACTCTGTCGAGAACTCTTTCAATCTCCTCAACCACCTCGTTTTTCGGAAAGAAGCTTTTCCTCTCCACAGTTTTGCAGGTTGTCGGACCGAGCTGACAGTAAACGCACGAGTAGCTGCAGGTTTTGAACGGAGTGAGGTTAACGCCAAGTGACGAGCCAAGCCTCCTCGAAGGTACGGGCCCGTAAACGTATTTCAACCCGCTCATCCGCTTACTCATCCACTGAAGAAATCAGGCACGGTTAAATAATTTAATGTACAGAGTGGTAATATGGAGCACTTTTTGATTCAGGTCGAAGAGAACGTCGTGGAAAAGCCGTGGGCTGGAAAACAGCTATCAAAGCTCAAGGGAGTCGTTGGCAGCGTGGGAGAATCCTGGGAGCTATCCCCGCATCCCAGAAGGCCTTCAGTTGTGGAGTACAGGGGCGGAAAAGTCGAGATGGACAGAATATTCGAGGAGGTTTCCGGTGGCTATCAGCCCCTGCTCGTGAAGTTCATAGATGCAGGGGAGAGGCTGAGCATTCAGGTGCACCCGTCTGATGAAGATGCTGAGAGGCTTGGAGAGAATGACAGGGGAAAAGAGGAAGCATGGATAACGCTAAGCGATGCTGAGTTAATGATTGGCTTCAAAAAACGGATCGACAGGGAAGAATTCCTGAAGGCTGTGGAGGAGCTCAGAGTGGAAGAGCTGCTGAACCGTGTTAGATGTAAAAGGTACGAGGGATACCTCATACCTCCGAAAACTGTTCACGCAATATGCAGCGGACTGGTATACGAGGTTTCAACGTGCTCAGACATAACGTACAGGGTTTACGACTACGGGAGGGGAAGAGAGCTGCACCTCGAAAAAGCCCTTGAAGTGATGAACTTCGATCAGTGCGATGTTGAAAACCTAAAGTTTGACGTTGCAAAAGAGGAGTTAAAGGGCGAAAACTTCGAGGTAAGGATGGTCAGGCTGAGCGACATTACGAGAGAGATAAAAAACGAAACGTACTGTTACGTTAGCTGCGTGGAGGGTTTCGTTAAACTGTCAGCCTACGGAGAGACTGTAGAGCTGAAACCTTTTAGAAGCGCTTTTGTAACTCACGACACTGACAGCTTTACGATTTCCGGAAAAGGTGTCGCCATTATCGCTAAACCTAAGTAAATAAACAAAATTAAAATTAACATTTCAATTCAGTCTATGTATCCAAGAGCTCTCAGCCTCTCCTTAACTTTCTCTTCCTCCTCTTCGCTGAAAACCTGTTCTTCCTCCTCTTCCTCAAGGCTTTCGAGAACTTCTTTCAGAACGAAAGCAACGTACTCGTCCACTGAATCGAATTCAGTTTCCTTAACCCTTTCTTCGATCTTCCTGTAAAGCTCGTCCGGAACCTCAACTTTCATGCTACAAGAAACGTATTCGAAGTTTTATTCTTTTTGGTTTGAAACTGCTGTTGATTCTGAAGTTGCGCGTTGATTAAAGACTAACCAGCTATTTTATGTTTTAAATTATTAAGTACATTATCGACATTAATTTAACGACATCAATACAGTAAAAAATAGAAAAATTCATAAAATGAGAATGCAATTTAATTCAATGTTCGCTCAGAGTGCACAAGCCCACATGCTCGCCTACCAGCTCAAGACAACTTATTTCGTGTGTTCGCTGATTGTGATTGCAGCCTGGTTTTTTGCCTAAAGACTGTCAGCACCGGGCAGACAGCAACAAGCAGTAATTTCGAATAGTTTTAAATTATCTTTAAATATTTAAAAAAAGTTAAAAATTAAATAATGAACCCGCTCACGTTTGTGGAACCTCAATCGCCCACGCTTTCGACTCGACAATGGACTTGCCGATTTTTATCACCTCGTCTTTCGGTAGCTTTGCTGAAATGTCCACTTCGAAGTTACCTTTGCGAATTCTGAGAAGTGTGCTGCCAAAGATCTGTGCAACTTCGAGTGTCGTTCCGTTAACATTGATTTTTGTGGAGTTGGGGAGAAAGGTTCTCGAAAAACCCACTGACTCCGTTATAATCAGCATGTTACCGTCCTTGGTGTAGTGAAGGGAGACCGTTTCTACCTTGCCGAACTTGGAAACGTAAGCGTAATCGAATTTATAGCCAGCGGTGTACTCAGGCGTAATTATAGTGAAGTTGACCTGCTTCTGCGCCTCCTGCAGGGTGAGCTTTTTCGGCATGCTAATCTTTCGCTCCACAACCTTCGCACCCTCGGGTGGTTTGAACTCGAAAAAGCTGTCGGGAATGCCGGTGTTGAACTTCACGTTCCTGTATTCGATTGTAATGCTGAACTTTCCGTAGTTCAGTTCAATTTTTAAAGGATACCAGTATTCCTTGTCTATCCAGAGTTTTGACGTGATGTGCAACGTCTTGCTGTAAAACGTCCTGTTCTTCGGAATAACTTCTATTACGTAGCAGTCTCTCCCACCTACCTTCTCCGAACCGAGCAACTTCACGTCGTTACCCTTAAGCATTTCTTCAATCAGCTTTCCGTAGTCGAACTTCGGCCTCTTTATGTGAGGTAATTTAATTTTCGTGACCTCGTTCTTCTTCTTGTCGTAAATCCACATTACCGTTCCATTCGAAACTATTGTGTTGTTCTCGCTGTCGCTCCAGTACTTGTCCGGCTTCTTCATCGCAAATTTAATCACTCCAACCTTCTTTTTCCCCAGAAAGTTAGTCGTTACGACCATTGTTCCTTTCATATCCTTTACCGTTTTGTACTTCTCCTCCGCCATCTTTGCAATGTTTCTGGCATTCATCTGTGTGCATCCCAGAACCAAAGCTCCCAGAACGAGAAATACTATAAACAACGCCAGCTTTTTCATTTACTCACCTCCCAAATTGAAGGTTTTCTCGACCAGCAGGTTAAACCAACAGCAACCATATTTAACATTATCGAAAACAACTATTAATTGATAATTTGACCAAATATACGATAAATTCAAATTGCAGATAAATAAATTTTTAAAAAATTAAATACAGAATAAATAATATAGAATTACATTATGTCTGGTTGTGTGCAGAATAAAAACCTGTCAAATACAAACTACATAAAATAAGTAATCAGGGTAAATACCCCTCGAAGTAATCCTCGTCGTACTCTTCTATTAACCCGGAATCGCAGAACACTGAAAGCTTCTCTTCGAGAGGTATCTTCGCTATTATCTCCAGACCGTACTTTTTAGCCAGCAGGTCAGCACCCTTACCGAACTTAGCAATTCTGCCGCAGTCCGGACACTTGAAGTAGCTCATGTTTTCAACTATGCCTATGACTTCCGAATTCATCGTCCTTGCCATGTTTATTGCTCTCTCAACGATGGATGCAGTGAGGTCGTGGGGCGTAGCAACCATTATAACACCGTCAAGGGGCACTTCCTGCATAACGGTTATGGGAACATCCCCCGTACCCGGTGGCATGTCAATTATCAGGTAGTCCAGCCTTCCCCAGGAGACATGGGCGAGGTAGTCTCTCAAAACCTTGGAAATCATGGGTCCACGCCATATAACTGCTACTCCTTCCGGAGTCATGAACTGGATTGACATTATCCTTATGGCGTACTTCGTGCTCAGCACCGGGTCTATTCCATCTATGCTCGACAGGGGTTTTCTCCTTTCGAGACCGAACAGCTTTGGTATGGAGGGGCCTAAGAAGTCAGCATCAAGCAATCCAACCAGATAACCCTTCTTTGCTAAATGAACTGCGAGCAACGCTGCAACTGTTGATTTGCCGACACCGCCCTTTCCACTCATTACAGCTATCTTTCTCTTTATCTGCTTCATTTTGCTGTTTATAATTGCTTCAAGCTCGTCAGCGTTATCCATAATCCAGCATTCTCATTTCTGTTTTTAATCTTTGGGATCGATCTCCGGTCACGACTTACCTGCGTTTTCTGCGGGAGCTGAAAGAGGGGTAGCTCGACAGCTTTTGTCTCCTGCCCTCAACTCTCACACTTCCTCGGGTTATGGCTTTCAGAAACGAATCCACAGCAAGGTCGGCAGGAGATGAAGGAAGAAAAGGGCACTCAACAACAGTAACCCCAGCTCCGACCTCTTCCGCACAGTGAGCGTCGCTGCCAGCAATTCCCGGCTTGCCGTAAGCTCTGGACAGCAGAGAGGCAAGAGCGTTGCAGACACCCAGCACGTACTTGGCGTTAAAAACCTCTATTGCGTCTGCTTTTTTAGCAATCCAGAACTTAGTGAGTCCGTGTCTGTAAAACTGAAAGGGGTGCGCTACTGCAGTAAAACCCCCCAGCTTTTTAACTTCAGCTATCGTTTCCTCCATGCTCATTCCGGGATCAACATCTTTGCTTATTCCGTATGCTATCAGGTGTCCGTTGAGAGTTGAGACCTCAACCCCCGGAATGACGAGCAAATTCAAATGTTCCTCTCTGACGATCTCTAAAGCCTCGAGGGAGCCTTCAACAGTATCGTGATCAGTTATCGCTATAGCATTTAAACCGGACTCAAGAGCAGCTTTCAGCACATCTTCAACACTGCTGCGCCCGTCCCTGCTGTGATTCGTGTGAACGTGCATGTCTGCTCTGAGAACACCCATGCTAAGGGGTTACGGGGGGCACGCTTAAAAGCTTAGCATTGATGTTACATGCATGAAAATCACACCGAGATGTCCCGCGTGTCTCATAAACAGAGCGTGCCTGGAGGCGGAAATGGTTACTTCAGACAGAGAAACTGTTTACAGGGCGGTGGAGGAGGCTCTGAAAATAGTATCCAGAAGGTTTCCGGAAAGAGGTATAAACGCCGTAATAGCAACGGAAATGCACAGGAAAGTTTACGAGGTGATTGGCTGCGAAGATCCTTACGCAGAGGTGAAGAGAAAAGCTAACGAAATCGCAATGAAGTACTTGCCGGAAGTCAAAGCGGTAGTCGAGAAGGGGAGCGACAGGTTTAAAGCTTCAGTTCTGGCTTCGATAATAGGCAATACGTTCGACTACGGCGTGATGGGTCACGAGGTGAGAGAGGACTTCATGGAGTTCTTCCTAAACTCTTTCAAAAAGGGCTTGAGAATAGACGACACACCTGAAATAAAGGAGCTCTGCGGGGGCAGGGTCGTGTACCTAACAGACAACGCCGGAGAGATAGTTCTGGACACGCTTTTAATGAAGGAGATAAAGAAGCTGTGCGAGAGATTAACGCTGGTGGTCAGAGGAAAGCCAATTCTCAGCGACGCAACAGTGGAGGACGCGAAGCTCTGCGGTGCGGACAGAATAGCAGACGAGCTTTTAACCAATGGAAAGGGTGCGATAGGAATAATCGTTGAAGAACTCCCGGAGGAGACGAAGGACAGAATAGACAGCGCAGACGTAATCGTAGCGAAGGGTATGGCAAATTACGAGTGCCTTTCGGATTCAGAGTACAGAAACGTTGCGTTTCTGCTGACGGCGAAGTGCAGGCCCGTTGCAGAGGACGTAGGAGTTAACGTGGGAGACATGGTGGCAATGCTCAGGCACTGAAGTGATAAAATCGGAAAAGGCAAAACGTAAATTCAGGGGGAGAACTGTACGGGTATGGAGTTTGAAGACGTCAGGGAAAGAGCCTTAATTGAGCTTTTTGGCGCCCTTGAAGGGAGATATGGACCAAATTACGAGTGCAGGTACTATCCCTGTCACTTTGAAGGGCAGGACTGCACATTTTGCTTCTGTCCCTTTTATCCCTGCTTTATCTACGATCTGGGTTACATAAAAAAGACGACCAAGGGCTATGTCTGGAACTGCAAGGACTGTCACTGGATTCACGAAAAAGAGGTTGTCGAGGAAGTGCTTGCCGAGCTGAGCGGATACTCGAGACAGCAGCTCGTGGAGGAGGACTGGCTGTTTTTCAACAGAATTGTCCAGAAGCTCTACTACGGCAGGGAAATTGGAGAATTCGTTGAGTTTGCGGAAGCTTACAGTTTAATGAGGTGTCTGGAAGGAAAAGACTGCGAGAGTGTCGAAGAGGTAAAATTTCTTTCAGTAAAGGTCGAAAAGTTCGAAATAGTTGAAGTCGTTGAGGCGTCCAGTCCATCTGAAGTTCTGAACGGCTCGATTTTAATTCCACTGCTCAGAGAAGGATACCTGTACGGGTTCAGGTCTGAGGACGGGAAGCTGGAAGGGATTAAATGCAGGATTTAACTGTTAAAATGTTTTCGAGAATTGTAGAATTGAGAACGTCAAAATACCTTCAGCTGTACTTCTGATGTGCTAAATTTTCTTTAAACGTTCCTTAATAAGTTCCCGCCATTCCCGACTGTTAGTTTAAAGTGTAACAAAAATCAAGTCAAAGCTTAAAAGAGAATTTCCACTCCCTCCTTATTTCCGGAGGTCTTTCAGCAAAGCCCCTCTTCAGGAAAACTACATCTTCAAAATCGAACTGCTCGAGCATACTTCTAATAATTCTCAGCAAGCAGCCCGGTAGTCTGACGTCGGCACCTGTGCTTTTTGCTTTTTCAGCGACATTCAGGTAGTCGTAAAGCGTATCGTTTTCGAAGATGTATCCTGCCTTTCCAAGTCTTTCCTTCAGTCCGGGATGGATTGAGCAGGGCTGTATCATGTGCTCGACTTCCAGACTTTCAGCAATCCTCGCTATGCTTTCTATTTCCCCAGAATTTATACCCGGCAGAAAAACAGTTCTTACTATTGTCCCAACGCCTTCACTGCTGCTCAACTCTACGGCCCTTACAACGCTGTGAAATTCGTTCCGCCCCGTAAGCCTTGCGTAACCCTCTTCCGTCGAAGAGCTCAGGCTCACCATTACTATATCCGCTTTAACAGGTCTCGTGAGGAGAGTGCCGTTCGTCTGCAAGTCTATTCTCACTCCTTTAAACCTCTTTCTAAGCAAATCGAACAGCTTTTCCAGTTTTTCAAGCCCTATCAGGGTTGGCTCGCCGTACTGAGAGACAGTTACTGCTTCTGGATTCTCATCACCGTAGTAGCCCGGTTCTGGCAGGGATTTTGCTTTTGCAGAAGAATAAGCGTAACAGAACACGCAATTTAAATTACACCTTGCCGTTACCTCGTAGCTCGAATGGTGCTCCGGACGCTCATATTTTAGCCACGGGCAGTTTACGCAGTGAGAAGGATAGCTCACTTCATCGATAAACCTCTCGAGTTCTCTCAGACGTTTTCCACTCACGATTCTCACCGGCATTACTGGTACATGTCTCCAGTGCACTTTTACAGCTTTTGCATACACTACATGTTGTTGGTTAGTTTACAATTTTTTGAACTGTTTAACTTATCCGAAAATTATTAATTGAGCGTTACCGTCTGGCCCGATGATGCGGCCTGACGAAGTTGTTGCCATGCTTGAGGGGACGAATACAGCGGTTGTTGCCGACGACGAGCACAGTGCTGCCACCTTTTTTGTAATTTCGTCAACAGAAACATGGCAAGAAAGGCAATTCTCGTGGTTTACTCCGAGATAAAGTGTGGAAAAATAGAGAAGGTAATTAAATCAAAAACAAGTGGAGAGCTCAGAGAAGTAATTGGAGAGATTCCCGTTGTAAAGGTTGGCAGAACCAACAAGACAGGTTTTGGAAATTTGGTGGCTTACATCGAGGAGAGCGAAGATTTAAATGAGGTCGGTCGCGAGCTCGGTGCAATTCTGAAGAAACTGAACAGAAACAGAGACAAAGTTGCCGTTTTTGCCGGATTTGAACTGATATCCTACCTGTACAGCCCGGTAGAAATAGTACGGGCTATGGATGAACTGTTCATGCACACGCCAGACATGACGAAGTTTTTCGTTTTTGCAGGTATCAGAAAAGAGTGTTCAAAACTGATAAACACGCTGTTCGACGTCGTTATCAGAATACAGAAGTCCAAGGACTTCGACATAATGGCGTACAGCAGAACTTACGACGTTTACGTTGAGCAGAGCTTGATAGGTGAGTTACAGCCGGCACCCCTGTACAGAATAGACGGAGAAAAACTCGTCAACTTACTTTGAACCTGCTGCTGTGAGTCTGGATTAGCTGTATTTTTAATTTTTTAAAATTTAGTTTATATTATTTTATTACTAACATAAAATTCTACATCGTTTACCAGCTGCACCGGGACTGTCAAGATAAACACCCCCAGTAGCCTTAACGTAGTCCACTAATTGCCTTAAGGCGGGTTGCATATCCCATTTTTTGTCCCTATTCTTGACACTCTACAGGCTGTTGAAGCAAAATAAAAATATAAAGATTAAAGAGCCTTCTCATCCCTTTCCCCGGTCCTTATCCTCAGCACGTTATCCACGGGTATCACGAATATCTTCCCATCACCAACGTTCCCCGTTCTCGCACATGCCGTTACGACATTTATAACTCTCTCAACGTCTTCGTCTCTCACAACTATCTCCAGCTTTACCTTCGGTATCAGGTCTATCTCCATCGTTCTTCCCTTGAACTGGAGCTTTATTCCCTTCTGTCTGCCTCTACCCCTCACGTCAGTTACTGTTATGCCGTAGAATCCGCTGTTCTCGAGAGCTGCCTTCACGTCCCCAAGCTTTTCTGACCTGATTATAGCTTCAACCTTCTTCACGGTTTCCACCTCTTTTTACTTCAACTTAAACGGGGTCTCAGCCTCCATGCTCGACGAGTAAACGAAGTTCGGATAAGCCACAGTTGCGTGCTCTGAGATGTCCAGTCCTATCAGCTCCTCCTCCGGACTCACTCTTATGCCCATTGTCTTCTTCAGTATCCAGAACAGCAGGAATCCCGTACCAAACGCCCACGCAAAGTTAACAATCACGTCTATCACCTGACACAGGAAAAATCCCGGGTTTCCGTAGAGCAGTCCCCTAACCAGTGGAGCGCTGGTCGTGTAAACACCGTAGGTGCCGTCAGCAAATATTCCGAGTGAAAGCAAACCCCAGCTACCGCAGAACCCGTGAACGGAAACCGCACCAACTGCATCGTCCACTCCGCGCTTTTCTAAGAACCAGTAGCCGTAGCAAACTATGAATCCCGCTACTATTCCTATGACCACGGAAGCCCACGGTGTAACCCATGCACATGGAGCTGTTATTGCGACCAGACCTCCAAGCACGCCGTTGCACGTAAGGCCAACGTCAGGCTTTCCGTTCTTAGCCCAAGTTATGAACATTGCAGTTGCTCCGGCAGCTGCAGCAGCCAGGTTAGTGTTTGCAGCAACTATGGATATCCTGAGCTGGTCAGCGGCTAAGGTTGACCCGGGGTTAAATCCGAACCATCCAAACCAGAGTATGAACGTTCCCAGAACCGCTAAAGCTATGTTGTGCCCGAGTATGGGTCTCGGATTTCCGTTTTCGTCGTACCTGCCAATTCTCGGCCCGAGCAGCAGGCATGCAGCGAGAGCTATGTAACCACCAATTGCGTGAACCACGCCACTTCCCGCAAAATCAAGAGCGCCGTAACCTCCGCCGAGCTTCGTCATAAAGCTGCTGCTGCTCAGCCAGCCTCCACCCCACATCCAGTGTCCGTAGATGGGATAGATTAACGCTGAAACTATGAAGCTGTAAATCACGTAAACTGAGAACTTTGGCCTTTCAGCTATTGCACCGCTAACTATGGTTGCTGCCGTGGCACAGAACACGAGCTCAAAGAACCACAGGCATATTGTCGAGACGTCGTAGGCCTTTCCGGTGAGGAACCATCCCGTCGTGCCGAATATGCCGTGGAAGTCCTTTCCCATCATCAGAGCGAATCCAAATGCGAAGAATGCAAGGCTACCTATCACGTAGTCAATCATGTTCTTCATGCACACGTTTGCACAGTTCTTCGCTCTCGTGAATCCCGTTTCGACCATGGCGAATCCTGCCTGCATGAACATTACCAAGAACCCGCAAAGCAGCGTCCAGGCAAAGTTCACAGGAGCTCTTGGATTCTCCTGCAAAGTCTTCGCACCGTTCGAATCACCTATCCATCCTGAGGGTATGGCTAACGCTGGAGTTACTGCTAACAGTACGAGCAGCATTACCAGTACAGCTCGTCTCATTCCATCACCAACCCAGCGTTTTAGAAAATTTTTAAAAAAATTTTTAATAACACATCCTACTTTTTAAGAATTATTCACAAAACTGAGAGTAATTACGCAAAAATTTTAAAGCGACACGGCAGGTCGGGGGCATGAAGAATCCAATAAGAATAACAGTTGCCCTCGACGAGAACAGCTACGAAATCTTCAACAGACTGAAGGAAGAACTCGGCAAGTCACAGAGCGAGCTGATCAGGAGGGCTTTAAGGTTCTACAGTAACTATCGAGACCTCGAAAAGTACGATACGTTCAGGATTAAGACTTACGTTGACATGCTCCCCGAAGGAGAGCACGTGATAGTGGACATAGATCACCTGATAGCTTTTCTGAAGTTTATAGAAACGCATCCGGAAAGTGAAAAGTTCTGGGAAGTTCACAAGGATATTGCAAGAGCTCACGCTGAAGAGTTCAGAGGAAGAGACGTCAGGTACATCCTTGGCAGGCTCGAAGCGTGCAACTTTTTCAGAATCAACGTGAAAAACGGTGAGTGGACACTCGTTTTAAATCACGAGTCAACGAAGAAATTCGTAAAAACGTTTCTGGAAGAGCTTTTCAGGAGCATGGGGATAGATGCCGAAATAAGGGAAGACCTTATGAAGTTGAGGTTGACGTTCAGACAGTAAATAGTTTTTATTTTAAGAATTCAAACTCTATAAGAATTTTAGTTTTTACCGGGAAACAGCGATATGCCGAAGTACTGGAAATCCGGCTGGAAGAAAAGGTTATAATTTGTCGAGCTTAGGAGGCAGAAGGTGAAACTATGAGAGTGGCTTCGATAAGTGAGGTTCTCAATCTCAGCAGGAAAACTTCGCTTGACGAGTTTATCGAGAAGGTTAAACCCATTGTGAACGCAGTGAGAGAGCGGGGAGATGAGGCGCTGATCGAGTTCACAGAAAAGTTTGATGGGGTTAAACTCGAATCAATTCAGGTTGCCGAAGAAGAAGTAGAAGAGGCTTACGAGGTCGTCGATGACGGGTTAATAGACGCTTTGGAGACGGCAAAGGAGAACATAGAGAAATTTCACTTCATAACAGCTCCTCAGGAAATTTTTGTGGATTTCGACTTCGCGGTTCTGGGGAAGAGGTACGTGCCGCTGGAAAGTGCAGGTTTATACGTTCCCGGCGGAAGAGCGAGCTACCCCTCAACTGCTCTGATGGCAGGAATTCCGGCGAAAATAGCTGGAGTTAGCAGAATTGTCGTGTGCACACCTCCAGCAGAAGACGGGCGAGTGAACCCCGTTACGCTCGTGGCGTGTGATTTAGCGGGAGTGCACGAAATTTACAAGGTTGGAGGAGCTCAAGCCATTGCCGCCATGGCGTACGGAACTGAAACCGTAAGGCCGGTGTTAAAAATTGCCGGGCCTGGAAACGTTTACGTTACCGCAGCAAAGATTCTCGTATCCAAGGATGTAGCTGTTGACATGCCTGCCGGCCCCTCCGAAGTGCTGATAATAGCTGATGAGAGCGCTGACGCTGAAATTATTGCTTTGGATTGCCTCGCACAGCTCGAACACGACCCGATGGCAGTGGCTGTTGTGCTCACGACGTCAGAAAAACTGGCAGGAAAAGTTCTGGAAGCAGTAGAAAAATACAGAAGGCACCCGGAGAACTTCAAAGTGGCCCTCGTTTCGTCCATAGATGAAGCGATAGAAGTATCAAACTCCTTTGCTCCGGAACACCTGGAGCTCGTTTTTGAGGATGCGGATAAGGCAATTTCAAAGATAAAGAACGCGGGAAGCGTGTTCGTAGGAGAGTTGAGTGGCGTCGCTTTTGGGGATTACGCATCGGGAACTAACCACGTTCTCCCCACCGCAGGGTATGCAAAGATGTATTCTGGACTTAGCGTGGACAGCTTTGTAAAGTCGATAACCTTTCAGCAGCTCAGAGAAACTGGTGTAAGAATGCTCGGAGAAAAAGTCGTAAGAATAGCCACGGCTGAAGGTTTAAGATACCACGCTCTTTCGGTAGAGAGGAGGCTTGAAAAACTCGAAGAGGTGAAAAAGTGAGTGCAGGTAATGCTGAGGCTGTTAGAAAGTACACAGCAGAAGTAGGAGAAGAGGACGTGGGAAAGCTGGTAAAGCTGTACGGATGGGTTCACGAGGTTAGAGATCACGGAGGACTCGTTTTCGTAGTTTTGAGGGATAGAGAAGGATTCATTCAGATAACCCTCCCAAAGAAGAAAGTTAGCCCGGATGCATTCAAGACGGCAAAAAAAGTTCACAGAGAAAGTGTTGTGGAAGTCGTTGGCGTTGTTAAAGCGGAACCAAAGGCTCCGGGAGGTTACGAGGTAATTCCAGAAAAGTTCATCGTGCTGAACGAGGCGGAGGCACCTCTACCCCTCGACGTGGCGGAAAAAGTTCCAGCCGAGCTGGACACGAGGCTCGACCACAGATTTCTCGACCTCAGAAAACCAAGAGTTCAGGCGATTTTCAGGATAAGACACTGCATTCTCCAGAGCGTCAGGTCTTTCCTCTGTGAAGAGGGGTTTATAGAGGTTAACACTCCAAAAATTGTGTCCACGGCAACCGAGGGTGGAACTGAACTATTTCCAATAAGTTACTTTGAAAAAGAGGCTTTTCTGAACCAGAGTCCCCAGCTCTACAAGCAGGTGCTCATGGCATCTGGTTTGGAGAGAGTTTTCGAAATAGGACCAATATTCAGGGCAGAAGAGCACAACACCGTCAGACATCTGAACGAGGCCGTATCCATAGACATCGAGGCAAGTTTTACAGACCACGAAGGAGTTATGGACGTTCTCGAAAGGCTGGTAGTGAAGGTTTACGAGGATGTTAACGAAAAGTGCGGGAGGTATCTTGAATGGATGAACGTAAAACTGGAAGTGCCGGAGCTTCCGTTTGAAAGGTTGAGCTACGAGGAAGCCATAGACATGGCAGGCAGGAAAGGAGAGGAGATTCCATGGGGGGAGGACATAAGCACTCCCGCTCTGAAAATAATAGCTGAAGAAATGCCGGAGTTCTACTTCATAGTCGACTGGCCAACGAAATCCAAACCCTTCTACGCAATGCCATACGAAGAAAGACCGGAAGTGTGCAAGAGTTTTGACCTCATGAAGGGATATCTTGAGCTTGCGAGCGGAGCTCAGAGAATTCACGTTTATGATTTGCTTATCAGAAGGCTGGAGGAGTGCGGAATGAGTCCGAAGGACTTCGAGTTCTACCTCGAGGCTTTCCGCTACGGTATGCCTCCTCACGCCGGCTGGGGGCTTGGAGCAGACAGACTTCTTATGGCCGTGCTTGGCCTTAAAAACATTAGAGAGGGCGTGCTGTTCCCGAGAGACAGGAACAGGCTCGTTCCGTAATTTTTATATAATATATAATCTACAATTTTAGACTTGCTGAAAAAGCTGAAAAGAAATAAAAGGAGAAATTAACAAGCCAGCGTTATGAGGGCAAAACTCAGAGGGCATCACCTGATATGTCTGCAGTTTTACAGGGGCGAGGGCTACAACCGCGAGTTCGTGGAAAACCTTGAAAAAGTTGTTGAAGTCGCAAAAGAGGAGGGAATTCTGGTTGTTGATGGAGCAGATGATGTGTGCAACCACTGCCCCTATCTGGTTGAAGGAAGGTGCGAGTACAAAGAAGGTGCGGACGAGGAGATAAGGTACCTCGATTCTCTGGCAACGGCTCTGCTGAAAGTAAATCCGGGAGAAACCATTGCGTGGAGGGAGATTGAGGAAAAGCTTCCGGAGGTTATCGACGAGTGGGTGGAGAAAGCCTGCAAAAACTGCGACTGGAGAGAAGTGTGTTACAATGAAGTTCGTAATAAGAGCTGAAGGGCATCCAAACGTAAGGGCAACTCACAAAACTACACTTGAAATTACAAAAGAAAGCTATCTGACTCCGAGAGGAAGCTGTATCGTCGGAATAAACGCGGAAATTGGAATTTCTGAAATTCCACAGGAAATAAAGGGGTACCTCTCGTTACCGGAACCCGTAACAATAACGCTTGAGCTGCCCGAATACGGTTTAAAGGAGAAAATTATGGCGTTTGGTGACAGCAGGCTGAGTTTCAAGCATCCAGCGGATATAGTCGTAAGAAAGAGTAGTTACACGTGTGGCAGAACGCTTGCGGTGAGAGCAGACAAAGCAGCAGCAGACCTGAACAGAGAATTCGTGAAACTGCTGAGAGATAAAGCTAAACTTCTTTTTGTTATAGAAATTCCCGGTAAATCAACCCGCGTGTGAAAAAGGTTGGCAGGGAACTCTTTTCTATTCTGACAGTGAAGCTCTGCAGGTGATGGGATGATCAGAGTCGGCAAATTCGGTCTCGTGAACAACTTTCTCCCGTACTACTTTCTCAGAGGCGATTTTGAAGTCATCGAGAGTCCTCCAAGAATCATGGCGTCCAGACTGCTTTCTGGAGAGATAGACTACGCACCCGTCCCGGCGTATTTTTATCTGAGCAACACCAAAAAGCTCGTTTCTCACGAATTCTGCATAGCTTCGGATGGGGAAGTGCTGAGCGTTGTGGTCGTGTCGAAAAACGGAAAGATTGGAGATAGCATAGCTGTTACGTCTGAAACCATGACTTCCGTAAACCTTCTCAGAATAGTTGCTGCCGAAAAAGGAATGAAAGTACGGGTTGTGCAATCAGACAGCTCGAAGGCTGAGGAGCTTTTAAAACAAGCCGACTCAGCTTTAGTCATAGGGGATGAGGCAATAAAGGCGAGGATGATTTACAGAGTTGCAATGGATCTCGGGGAGGAGTGGAAAGATCTGACAGGATTGCCAATGGTCTTTGGAATTTCGGCATCTCTGAAGGGGAAAGAGGACGTTGCCGAAGTTGCTGACAGAGCCATAATTAATGCCGTCTGCGAGGGTATGCAGAAGCTTGACGAGGTGGTAAATGTCGCTTCACGGCAGTTCAGGTTACCTTCAGAGTTTCTGAGAAGGTATTTCAAAATACTCATATACAGGCTCGGAAAAAAGGAGAAAAGGGGGCTCGAGGAATTTCGTGAGATGTGTGAGGCTCATGGCCTTATACGGTCATGCGAATTTACGGAATAGGAGTAGGCAGTGGTTAGTAGATAGTAATAAAGTGGTGTAATAAAAAGGTGAAAATTATGAGTGACGCACGATCAACACGGATGGAAAAGCTCAGAGAGTACTACGTTGAAAAAAACCTGAATGGGGAAGATTTAACCCGGGAGGAGATTCTGAAGCTCTTCGAACTGCCACTGCCCGTTCTCGGCAGCATTGCAGACGAAATAAGGAGGGAAAAGTGCGGAGACCTCGTAACGTTTGTGGCAGACAGAAACATAAATTACACGAACGTCTGCATCTCCAGGTGCAAGTTCTGCGCCTTCTACGCGAGGAAAAAAGAGGACGAGTACGTTCTTAGCTACGAGGAGATCCTCGACAAAATAGAGGAGGCTGAAAGGTTTGGCGTTACGCAGATACTTCTTCAGGGTGGCATGAATCCAAACCTCGGAATAGAGTGGTTTGAAGAGCTTTTCAGGCTTATAAAATCAAACTTTCCGGACATTCAGCTTCACGCTCTCTCCCCTCCTGAAATCTACTTTCTCGCAAAAAAGGAAGGCATGAGCGTTGAAGAGGTTCTGAAAAGATTGATTGAAGCCGGAATGGACTCACTACCGGGAGGGGGGGCTGAAGTTCTGAGCGACAGGGTCAGAAAAATCGTGAGCCCGAACAAGGTTGACAGCGACGGGTGGATTGAGGTCATGAGAACGGCACACAAACTCGGCATAAGAAGCAGCGCCACCATGATGTTCGGACACGTCGAAAATAACGAGGACATAGCCGAGCACCTGATCAGGGTGAGAGATCTGCAGTCCGAAACGAAGGGGTTTACAGCATTTATATGCTGGACTTTTCAGCCGGAGAGAACTGAGCTGTACGAAAAAGGTATCGTCACAACCCCCACGTCTGCTGCGAGGTACCTGCAGGTTCTCTCAATTGCGAGAATAGTTCTTCACAATTTCAGGAACATTCAGGCGTCGTGGCTCACACAGGATTTTGACGTCGCATCTCTGGCACTATTCTTCGGAGCCAACGACTTCGGTGGCATAATGCTCGAGGAAAACGTTGTAAGGGCGACAGGCAAGGACTTCAGGCCCGCAAGGGTGGAGGAAATAGTCAGCGCCGTCAAGGCAGTTGGAAGACCCGTTGCTCAGAGAACGACGCTTTACGATGTCATAAGGGTGTTTTAGTGTCTTTGATCTGAATCGTTTAATAAGTATTAAATGTTAAACAAGTTAAATTTAAAAACTTTAAATTGACGTATAAATTAAATAAACGAACCGTTAATTATTAGAATCTGCAGAATCAGTAACATATAAATCCTTCTACTGTTATCGAATAACACGATGAACACGAAATTTTTGAAAGTTGGAATTGCAGTGGTTCTGCTGGCGGTAATTGGCGTTGCTGGAGCGAGTGCTGCTACCGTTTCACTCAACGCGAGCACGATATTTGCAAACGTTACAACGCCGATACAGATAAATGCAACCAACGATAGTGTTGCATTCAACGGGTCAGTTAACGTTTCTGTGCCTTCTTCGGTGGCGATAACGAATGGGACGTTTAACTATACAACAACTTCGGGGACTACTGTAACTGGAACCTTCACGGTAAATACGAACGGTGGGTATAACTGGATAAACGTTTCTCTTGGTGGAAACAACACTACTGCAGTTTACATGAACACGACTTTTAACGCTTCTGCAGGATCATACCTTGTGAACGCGTCTTTCTATAATCTAACAGGAGCAGGTAGTCCTTCACCTACACCCGTCAGCAC
>WAPX01000053.1 GCA_015520485.1 Archaeoglobaceae archaeon
CCATCGATTTAGCACATGCTCAGTTACACTAAAATTCCCTCAAATTCGAGTATTCTTTTTGCCCACGCGAGTTTTCTCAGCTTAAGCTCGCTGTCCGCCCTGCAGAAGTCGAAGTTCAACAGCCTGACTCTGCCACCAAACGTCTTTGCAATTACCGCAGCTCTATCCCCGTCAGTAAACCCGCCGAAGTTGTAAACGCCGTCAAAAGGTAAGAATTGAGTTGTTCCAATCACTTTCCCGAGACTCGGCGTGTATTCCCTTATCAGCTCCTTGTTATCTCCGTGAGCATGAACGACTATTACTTTTGCTCTGTCAGCCACACTGCAGATGGCTTTAAAGCCTTCATCGAGGTCGGTAACGTGAACGTCAACTCTACCGTCGTACCAGAGAACCGTTTTTCCAGCCGTCACGATTACAGAACTGTCGTTAACTTCAACTCTCCTTTCCATGCCGTTTCCAATCACAGCTACAGTCCTGTCCTCGAGGAAACTCAGTCTGCTGCACTCCTCCAGCTCTGCAAACTCCACGAGAGTTTTTGCACTGCTCGCGTCTTCCGCAACGCTGTATCCGAATTCGTCAACTATTGGATAGTAGAATCTCAGCAGCCAGTCTTCGAGCTTCATCTCGAGATTTCACTTTCTGATCCCTATGGTTATCTTTTCTCCCTCTACGTTCCACCCCCTGACGTACCAGTTTTCTTTGTCCTCAAAGCCGTAGTTGAAGAGGAGCTCCCTGGCTCTCACCTCTCTTTTCACGTAGTCCTTCCACTCTCCAACGAATGACTCGTCGCAGCTCAAAGCCACAGATATGAACTCCTCCACGTTAAGGTCCATCTCCTTTCTCATTTCCTGAATTCTCCTGACTATTTCCCTCGCCAGACATTCTTTCCACAGGTTTTCGTCCATCTCCGTGTAGAGGTAAACTTTACCCGAGCTGAAGTCAGCCTCAACGTATCCTTCCGGCAGCTCGTAAGTCACGTTTATCAGATCGGCCGGTAATTCCTCACCCTCGAAAACAATTTTCCCCGATTCAGCGATTTTTCTGACTTCTTCATTGCCAAGAGAGGACACGAACTCTGCGAAATCCCTGATTCTATCCTTGAGGACTGGTCCTGCTTTTTTGTAGTTAACGCTCGCCTTCAGCCTCTTTTCGAATTCCTCGACGTACCTAACTTCCTTAACGTTGCACTGGGTTTTCAGTATGTCTTCCAGCATTTCAACTGCTTTTTTAACGTCCTCTTTGCCCTCCACCACGAGCAGTTTAAGTGGCCACCTAAGCTTTCTCTTTGCCCTCTGCCTCGCATTGCTCGCAGCCTCGAAAATCTCTTTTGCCACTTCCATTGCCTTCTCAAGCCCGTCATCTATGTACTCCTCTTCAACCACCGGGTAGCTTTCCATGAATATTGACTCTTTGACGTCCTCACCGTAGAGAGCCTTTCTCACGTCCCCGAATTCCCTGATGAAGTGCTGGTATATCCACTCCGAAAGCACCGGAATGTAGGGGGCTATAAGCCTCATAGACCTGTCTATAACTTTCAGAATCGTAGCGTACGCAGCCATTTTCGACGGAGAAGCTTTCTCCTCCCATACTCTGCTCCTCACCAGCTGCACATACCACCTGCTGAAGTCCTCAACGAAAAACTCGATGAAGCTCTTCACGACCCTGTGCAGGTTGTAATTTTCGAGAGCCTCTCTCGCAATTCTGCACGTGTTTTCAAGTCTGGAAAGAATCCACCTGTCTTCGATTCTGAACTCCATGCTGTTTTTGCTGCACTCGAGCAGGTCTTCCTTATCGAGAACCATATACATGTAAGCGAACCTGACGGCGTTCCATACTATGTTCAGGTACCTCCTGTACATCTCCGCCTCTTCCCAGCTGAACCTCAGGTCTTCCCAGAGAGCAGAGCTCAGCACGTAAAGGCGAAACGCATCCACTCCTATTTTCTCAACAACGCTTTCCGGCTTTATGACGTTGCCGAGACTCTTGCTCATCTTTCTGCCCTGCTCGTCCAGAGTGAATCCGTGCATGAGCACCGTTTTGTAGGGTGCCCTGCCAAAAGAGACGACTGAAGCACCGAGCTGAGAGTAAAACCATCCTCTCGTCTGGTCGTGTCCCTCCGTTATAAAATCGGCAGGCCAGAGCCTTTTAAAGTCCTCCACCACCCTCGGAAAGTTGAGAGTTGCCCAGCTCGCAACTCCACTGTCAAACCACACGTCAAAGACGTCTGGAACTCTTTTCATCGTTCCTCCACATTCGCACTCAAACGTTACCTCATCAACCCTTGGCCTGTGAACATCCAGATCGTCCTTGATTTCCACTCCAAGTTCATCTATGCTGCCCACGACCTTTATTTTTCCGCAGTTCTCGCACACCCAGACGGGTATCGGTATACCCCAGTACCTCTGCCTGCTTATGCACCAGTCCCTTGCGTTGCTAACCCAGTCTCTGAACCTCGAGAGCCCTGCCCACTCCGGAATCCATCTGACCCTGTCTATTTCCTCAAGCATCTTGTCTTTGACCTTCGACACCGTTATGAACCACTGCTCGGTGGCTCTGTAGAGTATGGGGCTCTTGCACCTCCAGCAGTGCCCGTACCTGTGCGTTATCTTCTCCTCTGCGAGCAACAGGTTTTTCCTCTTCAGGTCTTCGATTATAATACTGTTAGCCTCTCTTACGTTAATTCCAGCGTACTTTCCGGCCTGTTCGGTGTAAACGCCCCTGCCGTCAACAGGGTTGAAGACTTCGAGTCCGTATTTCATGCCGAGGTTAAAGTCGTCCGCACCGTGTCCGGGAGCTATGTGGACGCATCCGGTGTTCTCAAGAGACACGAAGTCCGCCAGACACACCCTGTGCGTCTTACCCTTCTGATACGGTACCTCACTGCTGAGGGGGTGCTCGTATTCCAGACCTTCGAGGTCTTTTCCCCTGTACTCCCCGAGAATCTCCACGACCTCCAAACCCCCTTTTTCAGCAACGCTCTCGAGGAGTTCTCTGGCGACGATTATTTTCTCTTCAGCACCATTCTTTTTCACCCTCGCTTTTACGTAGGTAAAGTCAGGGTGCACGGCAACTGCCATGTTTGCCGGAAGGGTCCAGGGAGTTGTTGTCCATATCACGATGTAAGCGTCTTTCTCCCTCAGAGGGAACTTGACGTATATCGACGGATCGGTTTCGTCCCAGTACTCAACCTCCGCTTCGGCGAGAGCGGTCTCGCACCTCGGGCACCAGTTAACGACCCTGAGTTTTTTCTCAAGCAGACCCTTTTCGTAAGCCTGCTTTACAGTCCACCAGGCGGCGTTTATGTAATCGGCCTTCACTGTCATGTAAGGGTTATCCCAGTCCATCCAGACTGCGAGTTTTTTGAACTGTTCTGTCATCTTTTCCTTGTTTTCAAGCGCATACTCCATGCACTTTGCAACAAACCTGTCAACGCCAAAGCTCTCTATGTCCCTCTTGTTTTTGAAGTTCAGCATCTGCTCGACCTTGACCTCTATCGGCAATCCGTGCATGTCCCACCCGGGAGTATCTCTGACTTTATAATTAGACATTCTCCTGTACCGAAGAACGACATCTTTTATAACCTTGTTCCACGCAGTACCGAGGTGTATTTCTCCCGTCGTGTAGGGTGGCCCGTCAACGAAAAAGAAGTCCTTTTCACCCCTTTCCTTAACCTCCCAGTACACCCTGTGATCGTGCCAGAAGCGGAATACTTCTTCCTCCACATCTTCAGGAGAGTAAACTGAAGGAAACATGGTTTTCAGGCGTATATAGTTGATTAAAAATCTTTGGTTTATCGCACTCAGCATGCCGGTGTTGCCCGAATACCGCTGTTCGGAGGTTTTTGCACGAGAACGTATCAGCAGTATTCAGACAAAAAACGGAGCAGGAGTACATAGAAGTTTAAAAATTTTCGCAATAACATCAAAAAATCTACACTTTCTCACCAAGCTGGGTGAAATTAATTCAATTTAGGCGTTCTTCGCAAAAAGTTTTTATAACGTAACTATTTATCATTAACTATGTTCGTGCAGTGCCCCGTATGCGGAAGTTTGCAGTACAGAAAACTCTGGAAAGATGATGCCTTCGAGTACTACTTCTGTGAGAAGTGTGGAAATACACTGTACCTGCCTCAACGTATAAAGGCACTCTGAGCTTTAAGTTTCAGTTTTTGTTTTTATCGTTTTTTTTGTTTTTTATTTTTGCTCCGTGTAATCAACAGTTAACAGCTCACGTACCCTGCCTCCAGTCGCTCAGATACGCTTTCTGCTCTTCGGTAAGCTCGTCTATGCTGACGCCCATGCTTTCGAGCTTGAGCCTTGCGACCTTTCTGTCGAGTTCTTCTGGAAGTCTGTAAACCCTGTTTTCGAGCTTGCTGGCGTTTTCGGCTATGTATCTGGCAGCAAGAGCCTGATCGGAGAAACTCATGTCCATGACTTCAACGGGATGCCCGTCTCCGGCCACGAGGTTTACCAGCCTCCCCTCTGCAAGAAGGTAGAGCTTCTTACTGCCCAAGTCGTACTCCGTTACGTTGTCTCTGATGACTCTCTTTGATCTGCTCAAACTCTCCAGATCATCCAGATTTATCTCGACGTTGAAGTGTCCGGCGTTTGCTAAAACTGCTCCATCCTTCATAACGCTGAAGTGCTCACGCCTTATGACGTCTCTATCTCCCGTTGCCGTTATGAAGAAGTCTCCGATTTTTGCCGCCTCAATCATTGGCATAACTCTGAAACCGTCCATAACGGCCTCAAGCGCCCTGATTTCGTCCACTTCCGTTACAACAACGTTCGCACCCATTCCCCTCGCTCTCATCGCTATCCCCCTTCCACACCATCCGTAGCCCGCAACGACGACGCACTTACCTGCGAGCAGCAGGTTCGTTGACCTCATCACACCGTCTATGGCTGACTGCCCCGTTCCGTAGCGGTTGTCGAATAGGTATTTGGTATATGCATCGTTCACGGCTATTACGGGGAACCTGAGAACTCCTTCTCTCTCCATCGCTCTGAGCCTGATAATCCCGGTCGTCGTTTCCTCGCTCGCACCCATCACGTTTACCTTCGAAAGCTCTCTATCGGTGTGAAGCAGAAATATCAGGTCAGCTCCGTCGTCTATGACTATATCGGGTTTGAAAGACGCAACTTTCCTGAGGGCTGAGTAGTACTCCTCCTCGCTCATCCCTCTTCTGGCGTAGCACTTCACCCCCATTTCCCTCAGAGCCTCAGAAACGTCATCCTGAGAGCTCATCGGATTACATCCCGTTATCGCCACGTCAGCTCCACCGTCTATCAATGTCAGTACGAGTACGGCAGTTTTAGCCTCAACGTGCAAGGCCATGCCAATTTTAAGCCCTCTGAAAGGTTTGCTCTTTCTGAACTCGTCTCTTATTCTGGCAATTACCTTCATGTGCTTTTCTGCCCACTCTATTTTTCTCCTGCCTCTCTCGCTTTCGGACTGCATGCCGCTGTGAGGGTAGAGCGGGTAATAATCGTTTTTGAGTGTTTCAACTCACACCAGCCATGCAGGGCGTGACAGTACGTAAATGACGGTATGTAAATAAATACAGTAAATACAAAAAAGCCAAAAGAGCAAAAGCTTATATCTCCGGAATTTCAAGCAGCCACGATGAAAGTCCTTATTACCGATCCCGTACCGTCTGAAGTCGTTGAGCGTCTGAAAAACGAAGGGCTGGAGGTCACGGTCAAAACAGGGATAGGTGAAGATGAGCTCGTTTCAATCATACCCGAGTACGACGCCCTGATAGTCAGGAGCGGGACGAAGGTTACGAGGAGAGTCATAGAGGCCGCAAAAAACTTGAAGATTATAGGCAGAGCCGGAGTTGGCGTAGACAACATAGACATTTCAGCAGCCACTCAGCACGGGATTATAGTTGCAAACGCACCCGGCGGGAATTCAGTTTCCACTGCTGAACACACCTTGGCGCTGATTCTCGCAGTTGCGAGGAAGATACCTCAGGCAGACAGAAGCGTTAAAGAGGGGAAGTGGGAAAGGAAGAAGTTCATAGGGATGGAGCTGAGGGACAAGACCATAGGCGTTATAGGTCTGGGCAAGGTTGGATACGAAGTAGCCAAGAGAGCAAAGGCACTTGAAATGAACGTTCTGGCATACGACCCATACATAAGCGAGGAGAGAGCAAGACAGATTGGAGCAAAACTCGTTCCCCTCGAAGAACTGATAAAGCAGTCGGACATAATAACAGTGCACGTTCCGAAAACTAAGGAAACCGAAAACCTGATCGACGAAAAGGCAATTTCCACAATGAAAGACGGCGTTTACATCATAAACTGTGCGAGAGGTGGCATAGTAAACGAAAAAGCTCTCTACGAAGCTTTGAAGAGCGGAAAGGTTGCTGGAGCGGCACTCGACGTTTACGAAAAAGAGCCGCCCGACCCGGACAACCCGCTTTTCAAACTTGAAAACGTGGTCACAACACCACACCTCGGTGCATCGACCAAGGAAGCGCAGATAAGCGTTGGTATGACTGTTGCAAACGAGATAATAAACATGTTCAGAGGTTTGCCTGTTAAAAACGCCGTAAATCTGCCGAGCGTTGACGTCAGAGAGTACGAGTACATAATGCCCTACCTGAAGCTCGCTGAGAAAATGGGTAAGCTCGCAGCTTCTCGCCTGAAGGTTGCCAAGAGAGCCGTGGAGAAGGTCAGAATAACGTTTAGAGGAAAGCTTGCTGAGATGAATACGGAGTACATAACGAGAGCTCTGCTCAAGGGATTGCTGCAGGGAATAGTGTCGAACATAAACCTCGTTTCAGCCCTGCCCGTTGCAAAGGAGAGGGGAATAGACATCGAGCAGGCAACGGGAGACGTGTCGAGCTACGAAAGCTTGCTGGAAGCGGAGATAAGCGACGGAGAGAAGACAATAAATATAGCTGGAACTTGTTTCGGAAATGAGTACAGAATAACTAGGATTGACAAGTACAAGGTTGACTTCGTGCCCGAAGGACACTACATAATATCCCTGCACGAGGACAAGCCGGGAGTCATAGGGAGGGTTGGCACACTTCTCGGAAACTACAACATAAACATTGCAGGAATGATTGTGGGCAGATACGGTGGAAGAGGGGGAGTGCAGCTGATGCTGCTTCTCGTGGACGACCCTCTAAGCGATGAAGTCCTCGCAGAGATGGAAAAGCTTGATGGAATAATAGACGCAGTTTACGTGTATCTGTAGCGCATTTATTTTTTACATTTTAAGTTTAAGTTACTATATTAAATTTATTAAGTTAAGTCAGGTTAAACCAAATATCAAACTGTTTGAGCCTGGAATAGGTGGCGAAACGTTTTAAAGAAGGGGTTTGAGGCTCTTACGATGGCTGAAATACGAAGAGCTTTCTTCATAGGCAGGTTCCAGCCCTGCCACCTGGGACACATGGAGGTTCTGAGAAAGATACTGAAAGAAGTGGACGAGCTGATAGTTGGAGTTGGAAGCGCTCAGGAGAGTCACACGATAGAAAACCCGTTCACTGCAGGAGAGAGAATTCTCATGGTTTCGAGAGCACTTGACGAGCTGACAGAAGAGATGCTTAAGAACGGAGAAGTCGAAAAACCGGTGAAACTGTACATAATTCCGCTGGAAGACATATACAGAAACTCTCTGTGGGTCAGCCACGTAAAGTCCATGGTACCTCCTTTCAGCGTCGTTTACTCCAACAACCCTCTGGTTATCAGACTTTTCAGAGAGGCTGGAATAGAGGTCAGGAGTACGAAGCTCTACAGAAGACTTGAGTATCAGGGAACGGAGATAAGGAGGAGGATGATAGAGGGGGAGAACTGGAAGGACTTCGTACCCGGGTGCGTTGCTGAAGTCATAGAGGAGGTCGGAGGTGTTGAGAGAATAAGGGAGATAGCAAGCAAAGACGTGAAAGACTTATGACCGAAACGTTTTTCGTTGAATGGAAGTATCCCCTGCTCGTCACGGTTAAAGATGACGTGGTGTGGAATGCAAAATTTTTAAATTATCCCGATTACGAAATAAAGAAAAAATTTCTTAGGAACGTTGAGCTCTCAAAATTCTCGAAGAAGTTGAGAAGGGACCTCTGCAGGTATTTTTCAGGTGAAAACGTGGATTTCTCGAAATACGACGTGGAGATAAAAAGCGATTTCGCGAAAAGAGTCCTCGAGAGGGTAAGGCTAATCGAGTTCGGAAAAGTTAAAACTTACGGAGAGCTGGCAGAAGAGATTAAAACAGCCCCCATAGCCGTTGGACAGGCTCTCAAGGCAAATCCAGCCCCTGTAATAATTCCATGCCATAGGGTAATCAGCAGCAAAGGAATTGGCGGGTTCAGTCAGGGGATTGAAATCAAGATCGAGCTGCTCAAACACGAGGGCATAGATCTGAAGGATATACTGTAAACGTCAGAACTCTCCTGACTGTTTTCGTGAGGTAAAACTTTGCCATTTTGATATTTTTTGTGTGCAAGTCCGTTAATTTTCCGTGATAGTATACATGCACATCGTAGCCTTTTGCCACTTTTTTAACCAAGACTACTTTCAGATTGTTGCTGTAAGGACAGTAATTTTTTCTGAGTACGTACAGACTCTCCACGTTATCGAGTCTGGCCGAAAAACCAGCAGACCTCAGGAAGTTCAGCATATTTTTTCCGGAAATAGCCGCCTTTATGCAAGCTTTGACGAGTGCTAAATTTCCCGATATCTCAACACCGTTCAAGATTGTCTGCGCTTCATCCCCGTTAACAACAATTTTTACACCCATGTAGCTTTCAGCTCTACCATTTAAAGGTAAATTTTCTACAGGAGCGAGCGTAACAGTTCCGTTACCGTAAAACAGCATTGCCCTGTTTGAACTGTACACAAAAGCGCTGGCGTTTTCATCCGCCAGTCTCAGATACGTGTTTACACTCACGTGTGGAGAACACAGAGTTGCCGTGTTGATCATCAGCAGAGCAAATGCGGCTGCTGTAAGAGCGATCACTGAAGAGATTTTCATGATAATGATTACAATGTAATGCAGTTAAAAAGGTTTCCAAAATTTGTATGATGAGGGAAAAACTGGAGATAATTACAAACATAAATAAAAAGAACTTACTTGTTGAGGTCAAATAAAACTATTCTTTCCCTCACAATCAGGGGCAGTTTCTCCACGCCAGCAACTTCGAGTTCGTTTTTGTTTATTTTGAAAAAATTTACTATTCTATCAATTTTTTCTTTACTCATCTTCAAAACATTCGCTTCTCTGAATCCTTCTACCTCAACGTTTTCCTCCAAAAAAATTGCCACAGTTCTGTTTCTGCCCTCTCTAACCCCAATTTTTAGAGCTTCGTTTATCTGCCTCGTGGCGGCGGCGTACAGCATAACTTCAAGTGGAAGGCTTCTCGCCACAGCCCTCCCCTCATTCCACGCTTCAATGGCTTTTTTTGCCGAAAAGTAAGCGTGATCTTCACCAACTATGTAGTCCGCATTGATAAAAACTGCATTTTTTCCGTAAACAGAAAGAAATGTTTTCAGGTCTGAAATGTCGAGTATTCCCTGTTTGACTGTAATGTGCCTGACTGAAGGGCGTTCTTGCATGCTATCACAACTTTTCTTCGACCTTTTCAAGTATTCTCTTGAGAATTTCTTCATCGCTCAGTATCCCTTCTGGCGGATCAACTATCTTTTTCAGCCTCAGTGGGACTGAATCCATTCTATATGCTGATCCTTCCACCTCAACCCCCGCTATCGCTGAGGGTATCAGGACGTCTGCTATTTTTGCGGTCAGACTCCAGAAAGGATCGACGACGATGAGCGGTACTTTTTTCATGTAGTCCACAGTCGCTTTTGGAAAGTGTGCTGCCGGATCCCCGCCAAACACAAACATGGCATCTGTATCTCTTTTATCGAGAATGCTGTTGGAGTCCGTTTCTCCGGGATTGTACCACGGATATCCTTTGGTAAAATCAACTGCAAAAGGAAAACCCGTTTCCCACGTACAGACCTCGTTAAAACCGCTGACGTTGTAGTGCCCTCTCATCGGCATTATCCCGAACTTCGTAAAGCGGTAGAGGTCTTTGACAAGGCTTATGGCTTCGCTTATGTTCCAGTAGTTTCCGCGTGAGTGGGTGAGACCCATTCCGAAAAATATTATTCCAAATTTGCAGTTCTTCATCATCTCCGCAAGTTCTTTCAGTTTTTCGGCGTCAACTCCGCCAACTTTTTTCAGTCTGCATTCACCGGTGTTGATTATAGTTCTGAGAGCGTTCAGCACTTCGTAATCGCTGCCCGGCTCAACCCGAATGAAAACGTCCGCTAACTTGGAACTCTCAGTTGGTCTCACGTCTACGACAACGATTTTTCTTCCTATTCTGCTCTGAGAGAACCTGCCTCTCGGGAAAACTGAATAACGGGACATGTGCCTCGGATGCGCATGCATAGGGTTGCATCCCCAGAAAATCACGAGGTCAGCTCTATTTTTTATCTCTCCAAGAGTGTAACTCGGAATTCCAACTTCGTGGATAGCAAGTATGCTCGGACCGTGACAGACTGAAGAGGTGCAGTCTATCACGCCACCAATTTTTTCTGCAAGTTCAATTGCAACCTCCTGAGCCTCGCACGTGGTGGATGAGAATCCGTAAAATAGAGGCTTCTTCGCTTTGAGCAGAATTTCCACGGCTTTGTCTATGGCTTCGTCGAGATCAACTTCCCTACCGTTAATCTGAGGTTTTAAAACTCTATTGTGATGCTTTGCGAGAATTTTTGCCGTGCCGAGAACACAGGCGTTCTCAACCCTTATTTCCTTGCCATCTGTTTCGACTACGAGGTCATCACACAGGGCTCCGCAGAAAGGACAGACGTAGTTCGGTATCCTCCTGAACCTTGACATTTCCGAAATCATCCAACTACCCCCAATTTATCAGCATTTATAGTGAAATTTTGCTGCTTTTAAACTTTTTTTACCTCTTCACTTTTTACACCTACACCTGAAATTTCGAACCCTCAAAATTCAACCACACTAACTGTACCACCGCTTTCGAGGCAGGTTAAAAGCTCCTCGAGCATCAGGCTGTGAAGTCTTTCCCCTTTCTCAAAGGTTATCGCACCCCTGCTGCAGAACTCGGCACACAGTCCACATCCAATGCACAGCTCCGGTCTTACGTGTATTTTCCCTCTGCGAACGTTTATCGCAAGACCCTTCGACATCGTTCTGCAAACAGTAACGCAATCACCGCAGCCAGAACATAGTTTCTCGTTCAGTATCATTGCAATTGCTGAAAGGCTGTAATCGGCGTTTGGCTGGTAAAATTCATCTAAGCTTAAAGTTTTTATTCGAGAGAAGTGTCTGAGCGACGATAAAACCCTTGAAAGGTAGTACGGCTGAACTCCGAGAAACACCATTAAATCGCACCTTTTCAGCGGTTCCCACTCCCCGTCTTCAGCAAACTGGATTACGTGGTGGAGTGTAAAGCTCTTAGTTAGCGGCTGCACACCTCTTTCGAGCAGTGGTTTTGATGAGGCTCCTGTTGCTATCACCGGCATAAACCTGCTTAACTTAACAGCATACTCCACGAGCTCTTCTCTTTCAAGCAGAAGCCCTCCCGTAACTAAAACAGCTCTTGAGGAGAGTATCAAATCGGCTGCTTCAACGGGAGTTACGCAGACAGACCTTTCACACTGGAGTTCGGAGGGTTTGTAACTTCTCGGTATGAAGATTCGGCGCAGTCTCACTTTTTCACAAACATTAGTGAAAGTTTTTAAGGATTTCTGTCAGGAGCTTTTTAACCTGAGTTATGCAGCTGTGTCTGTTAGTTATGCAATTCTTATTGCGTTAAGAAGCGTTATTAAGGATGCCCCAACATCGGCAAAAACGGCCTCCCACATAGTAGCCATTCCCAGAATTCCCAAACTCACGAACAGACCTTTAACAACCAAGACAAAGATTATGTTCTGCCAGACAATGCTTTGAGTTCTTCTCGACAGCCTTATAGCCTTTGGGACTTTGTAGATCTTATCATCTACGATTACAACGTCAGCCGTTTCTATTGCCGCATCGCTACCCATCGCACCCATAGCCATTCCAACATCGGCTTCAACGATAACCGGAGCATCGTTTATTCCATCTCCAGCAAATACAGTGTTACCGTTATTTTTTAAGAATCTAACGATTCTAACCTTATCTACTGGCAATAGTTCGGCGTGAAATTCGTCTATTCCCAGTTTCTTGGCAACGATTTCCGCAACCTCTTTGCTGTCGCCAGTAAGCATGACGACTTTGCATCCGAGCTTTTTCAACTCTACAATCGTATCCTTCGCACCTTCCTTTATTTCGTCTGAAACTATTATGTAACCAGCGTATCTGCCATTAACCGCAACGTGCACGACCGTTCCTTCAACCCAGCACGTGTCGTGCTCTATTCTTTCAGCGTGCATCATCGCATCGTTCCCAGCTATCACCAAGTTTCCTTTTATCTTGGCTTTTATACCCATCCCTGCTACTTCCTCGTAACTTTCAACGAGGTTTTCGAGTCCTCTAACGTCGTAAGCTTCGAGTATGGACTTGGCTATTGGATGATTCGAATTCAGCTCAGCTAATGCTGCAAATTTTAACACTTCTTCCTTGCCGAAACCGTTCCTCGTAACGACCTCGGTGACCTTAAATTTCCCCTTCGTAAGTGTTCCGGTCTTATCGAATGCGACAACCTTAGCTTTGCTCAGCAAATCTATAAAATTTGAACCCTTAACCAAAATTCCCTCCCTCGCAAACTTTCCTATGCTTGCGAAGTAGCTGAGAGGGACGGACAAAACTAAGGCACACGGACAGGATATCACAAGCAAAACCAGAGCTCTGTAGATCCAAGGTGAAAACGGCTCGTTCAAAGCTAAGGGTGGAATTACCGCTATGCAGATTGCCAGTGCAATCACTACGGGGGTATAATAGCGGGCGAACTTCGTTATGAACTTCTCAGCCTTTGCCTTTCTACTTCTTGCTTCTTCAACGAGTTCGAGGATCTTGGATACCGTAGATTCGGCAAAAGGTTTCGTTATCCTGACCGTTAGCATTCCACTCAGATTTATCATTCCCGACAGAACTTCATCTCCAACTCCAACGCTTTTCGGCTTAGACTCTCCGGTTAAAGCGGAGGTATCAACGACCGATGAACCTTCAACTACAATTCCATCCAGTGGAATCTTCTCTCCGGGCTTAACCACGATTATATCTCCAACCTTCATTTTCTCAGGCTTAACTCTCTCAATTTTTCCATTGACTTTGAGGTTGGCAAAGGTTGGCCTAATTTCGAGCAGCGATTTTATGGAGCGTCTCGAACGATGTATTGCTAAATCCTGCAAAAACTCACCAACTCTGTAGAACAGCATAACAGCCACAGCTTCCGGCATTTCGTGTATCGCAATGGCACCAACGGTTGCTATTGTCATCAACGCGTTCTCGTCAAATACTATACCTCTCTTTACGTTTTTCACAGATTTCCACACTATCTTCCATCCGGCTATAGCATAAGCTGTCAAGAATAGTCCGTATTCTGCTAATGGGTAACTATGCAACGATTTCTCAAAAATGATTCCTGTAATAAATAAAATGGCTGAAACGATTATTGCGGTTAACTCTTTTATTCTTTTTATATCGTTTTCATGATGCATGGTGCTTCACCTACTTTCGCTCACGTGCTCAAGAGCGATTTTCAGAATAGCTGAGACATGCTCATCATCCAGGCTGTAATACACGTTTTTACCCTCACGCCGATATTTCACAAGCTTCTTATCTCTAAGCACTCTGAGCTGATGAGCAACTGCCGAGATGGACAGGCCTGTTATGGCTGAAATTTCAGAAGGGCACAATTCGCACTCTTGCAGGGCTAAGAGTATTTTTATACGCGAAAAATCGCCAAAAGCCTCTAAGAATTCAGCTAATTCGGCTATTTTCTCATCAGACGGTAGCTTTGAAATTACTTCGTTGATATCTCCTGCTCTTATATCCTCACAAGTCCTTTCCATATTTGAACAATTGATCAAATATTATTTAGCATTTGCTATGGTCTAATCCAGACTTTACACCAATCTAAAATCAAATTTAATACTAAAATCAAATTAGTGTTAAATATTAAAATTTTGAACAACAGGACAACAAAACTGCTAAAAACACATACTTCAAACTTGAAGCGATGCACAAACACGCTGAAATACCGCTGTTCGTGGAAATAAGGGACGGTGCGATAGAAACAGTCCCTTTGATAGTGGATGGCCTCAAAGCTGAAAGCGCTATAATGCTGAGCGGAAAAACGAGCTTTGACATAGCCGGAAAGGTTGTTAAAGAGAGAACTAAATTAAAAAGCATTTACATACTGGAAAAACCCAAAGATGAAGTCAGAAAGCTGATAGCCAAACTCAGCTACGGCGACGTGGATTGCGTGATTGCTGTAGGTGGTGGAAGAATAATCGACTCCGGAAAAATACTCGCCTCCGAGCTGAACGTTCCACTGGTTACGGTTCCCACAACTGCGTCACACGATGGAATGGCTTCCCCGGTAGCGAGTTTCAGGGATGGAGAGGCTTTCTCCGTTTTCACGAGACCACCATCAGCAGTTGTTGCGGATACGTCGATAATTTCCAAGTGTCCCATCAGGCTGATCAGAGCTGGCTTTGGAGACCTCATATCCAACATTACCGCTGTTAAGGACTGGAAGCTGGCGAAGGAAATAGACCCTACAGATTACTCGGAGGTCGCTGCGAGTATAGCTTCCATGCCAGCAGAAATAGCTCTTGAAAGAGCTCCGAGCATAGAGGAGCTCGTAAGAGGGCTCGTGATGAGTGGTGTTGCGATGAGCATAGCTGGAAGCAGCAGACCTGCAAGCGGTGCAGAGCACAAGTTCAGCCATTCCTTAGACATAATGGGCGTTGGACACGCGCTCCACGGCGAACAGGTTGGAATCGGGACGATTATCATGGAATACTTCCACGAAATGGCTTACGGGGGAGACTGGGTTAAGGTCAAGGAAGCAATGGAGAGATTCGGGTGTACAACAAAGTTGAAGGACGTGGGAATTCCAAGAGAAGACGCTCTGTTAGCTTTAATGAACGCAAAAAAGATAAGACCCTCCCGCTACACAATTCTTGACGCTGTAAATCCGGATAAAAGCGATTTTGAGAAAGCCCTAGACGTGACCGGTGTATAATTTAAACCATGTTTTGTTTAATTATACCACAAAAATCATACTTTTTGTTACTATTGGTTTATTTTTATTTTCTTGGTGTTACATAGCAAGGATTATATAATACTACGTGTTACTGGAGCTCGTGGAGACCGTGGAAATTAAAAAATCAGTGAAAAAGTACTGGGATGAAAGAAGCAGAAGCTATGATTGCTCTCCAGGACATGCTGACATGCCGGAAGTGTGGAAATCTCTACTGTCCAGAATTTTTAGCAGGAAAGGGAGAATTCTTGACGTGGGAACGGGAACTGGTTTTCTGGCAGTACTGCTTTCAGAGCTAGGACACGAAGTTGTTGGAATTGACATCTCCATCGGCATGCTGAAGAAAGCTAGATCAAAAAGTAAAGACGTGCATTTCAAACTGGGAGATGCAGAAAATCTTCCTTTTGCTGATGAATCGTTTGACGGCGTCGTGTGCAGACATGTGCTCTGGACTCTACCAAACCCGGAAAAAGCTGTAAGTGAATGGTACAGGGTAACCAAACCAGACGGAAAAGTCGTAATAATAGACAGCAGTTACCAGAAGAATACCATAGACAGAGTAAAATCCTTCGTAGGAAAACTCGGAATCGCAGTAATCGAAAAAAGAAATCCATGGAAAACCAGCTATGCGAAAAAACTGCCAATGAGGAACATGTCTGCTGAGAAGTGTTTTTCCCTCCTGAAAGAGTGTGGATTTAAAGATGTTAGAGTGCATGACATAAGCTGGATAAGAGAAATCGTACTCAGGCGTAGATCGTTTTTTTACAGGCTTGCGTGGAGTTCAAAATCTTATTTCGTTTTTGAGGGTTTAAAGGAGGTGTGAACTTTGAGAAAGTCGTTGCTTTTTTTCTGTCTGATAGCTTTGCTTTTGTGCGGGTGTGCACAGGTTAAAAACGTGGCAGAGAATAAAACAAAAACGATAACGGTAACAGACATTCTCGGCAGAACTGTAACCATAAAAACCCCTGTGAAAAGAGTTGTCCTGTTATACGGACTCGAAGACTACGCAGCGGTGGGCGGTAAAGATTCCCTGAGCAAGCTGGTGGGAATTAACGCATGGAGGTATAAAATGTACAGACCCGACTGGTGGCAGGCCTGGATTGAGTATTACCCCAGGATTAAAAAATTACCAGACGTCGGACAGCCAGGCAAAACATTTCAGGTTGAAGAAGTGATAAAGCTAAAACCGGACGTTGTTATAGCAGACAGGTCAATGTACAAGTACATGACAGAGGACGTAAAGAGGCTGGAAAAAGCTGGAATTCCTGTTGTGTTTACGGACTACTTCCCCCATACAAACAACGTTACGGAACTGTTCAATGAAGTAAACAGAAGTGCGATGATACTTGGAAAAATTCTGAACAGAGAGGAGAGAGCAAAAGAAGTTGTAAAGTTCTTTGAGGATCACGTAATAGAGATCGTAAACAAAACCAAAGGGATTAGGTCAAAGCCGAAAGTCATAGTTTTCGCTACCTGGTCAAAATGGGATGCATACGGTAAAAAGAGCATGTACAACTTCTGGATTGATCTGGCAGGAGGCGACAACGTTGCTGCGAAAGTTATTCCGGGTTTCAGCGGGGATATCAATCCAGAGTTTGTCCTGAAAGCTAACCCCGATGTACTCGTATTCACGTGCAACAACAATTTCCCGAGCGGTCAAAAAGTAGTTATAGGGTACACGGTCAACAACTCGAGTTCCGCAAAAGAAGCTCTTAAAGAACTGATTAACAGACCGGGATGGAATAAACTAAACGCTGTTAAGGACAGAAGAGTTTACATAATCCACCACGGACTGTCCCACGGACATCTCTTCGAATTCGTGTGTCTCGAATATATGGCGAAGTGGTTGCATCCAGCCCTGTTCAGGAACTTAGAACCGAAAAAGGATCTTCAGACGTTTTACAGCAAGTTCATGCCCATGCCACTGCATGGAGTTTGGGCCGTTAGACTGGGTGGGAGCTGATGGAGACAGAGTATTACAGAATTTACAAAACTGTGTTTTACCGTCGAATTTTTTTTATTTCAGTATTTGCAGTTGTATGCTTTATACTTGCTGTAGTTGACCTCATGGTTGGACCCATTTCAGCTTGTTTCTGCAGCGTTCTGATAAACTTAATGTATCCGCAAAATGAAACTTTACACGTTGTAATATGGGATTACAGACTTCCATGGACTCTCATGGCTCTACTCGTTGGAGGAGCTCTTGGCTTGGCAGGTCTGGAAATGCAGACAATTCTGAACAACCCGCTTGCAAGCCCGTATACGCTTGGAATTTCCGCTGGAGCAGGATTTGGAGCAGCAGTTGCTTATGTTTTTGGTTTAAACGTTCTGCCCGTTCCACTCGAGTTCACGGTTCCCGTGAATGCTTTCTTTTTTGCGTTTCTCACGTGCATGCTGATAATGTTCATAGGGAAAATAAGGGGTTTTACAAGTGAAACTCTGGTTCTCGGTGGGATTGCAATAGCTTTTCTTTTTCATTCAATGCTTGCCCTTTTAGAGTACTTTGCGAGCGAGGAAACTCTGCAGGCAATAGTTTTCTGGATGTTTGGAAGCCTGACGAAATCCACACTTCCGAAGGCCCAGATCGTTTTCGCAGTTCTGGCACTTACATCTGCAGCGCTCATGAGCAGGTCGTGGAAGATAACAGCTCTAAGGCTGGGAGACGAAAAGGCGAAGTCTCTTGGAATCAATGTCGAGAGGATGAGAATAGAGGTTTTGATCTACATTTCTCTGCTAACATCGGTTGCCGTGTGTTTTGTCGGTATAATTGCTTTCATCGGACTTGTTGCGCCACACATGGCAAGGATACTGCTTGGAGAAGACCAGAGATTTCTTATACCCGGCTCGATACTCTGCGGAGCCATTGTACTTTCTGCAGGTGCCATAGCAAGCAAGGTAATCGTGCCTGGAGCAATATTTCCAGTAGGAATAATAACCTCAATGATAGGAGTTCCGTTTTTCCTGCTTTTGGTTGTCAGGGGGAGAAAACACATATGGTAACGGTGAGGGTGGAAGACGTCAGCTTCTGTTACGACAGAAAGAAAGTGCTTGACCGCATAAACTTCACGGCTGAACAGGGGGAGATTACAGCAGTAATAGGCCCGAATGGGGCGGGAAAATCGACTCTCCTAAAAACTATCGCCAAGATCGTTCAGCCCGACTCGGGGGAAATTTTCTTCGATGAAAAGAGGTTATCCAGAATGAGAAAAGAGGACGTTTCCAGAATTGTGAGTTATTTACCCCAAGACAACGTCATCCCCGGAATTTTAACTGTTTTTGAAGTTGTGATGCTGGGCAGAATTCCGTATTTGAACTGGAGAATTGGCGAAGAAGATCTGAAGATCACAGTAAAAGTCATGAAAGAGCTCGGAATTGACAATTACGCTAAGAGGTACGCAAACAAGCTCAGCGGGGGAGAAAGGCAGGTCGTTCTTGTTGCTCAGGCTCTTGTAAGGGAACCGGAAGTTTTACTCCTGGACGAGCCTGTTTCAAATCTCGATATAAGAAATAAACTCGAAATCTTGGAATTAATCAGGAAAATTACGAAGGAGAAAAAAATGACAACAATTCTTGTCCTGCACGACCTCAATCTGGCTGCAATGTACGCTGATAAAGTTATAATCCTAAGTGGTGGAAGAGTATATGCCCGGGGAAAACCATACGAAGTTTTGAGTGAGGATGTGCTGTCATCAGTTTACGGAATTGAAGCTGAAATAAGAAGAAACGGGGAAAAAATTCAGGTAATCCCTCTCAGGCCTGTGAAATGCGATGGAAAACGGCAGTTTTAATCTTTGATTTGGTTTTTGAATCTTTTGAGTCTTCAAATCATTTGAACCAGCGTTAATTGCATAACTCACTAATAGAGTTAAGAAAACAAGATTTCCCATTAGTATTGCAATTGCCACGTAATCGGGAAACATTAAATGCCCGTGTACGAACATATCTACTTTTTTATGGTTCCACATGGTTTTATTATTTTTTCGAATTTTCAACTCTTTTGGTTCTTCTCGTAAAGTGGTAAAATCACCAAAGTATTTTAAGCGAAATTATGAACTCTTCAGCATGCCATACTCTGACAATTACTGGTGTAAAGAAGAGATACTTCCTGAAAAGGAGCTCGAAGAACTTCAAATGAAAAGACTCAGGTGGGTGATCAGACACGCTTACGAGAACGTTCCGTTTTACAGAAGAAGGTTGAAAGAGGCCGGAGTCCACCCGGATGACATAAAAAGGGGAGAAGACGTTGCTAAAATACCCTTCACAACAAAGGAGGATTTAAGAGATAACTACCCCTTCGGTCTTTTTGCAGTTCCTAAGGAAAAAATAGTCAGAATTCACACGTCAAGCGGAACCTCGGGAAAGCCAAAGGTGGTGGGGTACACGAGAGCCGATCTGGAAAACTGGGTGGATATGGTTGCAAGGTGCCTCTACATGGTTGGAATCAGAGAAAAAGACGTCTTTCAGAATATGGTGAGCTACACTTTTTTCACAGGCGGACTGGGGTTGCACTACGGTGCTGAGAAAATTGGAGCGATGGTTGTTCCTGCCGGAACCGGTAACACTGAAAGGCAGATTCGCTACATGCTCGACTTTGGCACTACGGCAATCCACTGCACACCGAGCTACGCAATGCACATAAAGGAGGTTGCGGAGAGTATGGGCATAAGACCGGACGAAATAGGCATTAAAACGGGGTGCTTTGGAGCTGAACCGTGGAGCGAGAACACGAGGAAAAGGCTTGAAAATGCCTTCAATCTCAAAGCTTTCGATTCCTACGGTTTGAGCGAGATGAATGGCCCGGGAGTTGCGTTTGAATGTCAGGAACAGGACGGTCTGCACATCTGGATGGACCACTACTTCGTGGAAATCGTGGATGAGGAAGGAGAAGTCGTTGGAGACGGCGAAAAAGGTGAGCTAATTCTGACGCCACTTACGAAAGAAGCTTTACCGCTCCTGAGGTACAGGACAGGAGATTTAACCAAGCTCATGACGGAAAAGTGTGCCTGCGGAAGGACTCATCCAAGAATACACAGAATTTTTGGAAGAACTGACGACATGATCGTGGTCAGAGGAATTAACGTCTTCCCGAGCCAGATAGAGCACGTACTGATGAGGATTCCCGAAGCCGGCGACCACTTTCAGGTGGTAATAACGAGAAACGGTCCACTTGACGAGATAACAGTAAAAGTAGAGGTCGTGGATGACGTGTTTACGGGAGAGCTTTCGGATCTGGAAAGGCTAAAGAGAAAAATCCAGAACGAGCTCAGAAAGGAGCTGAACCTGAGAACAAACGTTGAACTCGTCGAAAAGGGAACCCTGGAAAGGTTCAGGGGTAAAGCCAGAAGGGTAGTAGATTTGAGAAAAGAGCTCTGAATTCAATTTAACTTACTTTTTTCTCTTGACGTTTAATCCGAGTATGCCTGCGAGACCTATGAGGTGGTTTTTGGATAGAGTGCCATCTGCCACCTCTTTCAGAGCTTTTTTTGCGTTGAATGCAATTCCCAGTCCGGCGTTCTCAATCATTATTCTGTCGTTAGCACCGTCCCCAACGGCAACTATGTTTTCTTTGCTTATTCCTTCCCTTTTTGCGAGCTCTTCGATTATTCTCGCTTTCTCCTCAGCGTCGATTATCCTTCCCTTCACTCTTCCCGTCAGCTTTCCATCTTTTATTTCGAGCTCGTTTCCAAAAGCGTAATCCAGTCCGAGCTCCTCTTTCAGCCTGTCTGTAAAGTAGGTAAAACCACCGCTCACGAGTGCCACTTTGTAGCCAGACTCTTTCAGGCTCTTTATGAGTTCCTTCGCCCCGTCCGTAAGTTTTATCTGGCTGTATATTTTTTCAAGAACTTCCACCGGCAAACCTTTCAGAAGTTTAACTCTTTCTCTCAGAGCTTCTTTGAAGTCGATTTCACCGTTCATGGCTTTTTTCGTTAACTCCTTCACTTCCTCTTCAACCCCTGCAACCCTGGCCAGTTTGTCTATAACTTCCTCATCAACGAGAGTCGAATCCATGTCGAATACTATCAGCCTCTTACCCCTCTTGAAAAGCTCGTAAGGCTGAATAACGACATCCATCCCCTCGTTCTCGACTTCTTCTTTCAGCCTCTTTCTCAGGACGTCCTCGTTACCTCTTTTCAGATCTATGAGAAATTCTATCGTTATCAGCCTGTCTCTAGCTATCAGCGTCGTTCGCTCTATGTTTATTCCGAGCTGGTAAAGTATCGAGGTTATCGCGTAAACTATACCGACCCTGTCCTCTCCAATCACCGTGAGAACGTAAAGATTTTTATTTTCCGTTTTAACCTCAGGTAGTAGTCTGATGTCCACTTTTACATTCATTTTCTTTTCTGCATTTTCGAGGTCTCTCTTCAGCTCCCCCACGTTTATGCCGTCTGTCTCCTCGGCAACAACGAACATGACGAACATGTTTTTGAGGACTCTCTGCTCTATGTCGACTATGTTCAGCCTGTGTTTGGTAAGAACAGATGAAATTTCATACACTATTCCCGGCTTATCTTCACCGTGCACAACTATTCCTACATTCACCTGTCCAACCTCTATGCTGATGTTATAAATTTTTACCAAGGCTTTATATCAGGCACAGCGAAAGCAATTCAAAAAGCAGAGTAAAGCTTCTTTTTCCTCAGATATTCTCCCCTGTCCACCAAATTTTCCACAGCAACTTTCTCTCCTTTATGCTTTATCTCCTCCGAGCTGTACTTTGCTCTCCCAATGCCCAGGATGTCTCCGTAAACGTTGCAGACGAAAACAACGTCGTTCTCCATGACGTCACTGCTCGTTTTCTGGATTGAAGAGGAAAATACGTCTCTGCCGTATAGAAACAACATTTCCGCTTTTCTGTCAACGTAAACCCTCTTCTTTTCGTTTCTGCTGAGAAAAAACGCCCCTTCGAGAGTGAACCTGTACCTCCTGCCGACCTCCCCAACCTTTATTCCGGCACTTCTGAGCTTTTTCTGAAGCTCCTCCGGCAGTTCATCCAGTGTTTTTCCGAGTTCACAGCTGAGCATGAAAACTTCGCTGTCTCTCACTCTGAAGTCGTGGCTCTTAAGCAACTTCTTAAAACCAAAAAATCTCGCCGCGTTTGTTAAAACTTTCCACTTTTTCTTTCTGTTCCTCAATTTTTCGAGCATTTACAGGTCTCCTGACAGATCTCCTGCCCGTGGTGCTTTTTAAATCTCTTTTTAAAGCTCCATGTTTCTGATTCTCTCCCTCATCGCCTTAACGACTTTTCCCATGTCGTCCCCTATTCTGAACTCTTCCACGGCGTTTATTATTACTCCCTTCCCCTCAAACTCCTTTTTGTAATCAGATTCGCTGAAAACGATTTCTCCGTTTTCGGAGAGTTCGTAACCCTCCATGTGTTCTTCGAGGCCAACTATTCTGTACTTCTTTCTGAGAAAGAACGGCTTATTCGATTCGAAGAATTTGAGCCTCGCCAGAGTTTCTCCGGCAATTAAAGAGGTGTTCGTATACAGAGCGTTTGCGTTTATTCCAATTTCCCCTCTTTCGAGTTCTGAACTGCAACCACCAACCCTGCTCATGTAGATGTCTGCAACCACCTCTACCGGGTAGAGGTACAAACCATGCCACCTCCGGGCAGTCTTTACGTTTCTTAAATATATCATTTTTTTGCTGTAAACGTCGTTACACCCGGTTAATGTGTCGAATCTAATATATTGTATAGTATAAAACTATAACAAAAATAGTTTACATCAGGTGACTCGGACTCAGGATCATGACTACAAGAAGCGTGACAATTCCTGCAAGCACAAGCCTGATGCCCGAAGCAAGGACATTCGTCTTTGAAACTTTTCCCATGAAAGCTCCGACCACGAACAGCTGAATCAGGCAGGTTGCTATGGCAAAGGGAAAAGCCTCGTTAACGGGCAGGAACGCGTAAAATACGAGCGGAATCAGAGACGCAACAACGGGAGAAACGGCGTGAACCATTGAGCTGACGAGTATGGCAAATCTGTGTGCTCTTTCTATGATTCCTCCAACGTTTTTGAGCATGGCTCTGTCCCTTTCGTGCTTCATTGCCGCCTGTTCAACCCTTTCCGCCTCGTAAGCTCCCCATCCGCTCGATATACCGAGAGCTATTGCCGTGGCAACTCCTGCCGAGAGTATTACTTCAGGAGTGGCTTTCCCGCTCAGATGAGCGCCCATTATCAATCCGAGAACAGTTAGAGCTCCATCAAAATAGCCTATTACGAAGTACCTTCTTGCCACCGGTACGAGGTCGGTCATGCTGCTGTAAAGCCTGTACGTCTCGATTTTTTCTCTGAGTTTTTCAAACATAATAATCGATAACGGTTTCTCTTTTTTAGTTTTTAGCTGTTCAGCGAGGTGGTTAAGACTTTGACTCATTTAAAACCCATTTAAATCCTGTTCAGATTCTTCACCATGTACTCGAACTGCTTTTCGTATCCAAGCTTTCTGTAGTAAGGCCTCACTCCGACGCCACTTATCACCGCAATTCTGTCGTACTTCTCCTTCGCTATTTCTTCTGCCTGCTCCAGAAGCTTTTCTCCAAAACCTCTGTGCTGAACTGCTTTTTCCACTCGAGTTGGTGAATAACCGACTGGCAGAGCCGTTCCGTACACGTGCAGCTCTCTCACAAGAGCGCAGTCTTTCAGGCATTCTATGAACGGATTTCCCGGAAATCTCAGCCTTATAAAGCCCACGAGTGCGTCTATGCTTTCAACCTCGTAAGATATGAAGTACTCAGTACCTCTGGAAGCTCTGTACTTCCTGATGACGAGTCTTGCTTCCTTGAGGATTTCTTCGACGTTCAATTTCCTGCCCTCTCTCTCCAGCTCCATCAGCCTGTGCCCGATTTCTCTGCACCTTATGCACCTGCAGGAGTAGTTGAGCTCGCTCATTCTCCTCTTGACGAGCTGTCTTATGTTTCCCTTATCAAGTCCTATTGCCATACCAACCGGTATGTCTCTCTGAACTCTCTGCACTCTCACGTATTCGGGCAGAAACCTCTTCGCTTTTGCTATAACTTCAACGACCTCCTCAGTCGAGTAAGGTCTGTACTTCCCCGCTCTATACCACTCGTAGAGTTCTGTTCCCTCAACCACGAGAGTCGGATATATCTTCAGGTAATCCGGTTTGAACCTCTCATCCTCAAACAGAATTCTGAACATCTCCACGTCTTTTTCAGGATTTCTGTCCGTTTTGAACGGCAATCCCGGCATTACGTGGTAACCGACCTTGAAGCCGGAATCTTTCAGAAGCTCAGTAGCCCTGACAACGTCCTCCACCGTGTGTCCTCTTTTTATCGTTTCGAGTACTTCGTCGTAAACGCTCTGCACACCAATCTCAACTTTTGTGGCGCCAAACTGAAGCATCTCTACGATGTGTTCCTCCATTGCGTAATCGGGTCTCGTCTCTATGGTTAATCCAACACACCTCGCTCTCGCCCTTTCGTTCCTCAGCTTTTCGTTCTCGAGGAGTTTGAAGGCATGCCTTTTATCTGAAAACGCTGAAGCTTCAATCTCCGAGCCCCTCTTCGGAAAATCGTTCAGAGCCTTAAACACGTTGGTAATGAAGTAGTACTTATACTCAGTACTCCTCGCCGGAAAAGTGCCGCCCATGATGATTACCTCAACCTTGTCAACCGAGTGCCCTATTTCTTCAAGCTCCTTCACGCGGGAAATCACCTGAAGGTACGGGTTGTAGTTGTGCTGTCTTCCCCTCTGAGCGGCCGGCTCAAAACCTATGTAGGATTGCGGCGTGTTGAACTTAACTCCACCCGGACACATAATGCACCTGCCGTGAGGGCACTCAGCTGGAGAGGTCATGACGCTTACTACTGCAACCCCTGAAATCGTTCTGACGGGCTTTAACCTGAGGACATCTCTCAAAACGCAGTACTTTTCGTCCCTTCCAAACTCTTTTTCGTACGCTCTGAGCAGTTCAACGTCGCCCGGTATTTTGCTGAGTCTGAACTTTTTGCTTACCTCCTTCTTCACCTTTGCGACGTAATCCTTCGTTACTTCGCCGTTCGCAACGCTGAGTATTCTGAGTGCGCATTCAAGTGCCGCTGCTTCAGCTCTGTTTTCGTCCAGTTTCGATTTTGCGGAATTCATTTTTCTTTTTTCCTTTTTCTTTCTTTTTTGATTTATTTTATTTCAATTTATACTCAACAAAATTAATTTTACTATTTATCTTATTATATCCTTTAATATTCTGTTTGTAGCATCTGCAACCATAACCACCATTAAATTGTTTGACTCCGATCAGTCCCGGTTCAGTCCCAATCAATACTCACCAGCTAAAAAATTGGAAATTAAAGTTTTTCCTTCCTCAAATCTATTATCTGGTGGAGTTCCGGTCCGGTGGATATTAAGGTAACAGGAACTCCAACGTCATCCTCAACCTTCTCCACGAACTGTCTGGCTTTTGGTGTTAATTTCTCCCACTCCGTAACTCCGTAACACTCCCTGTCGAGCTTATCGATTCCCGTCAGAGCTACCTGAGTCGCTCCGTTAACCATTGCAGAGTAACGGGCCAGTTTTCCGTCCCAGTAACCAATTCTCCTTCTTCTACCTGTCACAGTACCGTACTCTATTATTCCGAGCTTTTCAGCTTCTTCCTGCGGCATCTCCGTTGGAAATGGTCCGGCTCCAACCCTTGTTGGAAAGGTCTTGAAAACAACAACCACGTCGTCAACCTTAGTTGGCCCAACGCCAACATCCGAAGCAATGGCAGACGCCGTTGTGTCCTTGGAGGTGACGTAGGGATATGTGCCGTAGTACAGACTCAAAGCAAAACCCTGACTCCCCTCCACGAGCACGAATTCTCCTCCGTCTATTGCCTCGTTCACTTCCAGAGGCACATCGGCAAGAAAGGCTCTCAGCTCATCGATGTCCTTTGCCTGCTTTGCCACTCTCATAACCCTGTCCCTGTTCGCCGGACCGCAGCCCGTACCTGTGGAGCCTATCTTGCCTTTCAGGTGTTCGCTCGACCTGTCCTCCTCTATGTGTTTTGGCTCAATTATCGAGCACCTGTAGTCAACTCTCGCTCTGTCGCCGACCTTCAGTACTTCCACTTCTTTCAGGAAGACTTCCGGGTTTACCAGAACTCCGGCACCTATCAGGAGTTTTGCGTCTGGATAGACGAAACCGGAGGGTATCATTCTGACTCCAAACTTCTTCCCTTCAACCTCCACCGTGTGTCCGGCGTTTGGCCCGACTCCGCCCCTCGCTATGATGGCTGGTCTGTCTGAGTACGCCAGATGTGCAATGATCTTACCCTTTCCTTCGTCTCCCCAAAATCCACCGACAACTATGGTAGTGGACATAACGAAGCTAATTGAGTTCTGCCCGTTTTAACTTTGCCGGTTTTTCTGCCCGCCAGAAGGCGTGTTTGACAGCACACGGCACACATCAAAGTTCGAATTTATACACCTCAATATCTCCATCCAGACACAGACTTACCTTAACTTTTCTTTTTGACGCCTCTATACCCATTGCCGATGGTGTGAGCGAAGCGTTGCCTCCACCCCAGACTCCCGTTGCGGAACCAGGGTTCAGAAGTAACGCTTTCCCCATGTAAACGTCGTGGCTGTGAGTGTGACCATTGATCAGGACATCAACGCCCATTTCAAGAGCGAGGGCTTCGAGCTGTCTTCTATCGCCTCTCGGATAGATTCCGTGACCGTGAATCAAACCAAAAACCAGATCTCCTGCTTTAAAACTCTCCCTTAACGGGAGAGGTATCGTGTCCATGTTTCCTCTGACAGCGTAAACTTTCCCCGCATTGCAGATTTCAGCGAATTCTGAGAGAACTCTCTTTGCAGTCAGGTCTCCCGTGAAGGCGAGGATGTCATAACCTTCCTCAGCAAATTCCACGATGGTTTCAGGTATCTTTTCCGCTCTATCGGGAATGTGAGTGTCCCCAGCAGCAAGAATTCTCACGGGCATAATCAATCTTCAGTTTCGGTGATAAACTTTGTTTCTTTTTTGGATTGCGTATATTACACGTTTTGAAAGGTTAAAAAAGTTTATACTGCAACTGCCAGAGTACAGTAAAACCGTTGCAAAATACACATTCGGTTCTTGCACAATCCTCATAACAATTTTCAATAACAATTCTCATACAATTCCTGCGGACGTTGCGAGTTAGGGCAAAAACATGGAAAATAAGACCAAAATAAAACAAAATAAAGCAAAAAGCAAAACCAAAATTTAAAATGCTTCTTTAAAAACCCAGTTCAGGCCTGCTTCCTGTATTCTTCAAGAACTGCGTTTACTATCTTCTCTCTCGCTTCCTTACTTGCGGGATGGAATATGTCCTGAAAACTCCCATCCTTCAGCCTTCTACTCGGCATGCTTACCCAGAGGCCGTTATCCCCCTCAAGCACTTTCAAACCCTTAACAACAAACTCGTTGTCAAGGGACACAGACGCATAGGCTTTTACAGCCCCTTCACTCCTGGCTTTATATATTCTAACTTCCGTAATTTCTGCCAACTCAAACTCCTCCTTGCTCGTATTTCTACAAGGTAATGCGTTCATGTCTATTTAAGCTTTGTTATTGGCAGTAATGAGTTTGAGCAGTATGAAAGCAACTATCAAACAGACCGAAATCTGAAGCAGTGCGGTGTTGAAGTCTGGCAATCCCCTGCTGTACAGCCATAACACACCATTTACAATGCAGACGACGAAGAAAGTTGCAAACGCTGAAAGAATTGCACCGCTCACGAAGAGGTACGGGACTTCTGCACCCCTGTGCTCTAAGAGTATGGAAAAGAATATGTAAAACAATGCAAAGGCTATGGCGATGTACTGGGGATAAAAGAAGATTTTAAACGTCTTAAAAATACCGTAAAGCCCGTAAGCCCAGAGCAGAAGTATTAAGCTCAGGACAAAAGATAGAGCAGAAGTTATCAACCATTTTCTGATCAGGCTGTCATCCTGAAAACCGTGCGGCATGAACAGCAGTCAAAGCGACCATATTAAATGTTTAGCGTTTTATATGCTTTCAAGCAACCTCAGCACCTCTTTATTTCGGCCAACGTAATTTCTCAGGAGAAATGTTGTCATGTATTCTACCATTATCAGAAGTTTTTCCTTGCTTTCGCAATCCTCAAAAGATGACAGTGCGTTTCTGCTCCTTTCGGTGTGTTTCCTTATGTGCTCAAGTGTTTTTGCGACTGCCTCCTCAAATCCGTATTTTTCTTCATATATCATCGGTAAAGTTCTCGATTCAAATTCGGATTTTTTATCTTCAAGAATTTCGAGATACTCTAACAGGTCGTCAACAAGCTGGTAGGCAATTCCAAGGTTGTTTCCGTATTCGTACATCCTCTCAACGTCTTTTCTATCGCCACTCACAATTTTGCAGGCACTTTCAGCGCTGAAAGCAAAAAGAGAAGCTGTTTTTGATTCAATACATTTAAAATATTCTTTTTCGTCAAAATCTGGAGTTTTAATACTGTAAACGTCAAGAATTTCTCCTTCTGCCATCAGCATACCTATTCTCGCAAAATCACTTATTACCTCCTCCCCGTAAGAGGACACGAGTTCTATGGACTTCGAAATCAGCCAGTCTCCGACGAGGATCGCTACAGCCGTGTCGTACTTTACGTGCAGGGTCTCAACGTTTCTCCTCATTACGCCCTTATCGATCACATCGTCGTGAGCCAGACTTGCCGTGTGAATTAACTCTACTGCCAGAGCTATGTTAAGCACGTCCTCCCAGCTTCCACCGCACAGCTTGCCACTGAGAAGAGTGATGACGGGTCTCGTCCTCTTTCCTCCAGCACTTATTATGTGTTTCAGAGCGGATTTAACTTCGCCAATCGATTCAACATCGTTTACAAGGTCACTCAGAGCTTTATTGATAACCGCGTACTCAACCCAGCTCTCAATCATTTGAATTTCCTCTCCTCTTTTGTTTAAACAGTTTACTAAATGTTGCCACCCTGACATTTTTCGATAGGTTTTCCAAGCAGCTCATTATTTGCCAATAAAAATTTTATGCTGTTTTGAGGTTTGCCAAATTTGCAATTCACTCCGTAACTTACTCGACAGTCAATCATTCAAAGACCCTCAGGATATTATAAAAAGTGTTTCTTTCCGCTGGCTTTTTTCCAGCTCCCCTTATAATCCACATGAGCTTTTCCACGGGCATGTATAATGGGGTTCTCGCTCCCGCAGCATGTGTTACCCTCTCCTCAATTAAAGTTCCGTCAACGTCGTTGGCGCCGTAGCAGAGGGCAACACTCGCAAGCCTTTCCCCCATCATAACCCAGTAGGCTCTCACGCTCCTGAAGTTGTTCAGGACAATTCTTGAAACAGCTATCGTCTTCAAAATGTCAACCGGATCAGTTCTTCTTGTAACGAGACCCATCTCCTTCAGCTTTGTGTTTTCTGGGTGAAATACGAGAGGTATGAACGCTATAAAACCTCCCGTTTTCTCCTGAAGTTTCCAGAGCCTGTACAGGTGTTTTGCTCTGTGCCTATAGTTTTCCACGTGGCCAAAGAGCATCGTTGCATTGCTTTTTATTCCGAGTTCGTGGGCTTTTTTCATCACCCCAAGCCACTCATCCGCGTTAGCTTTGTTTGGACATATCTTCGCCCTTATATCGTTGTCGAGTATCTCCGCCCCTCCACCGGGCATCGCCTGCAGACCCGCTTTTTTCAACCTGTCAAGCACTTCCTCAACGCTCGTTTTTTCGATTTTACTCAAAAAGTGAACTTCCGTTGCCGTCAAGGCTTTTATCACGACGCCGGGAAACCTGCTCTTTATCGCTTTGAACATTTCTTCAAAGTACTCTATACTCACCTCAGGGTTGTGCCCCCCAACTATGTGCAGCTCCGTTGCCCCGAGTTTTACTGCCTCTTCAGCTTTTTTCAGAACCTCCTCCACGCTCATCAGGTAACCTTCTTCTTTATTTTTGTGAAAGGCACACAAGGGGCATTTTGAAACGCACACATCGGTGTAGTTTATGTGCCGGTTCACGACAAAAGTCACGATATCGCTGTTGAGAGAATCCGCAAGAGTTCCAAGCTCGTGGAGATCGCTGTGGAAAAGCTCTTCAATCTCCTTAATGCCCCAATTTTCCTGCACTTCCAGCATACAATCAACCCCGTTTCGAGTTTATTTTCTCAATCTCGTCTCTGATTTCGTCTTTCAGCTTTTTAATTTCTTCTCTCGTTCTCTTAACCTCCTTTCTCAGCTCAACGTTTCCCCTGTACAGTAAATCCGTAATCGTTCCGAACACTATGACCTGCAGTCCCAGAATTATGAGTAACGCAGTCAGTATCGCCAGTAAATAGTGTGTTACGTGCCTGAACCAGTCCCTTATCACGTAAATACCCACGCCAACACCAGTAGCCATCATGGCAAGGCCTATGAAGTAAAAGTACCTGCCGGGACTGTACTTTTTTAGCAGGTCGTATATGGCCATTCCAATTCTCAACCCGTCTTTGAAAGGGTTCAGCTTTGTTCTTCCACCTCTCTTTCTGTAGGTTATGGGAACTTCAACTATGCGAAAACCCTTTGCTATAGTTTCAACCGTCAGCTCCGTTTCCACCTCAAATCCGGACTTTTCGAGGTCAACGCTCTTGTAAAGGTCTTTCGTTAAAGCTCTGTATCCCGAAAGTATGTCGTGAAGCTCCACTCCGTAAACAACCCTGAATATAAAATTTATTATTTTATTTCCGATCAGGTTAAGTCTCGTGAAAGCGCCCTTCTCGAAGTTGGCAAACCTGTTACCGACAACGTGATCGGCGAAGTTCCTCTTTATCGGTTCGAGAAGCACGTTCACTTCTTCTGGCAGGTAAGTGCCATCTCCGTCAATTATCACGACCACCGGCGAGTCGATAATACTGAAAGCTTCCTTTATAGCCCTTCCCTTTCCTTTCCCCGTCTGAATTAACACTCTCGCACCGAGCCTTTCGGCTATCTCCCTTGTTCTGTCCGTGCTGTTTCCGTCGATGACGAGAATGTTGTGAAATCCCTGCTTTAAAAAACCCTCGACTACCTCACCAATCGTCGCCTCTTCATTCAAAGTGGGAATTAATATGCATACGTCATCCTTCGTCAGCTCGGAGTTTAGCAGAACCTTTCCCCCTCGCAGTTCAAAGTCTGATTATCCTGAAAACACTCAACACGGGTATTCCGGCTATTCTGTCCCTGCTCTGCTTGTCAACGATAACGCAGGCACACTGTATTTTCGCCTCTCTCTTTTTAGCGTAAGCCGCAACGTCCTCTATGGTTCTACCTGTTGATATTACGTCGTCAACAACGACGCACTTCTTACCGTCAATTCTTGCAAAATTTTCACTTATTACTCCTTCAAGCCTTTCCTCCTCTTCCTGCTCCCACTTCAGCTTTTTGGGGTAGAATATGGCTAAGGAGCAGCCAAGTTCTTCAGCAACAAGGGTGGCGAGAGGGACACCACTCGTAGCAACGCCTATTACAACCTGCGGGCTCGTAACCTCCTCAATCATGTCAACCATAATAGACGCTATGTGACCCATTCTCTCTCCATTCATGGCTATGCTACTCCATGAAACGTATATATCGGCTGGAGAAACGTCACCCTGAGTTAAAAGCCACATCGCCGTCTCTCTCGAGACGTTGAGCTCATCTGCTATTTCTCCCGTTGTAAGACCTTTCTCCTTTAATTTTTTCGCTCTCTGCACGAGATCTTCAAGTTTTCTCACGCTTGACCCTCCTTAAAACGACTTCACTACCACAAACGGGGCAGACATCTCCATCGACTCTTCTTCCACACCCCTTACAGACTTTAACCCATTTAAATGCTTTGGATATTCCCGGCTGGACTACTACCTCTACCTGTATACCAAGAGTTCTCGCCACATTCTGAATAGAGTAATCGTCGGTAACGAGAACTGCTTTTCTTAAATTGGCGAGTTCAAGAGCTTTTGCCAGAACCTTAATATCGGTTTCGGAGAGCTTGTAGATGTCTCCCGTTTTCTTCGCCGCACTGATAACTCTCGAAATGTACGGTTCTTTCGCCTCCTCCACCCTGACGTCTTTCAGAGAGAAGTAAAGTCTCGACTCATCATCTAATATCTCGTCAACTACCTCCGGCACTGTTACAGCTTCGCCATGAACCTTTCTCAGGAATACCGCCGGGGAATCTATAACGTAAACCACCACACCAGTAAGTCGTTGCAGAGGTAGAAAAACATTTATGTTGATTTGTTATGACGGTGTCGATGTTCAGCAAGATTCTCGTTGCCAACAGGGGAGAAATAGCTGTAAGAGTTATGAGAGCTTGTAAAGAGCTCAACATAAAAACAGTTGCCATTTACAGCACAGCCGATAAGCGTGCTTTTCACAGAGTTTATGCAGATGAAGCTTATCTGATTGGCAAGGCTGAGGCGAAGGACAGCTACCTGAACATGGACAGGATAATTGAAGTCGCAAAGAAGTGCGGCGCTGAAGCGATACATCCGGGATATGGTTTTCTGGCTGAAAATGCCGAATTTGCGAGGAGGTGCGAGGAGGAGGGAATCAAATTCATAGGGCCGAGACCGGAGACGATAGAGGCCATGGGTTCGAAGCTCAACGCAAGAAAGCTCATGAGCGAGGCGGGAGTTCCGGTCGTGCCGGGAAGTCCGGAGCTCAGAAGCCTAGAAGATGCAAAGGAGTGGGCTGAAAAAATAGGGTACCCGGTAGCGGTAAAGGCGTCTGGAGGTGGAGGAGGAATAGGAATATCCATAGCATGGAACGAAAACGAGATAGAAAAAGCCTACAACAGGTCGAGAACCCTTGGAGAGAAGTACTTCAGGGATCCGGCTGTTTACATCGAGAAGTACCTGCCGAAGCCGAGACACATAGAGTTTCAGATTCTGGCAGATGAACACGGAAATGTAATACACCTCGGAGAGAGGGACTGCAGCATTCAGAGGAGACACCAGAAATTGGTTGAGGAGGCCCCCTCTCCAGTCGTAAGCGAGGAGGAAAGGGAAAGGATGGGCAAAATAGCAGTTAAGGGTGCGAAGCACATAAAATACGCAAATGCCGGAACGATGGAGTTTCTGTACTACGACGGGAAGTTCTACTTCCTCGAGATGAACACAAGAATTCAGGTAGAGCATCCGGTAACGGAGATGATAACCGGAATAGACCTCGCGAAATACCAGATAAAAATAGCCTATGGAGAGGAACTCGAACACTCTCAGGAAGACGTGAGGTTTATGGGGCACGCAATAGAGTGCAGAGTTTACGCCGAAGACCCCGTTACCTTCATGCCGAAGACCGGGATAATCGTCCACTACAGAAGTCCCGGTGGTATAGGCGTAAGGGTTGATAGCGGAGTCTTCATGGGTTGCGAGATAACCCCGTACTACGACCCGATGATTTCGAAGCTCATAGTCTGGGGAAACGATAGAAGTGAGGCTGTTAGCAGGCTGAGAAGGGCACTTTACGGATACATAATTGACGGGGTTGAAACGAATTTACCCCTGCACATGGCAATAGCGAACGATGAAGCGTTTTTGAGAGGAGAAACGCACACCAAATTCCTTGAAGAGAGGAACATTGCAGAGAAGGTCAGGGCAATAGCTGAGAATTACGCACCTCTGAAGAAGAGAATGGCTGAAGTCTTCTGGACGGCTGAGCTGACGAATGAAGAACTCATAGCTGCAACTCTCGCCGCTCTCTGCTACATAAAGGCAAAGGGGAAGGTTAGCTGACTTCATCATCAACTTAACAATTCAATTTTTATGCCTTCGGGTAAAATTGGATTGGTGAAAGAAAATGTACATAATTATTGCGGGGGAGGAAGCTGGACCCGTATCAAACAAGCTCGGCGGAGTATGGAACGTAATAGATGCTGAAGCTAGGCACATGTGTGGAATTGCGAAAGACGAGATCGTCGTTGTGGGTCCTTTTTTCGAAAGAATAGGTCAGGACTGGAGTCCAAAAAACAGAATCACAAAAGACCACTTTCCATTGAAAGTAAGTGAGGAAATAGAGGAAGCAGCGAAAAAAGTTGGAATACCTTACGTTGCCGGAAGAACTGAAGTAAAGCGCAGATGCGGGGGTGAGGAGAGAAGCTGTTACCTGAACTACGTTCTCTTCAACGTCGAGTACTGTCTGACGAAACAGGTGGAGTACGACGGACAGAAAATGAGGCTAAGCGATGCCGTTAAGGCTGAGGCTTACAAACTCGTGGGACTCGACTCGCTTCTCTACGAATCTCAGAATTACGGGAGGGAGTACACGCACTACCTGAATTTGAGCTACGCAGTTTCGGAGTTTGCAAGACATCTCAACGAGTTCGGGGAAACCGCAATGCACTGTCATGAGTATCCTGTATTCTACGCTGCTGCAAGGCTCGAAAAACTGAAAATTCCAATCAGAACTGTTGTTACCTTTCATGCCACGAAAATTGGAAGGACGCTTGGAGCAAAGGTTTTCGAAAAAATAAGGAAGAACGACCCGACAATACCTTCGGGAGTGCAGGAAGGATTCGTCGAGCTTGAAAAACTTGCGAAATATGCGGATACTGTAACGTTCGTCAGCGATAAAACGAGAACTGAGGCAAGGCTTTTCTACGGCGTTGACGGCATAGTTATAAGGAACGGAATAGACGTTTGCTGTGAAGCTATAGACTGGGAGTTCAAGGACAGGTGCCTCAGGAAAATAAGGTACAGTCTCGCAAAAAAACTGAAGGACGTTTACGGTTACGAAATCGATGAAGAAAGCATCGTTCCAGTTTACACAATTTCGAGACTTGAGCTTGAGAATAAAGGTTATCCCGATCTGCTCGACTCTCTCGTAATACTCGACAGAATACTCACCAACAGAATAAACAACGGGGAAATAGACGAGGTAAAAGTAGTCTGTCTTCTGATTACGGCTCTCGGAAGAAAAGACCCACAATCCCTGCCCGAAGGTTTTCCGGTTGATTTACCGGAGGACATACTCATAGGGGATGAGCTAAGGCTCAAGAAAATGGTGGAGGAGAGAAATATAGACGTATCAAAAATCGGTAAGAGGAGCGTTTGTGCCCTGCCCTATCCTCAGTGGGTTGGCAGAGATGACGGTGGATTTGGCATGACCATAGATGAGATTGCTGCTGGCTGCGTTGCTGGCATTTTCCCTTCTCGTTACGAACCCTTCCTGCTAACAGCTCTGGAGGCGTGCAGAGAAGCCTGTCCGGTAGTCATAAGTTCTGCCTGTGGATTCAGCGGTGCCGTGAAGGAACTCCACAAAGAAAAAGGGATATTTGGAGGAGTTATCTTAGTTGACAACATAAACCAGAGCCACCTCGAAGTAATAACGGATTACGCTTTTGGACTGCACGTAATAGTGGATGCCTTCATGAGGGACAGAGTGAAGGACAGAATGATGTGCTCAACCGCTTTCGTCCTCGCATGCGAGATGAGTTGGGAAGAGCCCGTCAGAAATTACTACGAGATCCTCAAGGGCTTTAAAGAGAGGCCAGACCTGTCTTCTGATTAATTTTTAAAGTTTATACAAGTTTTTTAAAAAATTTTCATCCTGTTCATCTGCTCAGAAAAATTTTTTAATCAGACAGGTAAGGGCGGTTATGCATTCAATTCCACCAAATCCAGTGCTGCCCGTAACCACAGGTCTGTCAATTATCTTCCTCTTGGTGCTGATTCTCCCGTTCAGGGTGAAAAAAATCGAGGAAAACTTAGAGATATTCTTTCTCATTATGGGTATTTCCGCAGTAACGATTTCCGGCCTGTGGAGCAAAGAGATAGTGATAGATGCGATAAGAGACCCGGTGAGCATAGGAGGGACCCCTATTGGAATATTTCAGGTCGTGCTCGTTGCGGGAATACTCATATACAGGTATAACGAAGTAATATACAAAAGCATAATAAATCTGATGAATAGGATTGGTATAAGACCTTTCGTCTTCGGTATGATTCTGGTTTTGAGCGTAGTTTCGAGCGTAATATCCGTAATAGTCTCGGCAGTAATTCTTTCAGAGGTAATAGCGGCAATGCCCGTGGACCGGGACAGAAAGGTAAAGATAACTGTTGTTACCTGCTTTGCCGTCGGTCTCGGTGCAGCTTTAACTCCTGTTGGAGAGCCTCTCGCCACCATAGCCATATCAAAGCTTAAGGGAGCACCATACCATGCAGACTTCTTCTTCCTTTTGAGATTGCTTGCCGACCTCGTAATCCCTGGAATAATCGGCATGGCTCTGCTTGGAGCTTACTACGCCAGTAAGGCTGAGGTGGTTGAAGCTGAGTTACCGGAATACACGGAAACCTTCAGAACCGTTATTTTAAGAGCTTTTAAAGTTTACACGTTCGTGGCCGCTTTAGTGCTGCTCGGCAGGGGTTTAACGCCCCTCGTGGTGTGGTACTTCACGAAGATACCGCCAGAAGTTCTGTTCTGGGTGAACATGATTTCCGCAATACTCGACAACGCGACCCTGACAGCTGCTGAAATAGCGCCGGTAATGAGTCTGACTCAGATAAAGAGTGCTTTAATGGGTTTGCTCGTCTCGGGAGGTATGCTCATCCCCGGAAACATACCAAACATAATCTCAGCCGGAAGGTTGAGAATAAAAAGCGGAGAGTGGGCAAAAATAGGAGTTCCACTTGGCATTCTGATGATGTTCGTTTACTTCGCAGTGCTGTTTTTTATTTAAGTACATGGTTCAGGCAACTGTGGCAAGGTATTTATCACGCTGAGGCAAAAAAACTGAACAATGAAAGTAAAAATTTTTATTTTGATTCTCTTAGCGCTTCTCGCCGGTTGTGTTCAGAGTGGTCAGGTAAAAGGTACAGGTAACGCCGGTAAAGCGAATAGAGCAAACACGTCCAGCAATACCAGCGAAAAACTCGAGGTTTTCTTCTACTACGAAAACGGCTGTCCGAACTGCAGGATGATTGAACCGTACATGAAGCTGCTAAAAAAAGAGCTCGTAAACGTGGACTTTCACTTCTGCAACTGGGATGACCACAAGAACTGGAGTGGCATGGAAAAGGAGGTTTATTCAGAGGTAAACCCCTACGGTTTTCCCGCTGTGGTCGTCGTTAACAAAACCAGAAAAAACGTTTTCATAGGCTGGAAGGACATAGGCCTAAACTTCACCGCATACCTAAAAAAGCTGGGCTTTCGAACGCCAAGGGTATTCTACAACAGAACGCCCTACAACGTCACGGAATGTCTGAACTGCCACGCAAAAAGACACATTAAACCTCCAAGCAGGTACAGCTGCACGTACTGCTGTCACATGTCCCGCATCAATTCGACGTCATGAGCAAAACATTTATTTGATTTTTTACTGCAGTGAATTTGTACGGGCTCGTAGCTCAGGGGCAGAGCGCCGCCTTCGCAAGGCGGAGGCCGCGGGTTCAAATCCCGCCGAGTCCACTGCTTTTATTTACGTGCTGTTTGCGTGCTGTCAGTTTAACGCACAGGTTATCCGGCTAATACGCCAGCAGAAGTGCATTAAAGATGCGTTAAGGATCGAAAGGTTAGTGGATTAAAAATAAAAAGTTGCAAAATCACGCATTCACCTCGCAGCGCCATATCCGGGCTATCCAGACTATTAGCAATACGATAAGACAAGTTACGAGCAACACGATTGAATTGCCTGAGATCATACCCGCATTGTAGAGCAGAGCGAGCGTTACAGCAGTTGCAACGATAAACTGCACGCCCGTGAGAACTTTGAAGACCGCTTTTTGACTTCCCCTCGGATAGCGGACGAGCATCGGCTCCTTTAAAGACACTGCCGTAATCACCGGAACTATAGCCATAACAATCAGGGGAATTGCGAGAGCTCCGGAGAGCTTGCTGGCGTAACCGTTGGGTCTACCACTTGCACTGAAGTGTACAGCAACGGTATCCGGAAGTTTATTCCACAGAACCAAAGCGAGAATCAGGTAAACCACAACGGGAATTAACTGGATGAGCAGATACAGTTTTAAATCTGCTGGTTTTGCTTCTACCTTTTCCAGTCTCGCAGCACTTACAGGGGTTTTCATGTCTTCCCTTTCGTACGTTTCCTTTGCTATTCTGTAGCTCTGAACTGCGAGTACTGCAGCCAGAATCAGGATTATCGCGAGAAAGATAAGCTTGGAAGGGTGAAAGATTAAAGATACTGCGAGAAGGGTTAAACCGAGTACTATGCAGTAAATGCCGGCGAAGGCGTTCGCTTTCCTCCAAGCTTCCTCTGAAAGGTAAGTGTATCCGATCCTTATACCTATGTAGGGATTGGGGGTGTTTCTGAAAGCGTAGAGCAGTACACCCACCAATATGGAAATGGCGGAAACAACAATCTGGTAATTCATTTCTCCACCTCCTCGAGGTTTTCAATTACTCCTTTCAGGAGAGTTATCTCCTCCTTCAACTCTTTCAGAACTTTCCTTCCCAGTTCCGTGAGCCTGTAGCACTTTCTCGGTCTTGCATCCATAACCCAGAAACCTTTTACCAGTCCCTGTTTCTGCAGGCTCTTCAGAATGTCGTACAGAGCACCCTCACTCGGAACGAACTTTCCGGATGTGAGACTTTCAAAGAGTTTTCTTATGGCGTATCCGTGCATTTCTCCCGATTCAAGAATCTTCAATACTAAGTAAGAGTAGATTCCTGCTCTGATTTCCTTTCTGAGTTTTCTGAGTGCTTTATCTTTTCTGTTAACCATCCCGTACCTCCAGCCTCGATGCCTCGAACTTAGATGTATTTGCGCAACAAACCTTTAAAAGATTAGCGGTTTAAAGTGAAGACAGTAAAGATGTGCAGTAAAGAGGTGCTGGAAAGAATGAAAATGAGAGCTACCGTCTGTGAGTTACAACAGGGGCTTTCTGGAAAAGAGGAATGATTCACTGAATGATTTAACCCGGCACGTTAGAGATGAAAGAAGCGATCTGGTTGTTTTACCCGAAATGCCTGCCTATCCGTGGTTTGCCTCACTACCCCGGTTCAGCGAAGACGTCTGGCAGAAGCAGTAAAGGCTCACGATGAATTCGTCTCCATGTTCAGCAGCCTTCCAGCAGCGGTAATTTTTACATAGACCTGTTCAGAAGCTCGTTTTCCACTGGTAGTTTATGCTTCCGTAGTGAGAAACGAAGTAATTCACACTAAAGCCCAATGGCAAGCACAAGTCCAAGGATCAGGACAGCTACGATTGTTATAATAAGACCACTTTTAAGCTTTCCGGGGGTGTCAAGATAACCACTTATAGAAAGCCATAAAAACTAACCAGCTCTACATTCAAAAGAACTGTTAAGGAAACTCGTTCCAGAACCTGTTCGTTCTTTCTTTAAGCTTAAAGAAGAATCCCTCAACTGCATTTCTCTCACCAAACGTGTCTGTATCTCAAACCGAGCCTCTGTAAAGCCTGTACAAGATCTCCTATCAACAACCACTTCTGGCCTATTTTCGTGCTTAAGGGCTTCTCTCAAAACGTAAGCGTGGAAAGAACTACTTCCTTCTGAAGCCCATGGTTAAGTACTCCTTTATATCTACGCCTATAGCAGCCCATACAAAGATCTGTTTCTTCTCCAGCCTGATTTTTGTTTCATCTATCGCTATTAACCTTCTTTTCTTCTTTCCCGGTTGCTTTAAAGCTATGGGGTTTGTGGTAGTATAATTCTTACTGACATGGACTGATCTCCTCAAAAAGAGATAGGAATTTACCCGTGGCCAACTGCTGGGATTTAAATTTATTTTTGAAGACGAAGACTATGAATTTAAACAATCTGCGTGGGAATATCGTTCTGCTAGGAATTACCGTTAGTGCGCTGGAGTGGATATTTATTGAACACGTGGATGGCAATTTTGTCAGCAATAACACTGCAAGTTACGACAACGTTCGAAACATCCGATTCCTAAGTGCAGGCTAAAATGTAGCTTTCAGAATTGTGATAACAATACCGGCTGCTACGAGAAGTCTCGTGTCCATGCACATGTCCTCTATCTTCATCGTATACCTGAAATTTAGCATTTTTCTGTGCTGTCTGAATGTGCCCACGGCATTTCCATCCTGTGCCACTATTTTGTACGTTCTCGGCCAGATAATACTGTGCAAAAAGTATCGGGTGGACACAAGCCTGCCAGCCGTTTTTCCACCAGAAATTAGATCCCATTCATCTTTTACGAATATCAACCTGCTTCTCTGAACGACACTTCCAATTACCTCACCTGTTACTGCATCGGTCACTGTATATTCTATGCGCGGCGGAATTATGAAGAAAATCAGGTTGAGAAGAAGCGAACGGTCTCCAAGATAGTAAAGAAGTTCTTTTCGACCCTTTGGCGAGCATAGCGTCAGAAGCTCCTCGGTTCGGTGCCTGCTCGTATAAACATGTATGGCTTTCCCATCCTTGTTCGTTCCCTCTCGCTCGGCGTAGAGAACGGGATTGCCATCACCATCGAAAACTCCGACCGCTCCCGCGTACCTGTAGAAGATGTACTCGCTATGGTTGAAAGGGCCGCTTGCTGTCATGCCGGTAGATCTGTTTTTTAGTGCATGTATAATTACTGCTGTCTGAATTGCTTTCATCTTTATAATGCCTTCGCAGTTTTCTGAAATCTTAAAATACACAGAATCTAGATACTAAGATTTTACTTTTTCAATTTTTTGTCCGGCAAATACGGTTAAAATATTCTTCTCATAAGGATAAGAACATCTGGAAGTTTTCCCCTTTTCAGGAGCTCTTTTGAATGCGGAACTGGCTAAAAAGTTTTATAGATTTCCATAATCACCGGAAGTTGTTATCTTGGTTCTTTACTTCTTAGCAAAATCACCAAAAACTCAAAACCTATCATTATCTATTCAAACCAGAAAAATTAAATTAAACAAGCAATAAACCTAAACATATCATGGGAAACGCTGTAAAAATCGTACTACTGCTCATCACAGTAATTGCTGTTGGAACTCTCGTAATGCCACAGACAGCTTCGCTTTTCGCCGGACAGCACTGGTGGTACAACATAAGCGGTAACGGAAATCAGGTGCCGTGTCAGAAGTGCCACGCAGATGTGTACGAGGAACTAAAGTACAGCTATCATAAAAATCTGGGCTGTATATGTCATAGAGCAAACCTGAGCATAACGTATGCTGAAGTTCAGGGAGGAAGTATAACGAACTACACTCCCGGAAAACAGGCTCATGCAGCAACAACAGTGGCATGCATGCTCTGCCACCAGATAAACGCATCGCTCAACAGCTCGATGCCCGGCCCCTTCGCTGGAGCTTTTAACGTCACAGCCTTTGGTGCGACATCGAACTTCAGGTACTCCAACGCAACTTTTAACGGTTTATGTGCTGCGCACAACGCTTTCGTTGCTAATGCAATAAAGAACAACACGTTAAAGGACTCGACTGAAGCCTGCATAGCCTGTCACATGAAGGTCAACATCACCTTAAACTTCCATACCATGAGAGGAATAAATATAGTGACAAAGCACGTGATACTCGGATACTATGCTCTAACAGGTTTGAACGAATCCTACATAAATGTTACATCTAACACATTCACGTATACAAACGTTACGGAGGTGAAACCTTGACCTCCAAGATCTTGCCTGCAGTACTGATAGGAGTTGCCATAACGGCGCTGTTTCTGCTGTACTCGCCACACTCTACATCACTCTTTGTGGGAGACCATACGATGTTCAACTTCTCCAACAACGCAACAACCGGGATAATATACGTTAACACCACGAGCGGTAAAACTGAGTACTGTAAGCTCTGCCACTACCACATCTGGGAGGAACTCTACTCTAACCCGAACGCACCTCACTACGACCTGAGCTGTGAAACCTGCCACAGGTTTAACGGTACCGGAGTTAAATTTGCTGTGATTAACACTTCAGCCCATCCCGGAATGCAGGCTCACGCTGCCTACGTTCCGAGCTGTCTGGACTGTCACGGAGGAAACGGAAGATATGTCAGGGATAGATTTGGAAAACTCGTTTACGCTCCTCCAGCAAAAGTGTTTAACGATACGATTACCGTAAACCACCACAACGTCACTGTTATACCCTCCATTCCATACTTTGCTGCACACAAAGCCATGGTTGCTTACTTCGAGAAAGAAGGTGATGAAAATCTTGCCTGCCTCATGTGTCACACAAACGTAACCAAGCACATGGTGTTCAGCTACCAGTACAACCTGAACTACACGCTGTACGATTGGATATTCACGTCATTTGCACCAAACGGAACGAGGTACGCTAACATAACTGTAAACACTTCGGCGATTTTTAACGGAATGCACGAGTTTTTACCTGTAAAGGACATAAACTGCTCGTCCTGTCACAAGAACATATACCTCGGCCTTATAAACGGAACTCACGCTCCTATTTACTACGCTTGGAGATGGGGACCAGACAACTTGTGGAATAATCCGAGGTATCACGCTCTCGCAGAATACGGCTTAACTTTGAACACTTCATGGATTAACAACTCCTACTGCGACGAATGTCACAACCTGTACAGGTATGCAGAGGAAAATCCGACTGCAAATGCAACTTACGACCTGTATCCCGCTGCCATAGAGATAAATTCGACAAAAATCCACTGTGCGGAGAAAGTTTCCTGCCTCACGTGCCATGGCAGTGGTAAACCCTATGATCCATATCCTGTAACTGGTAATATAGGACACGAAGACATGCTAAACGAAACAGCCAACTACTCGAGAATGTACCACGGTGACGTGTGCATGGGATGCCACGAAGCGGCAATACACGGCACTGCATCCTGTAGCAAGACATGTCATGCAGGATATGCCGGATTTGACATTCAGTCTGAGCCGAGTGGAGTGGATAGATGGATTTAAAATATACTAAAAATTTTAGGTTTTTCAAGAGTGGTGTACATGGCACATACCGGAATAAATGTAATAGAAAAAATAACCCACAACGTGTACCTGCTGAACATAGGGGACAGAAACGTGCTGACGACGAAAAGTCGTTACAGCCCGCATTACGGTGAGAGAAAGTTCGGAGAGTACAGGGAATGGATGCCGTCGAGGAGCAAACTCGCATCAATGCTTTTGAACTACAGAATCGATATTAAACCCGAGTGGAAATGCCTCTATCTCGGAGCTGCAAGTGGGACAACTGTAAGCCACCTCTCGGACATTTTAGACAGAGGAGTGATATACGCTGTAGAATACGCGGCCAAACCCTTTACGAAACTTATAGAGCTGGCTGAAGAGCGGAAGAACGTAATACCCCTGCTGAAAGACGCTTCGAAGGTTGAGTACTACTCAGGAATAGTCGAAAAGGTGGATTTTCTGTATCAGGACGTTTCACAGCGAAATCAGGTGGAAATCTTCCTGAAAAACATAGAATTCTTCCTTAAAAGAAAGGGGGAAGCGGTGGTAATGGTGAAGGCAAGAAGCATAGACTCCACAGTGGAGCCGGAAAAAGTTTACAGAGACGTAATCAAACAGCTGGAAAAAGAGCTTAAAATTTTGAAATACGACGTTTTAAAACACCACAGAGATCACATTTTCGTCCACTGCCTGAATATTTAAATAAATAATGTTTAAATAAATTTTGTAAAACATTTTAAAATATAAAACACAAAAGAATTTGCGAACTAAACCAGAATTAGTCCGGTTACTCCACAACTTCAGCAAAAGCGTACTTTCTAAGAACTCTCGTAACGCGGATGGTTACATCATCCCCAACACTGGTACCGGGGACGAATATAACAAATCCACCAATTCTCGCTATTCCGTCTCCACCGCTACCAAGTGCTTCAATTTTCACAGTCCTAACATCTCCGACCTCTACTGGAGGTCTTCTAACAAATTCTTCCAAATCTGGCACCTCCAAATTTCAATTTCTTGAAGGTGTGAGGCAGACTATATAACCTTTTTGGATGATCACATTACAATTTAAAATTTATATTTAAAAGAACTAAAAACATGTAAAAAAATAACTAATCTTCAACTTCCACAATCCTGTCTGGAGACGTTTCCTTTTTCAGAACGAGCTTGCCACCTCTAATCTCGTACTCAACGACGTACTCGTCTTCTCTTTCTTCTTCCGGAATTTCCGGACCGTTCACGAGTTTTTCTGTCGTTAGCAGCATTTCGTCCACGCTCTTGAAGGCAACGTCCATAAAGTTCGTGGTCTTCCAAGCACCCTTAGAGCAGGTGTCTCTGCAGAAGTGGCAGAATATGCACTTTGCGTAATCCACGCACGGGTAGTACTTTCCATTGGGCGCTTTCTTCATGTGTATTGCGTTGGCTGGACAGACAAATGCACACTGAAAGCAGCTAATGCACTTAGATATGTCGAATACGAGCATACCTCTAAAACCCTTCGGCCTTTTTCTGAGCTCTCTCGGGTACTGAACTGTCATCCTGCTCGGCTTTACAGCCTCTCTCAGTCCAACCCCAAATGCGTCGAGGTGCAGCTTTATCGTTTCCAGAAAGTCAGGAGAGGGTGGCTTTATTTTCTTAACTCCAGCCATTACAACCACCCCGCAATGTTAATGACTCCAAGACCGAGGCTGATCCCAAGACTAACTACTGCAAAACCCATGAGTGTGCTCCATCCAATCTTCAGCGCCTGATCGAGTCTGTACCTTCCGTAGAAAGTTCTGAAGAACACGAAGATCATCATGAGTGCAAAAGTCTTCAAAAACAGCCAGAGCACTGGCGACAGGTCTCCGAGCGGTGGTATGAACGGTCCATTCCACCCGCCGAGGAACAGTATGCTGAATAACAGGCAGAGCAGGTAGAGTTTCTCGTAAGCGATGGTCATGACCAACCCAAAGATGATGCCTGTATACTCAACAAAAGGACCGAACACGACTTCCGGGTCGGCTTCAGGTATCTCAAACGGAAAACGGGATGTTGCCATTATTATTGCTATAAAGAATACAAGGGCAGCCACCGGGTTTAAAATTACTCCGGGAACTACGCTCTGCTCCCTGACTATTTCAATTGCATTTGCACTTCCGTATAGTATAACCATTGACATGGCTGCAACTATCAGTATAATTTCATAGGAGAAATACATGAAAGCTTCTCTGAGAGATCCCACGTATGCGTACTTGCTGTTTGATGCCCAGCCTATCGCGACAATTATCATAGGAATGAGTGAAATTAAAGCTATAGCAGCTGGAATCGAGTAAGGAGTGTTTATCGCGTATATGGCTCCAACAGGTATAACCAGTATCGGCAGCAGCACGGGCAGGAACGTTAGCAGAGGAAACTGGAGGAAGTAGGGTCTGTGAGCCTCTCTGTGGGTTATAACTTCCTGAAAGAAGTATCGCATACCGTCAGCCATTGGCTGTATCAATCCACCAATATCTCTTGATATTTCAAGAGGGCCATAACGCCACTGCACTCTTGCAGTAACCTTCCTTTCAAACCATATTATTGGCAGTAACGCTATCAGCATGCACACAAGCCCCGGAGCGAACAGAACAGCAAAGAACGGCTTCCAGAACAACAAAGCGACTATCAAATTAAGTATCGGTATCTTGGCGAATAGACTTGTTACCGGTGGTATGTATGCGACCTTTGTCGCTGTGTGGTACAGCACAACCTTCCTTGTTATTAACGGTATTCCAACAGAGTTCTGCCTGAACATTTCCAGAAGGGCGTTATAGGAAAGCATTTTTAATCACCTCATCTATCCGCTTCAGGCGGGAAATACCCAAAGCTACCGTAAACAGCCTGCAAATCCGCAAGTCTGCAGCCCTTCAGAGACTCCATAAAACCTTTGAGGTAGTACCATCCCGGAGTAACTATTCTTAACCTGTAGGGAACGTTGGACTTGCCGTCGCTTACTATGGTGTACAGCAGTGTTCCCCTTGCCGCCTCTGTAAGCGTCGTGTACTCACCTGCTGGAAGCGTTAGCCTTCCAAAAAGCCTGAAAAAGGCGCCGTTAACTGTGTCAAGACCTTTCTTTTCTTCGCCCTCTTTGGCCTTCTTCTTTCCAGCCACGTCAGCGCTCACTATGTTTCCCTGAGGCATATCTTTCAGAGTTTTGATACACTGATTTATTATGGATATACTCTGCTGTATCTCGTTCACTCTAACGAGGAAACGGGAGTAGGAATCCCCTTCATCAGCCACAACTATATCCCACGTCAACTCATCGTAGGCATCGTATGGTTCTACGGCTCTGACGTCGTACTCAACACCACACGCTCTCAGAAAAGGCCCCACAATACCGTACTTTATGGCTTCTTTTTTGCTGAGAGCAGCAACATCCTTCAGTCTGGCAATCGTTACGGGATTTCTGACAAATATCCTCTCGAAATCCTTGGCCTTACGCTGTATGTACGTCATTGCCTCGTATATGTAGTTTAAAGTACTGTTGTCCACATCTCTTCTGACACCTCCCGGAACCACGTAGGACGCCGTAATTCTTGCTCCAGCAACTCTCATCAGCGCCTCACACGTAAGCTCTCTCAGGGCAAAAGGCCACATGAAACCAGTGGTGTGTCCGAGAAATACAGACAGTATTCCTGCATCGTAGAAGTGTGTTCCTATTCTGCATATCTCCGCGAGCATAGTTCTTATGTACCTTGCTCTCTCCGGCACTTCGATATCCAAGGCCTGCTCTATTGCCCTGACGTAACCGAGACTGAAGTTCACGCAATCCATTATCGCCGGTCTCTCAACGAGTGGAATGTTCTGTACATAGAGTTTGTTTTCAGCTAATTTTTCTACGCCCCTGTGCACAAAGCCCGGATCAGGTATGACTTCCCTTATAACGTCACCGTGAACCCTAACTATTAGACGCATGTGACCGCTCCCGCCGTGCTGGGGGCCCACAAACAGAACTATCTCATCACCTTTCGTCGCCTTTTCATCCAGTCCCGGAGGGACGGGCAGCTCAAGGCTTTTTATTTCAGCGGGAGGTTTTACGGGTACGGGAAGCGAATATTCTTTCATTTCACTCACGCTTCTCACCTCTTAAAAAATTATTCACTTATTTTCCTCAAGCACATAACTTGGCTCTTCAAGCTTGAAATCCTTTCTGAGCGGTGTCTCCACCTCGGGAGCTATGAGGAACTTCTGACCCATGTTCGGATTGCCTTCAAACCAGACGCCAAAGAAGTCGTGCATTTCCCTCTCCTGATAATCCGCTGACAGCCACACATCAATAAGGCTTGGAATTCTCGGATTGCATCTATCTATTTCAGCTGCAAAGGTCACTATGACCGGCATGAACTCCTTAATGCTGTAACTCGAAACCGAACACTCGACTATGAACTTGTTTTCGTGCAAAACGTCTATCACGTTTATTGACTTGACGTGGTCAAAGCCCTCACACTCAAGGGCCTTAGCCACCTTTTTGTAAAACTTTGCATCGGTTTTGATGTAAATTCTGTTGACGTCCGTCGTGAATACCTCTGCATACGGTATCCTCTCCTTCAGTTTACCTACAAGCTGCTTTCCGAGTTCCCATTCAACTTCTTTTGGTTCTACTTTTATCTCCGGCTTTTCAGCTATTTTTAGCGGTGGTTTTGGTGGTTTTCTCTCCTTACCGGCTTCTGTGCCGAGGAGTTCTGCCAGATCGGTCTCCCTGAACTTTACAGTTGTTCTCGCCTCTCCCTTCTCTATCTTTTTCTGCAACGCTCTTATCGCAGAAATCAGCCCTTCTGGGGTTGGAGGACATCCGGGCACGAAGTAGTCCACCGGTACTATTTTCCAAGGTCTCGTTATGTGGTAGCTGTTCCAGAACAGTCCACCTTCAATACCGCACGCGCCTATGAGAATTACAAATTTTGGATCTGGCATCTGTTCCCACGTAATCCTCAAAGCTCTTGCCATCTTCTTCGTTATCGTACCTTCAACAATTATCAAGTTCGTCTGCCTCATCATACCAAAGTTTAGAGTACCCCATCTTTCAGCATCGTAACCGCTCGCGTAAGCGTGAGCCAGCTCAACACCGCAGCACGAAGTGACAAGATGTACCGCCCAGAGACTCCACTTCGCACCCCACTTCTTTACTGGAGCTATGGCTCCACTACTAAGGAATTCTATGTTTTCAGCATTGACGTCCCTCACTTCCTTCACCTCCCACCTTCAGCATAAGCAGCCTCACAGGCAAATTTATAACCAGTATATATTGCTGGAGTTAACATGATAAACGCTACTGTTATCAGCGGTATTGCCACCCTGAGCGGTGCCAGAATAAACAGCAAAACCGCTATCGGTTCAACTCCAAGGAAAACCAGCAGGTAGCCCGTGTACTGCATTGGCAATGCGTACTTTGGAGTCATGAAGGGCAGGTTCCCGGATTCGAACCTCTCCACTTTAACGACCGAAGGTGTTTTGCTCGGAGTCAGTATCTTTGCAAGCATAACTATTGTGGCATCAATAAATATACACAGGCCTATCACGATTGCTACAACAACGACATTGCTAAGGACACCTGACTGCAACATTTCAGACACCTCCAATAACGAGTTTGGCTACGTTGATGAACCAGTTCGGTGGCAGCACCGTTATCAGCATTGCAGCGCTCGCTACAAGAGCTATTGCCGTTACCTTTCCCGGAACAGTATCCTTTGCCAGATTTCTTGCTATTCTCAGGTAGTAGGGAATGGATATTGCAGAGTTAACTATCAGCAGGAACGCCAACCAGACGAGTCCTGCTCCAACAAGGGATGTCAGTATGAAGAACTTTGACCAGAATCCCATGAGCGGTGGTAGCCCTATGAAGGACAGAGCTAAGACGTACATAAGTGGTCTTGAGCACCCATCTGTTTTTATGGAGGCAAAAAACGAGGCTTTACCAAACGCGTTGACTATCAGCTGCAGCAGAGCGCCGGCGAAAGCCAAGTACAGGTAGTTCTTTGATGTTATGACTGCGAGCGTTGCTATTATGTAACCCATGTTGGCTACTGTAGAGTAGGCGAGGATTCTTCCCGTCTCCTTTGCCGTCAGAGCACCAATGTTACCGGTAAACATCGAAATGACAGCAATAAATGCCACGAATAACGTCAGGTTGTTGAGCTGGGGCAGTGAAGTTAAAAGCAGGATCTTGTAAGCGGCTATGAACGGAACTATTTTTGTTATCGATGCTATAACCGAGAGTGGTAGAGGGTCTGCTGCGCTGAAAACGTCTGGCACCCATTCGTGCATGGGTGCACATCCAACCTCCATTCCAAGACCGAGAATCAGCATGACGAAGCCGAGCGTGTAAAGTACGGTGTCTTTAACAGAGCTGGAGTAAACTAGCAGCAGCGTGCCTATTATGAACAGAACTGTTGCGAGAACCATGAAGGCTATGTACTTTATCGCCACGTCGACGTGGGGCTTTCCATCTGTGCTGACAAATATTAAAGCGTAGGTGGGAACCGAAGCGATTACGAAGGCTGCGAGGACGAATGCTATGTCACTCGTATACGCCACGTAAACAGTAATTACTGTTATCAGAGCCACAAGTGCGTAGTCGACACCGCTCATCTGGTTCTCTTTTACATTCATGCTGAAAACCGTGAGCACACCTATCGCTATGACCAGCAGAACGTACATGAACAGCTGCGGAGTTGATACCGCCGCTGCGAGCACTATGGCTAAGGCGAGTAAACTAGTTGCGAGAGAGATTCTCGCATCTTTCAGAGAGCAGGCGGCTCCTACAGTCAACACCACAAGTGCCAAAACTGCTGAAAACTCAAGCATTACAACCACCCCAGCATTGAAACTACTATTGCTGCCATCACAAAGGCGAGAGCTATTTTCATGTAAACCCTCATGTATCCAACCTGAATTGCCCTAATGCGTCTGGAAATTCCCAGCATGAAGTCTGGCAGTCCAAAGTGGCAGAACCAGTCTATTGCTCTGTGAGTGTACTCTATAAGCTTGGATATCGCCCAGCCTATGGACGGAACTATGAAGTCGTTCAGAGCTGGCAGGTACATTCTGTCTCCGAGGAAAGTACCTATGGGTGAGAGGGCTCTGATCCTAGGAACAACAAGTGCGAACAGGTACGTACCGGTAACCCCCAGACCGACTATGAGTGAGTCCTTATCAAGGCCGTATTCGAGCAGGTGGGTTTCGACGAGCGGATCAGTGCCCGTCAGTATTCTGTACAGCAGCAGGAAGACCATTGAAACCACACAGGCATATGCGAGGGGCATCAGCTTTTCTCCGTGCAGGTGAAGGCGGTACTTGTCACCTTTCCAGAAGTTCAGGCTGAGGAACTTGGCGAGGAATGCTGAGTAAAGCAGGGACGTTATCAGCAGCAGGTCTAAGGGTAAGCTTCCAACCATCTCCACTATATGGTGCATGACAGTATCCATACCTGCCTTAACCCAGTACGCCGTGAGAGGTGGCAACCCTCCGAGTGCTATCGTTGCTATTATCGTGGCGATGAAAGCTGTTTTCATCTTCCTGGCCAGGTTCAGGTCTCCACAGCAGAACCTGTCGTGAGTTGCATGTATCAAATGTCCGGCAACGAGGAAGAGCGTTGCCTTTGCAAATGCGTGGGTCATCAGGTACCAGAACGCTATGAGGACTGCGAGCTTTCCGTACCAGTAGGAAGCTGCTGCACATCCGAACATCAAACCTAAACTTGACATCGTAGATGCAGCGAGCAAAACCTTCCTTTCAAGACATCCTATAGCTACTGAAGCTCCGTACAGGGCAGAAAACAGTCCCAGCAGCAGGACTATGTAGTACAGCACACCAACTCCCGGAACTGCATGCAAAGTCCATGGGTGTATGTACCAGCTCAGCCTTATGAACAGGTACGTTCCAGCAGCAACCATCGTTGCCGAGTGAAGTAAGGCACTGACAGTTGTAGGGCCTGTCATGGCTGTCATCAACCACTCGCTAAACGGAAGCTGGGCCGATTTCGTGAAAGGTCCCATGAGGAGGCAGAGCATCAGGAATACTGTACCGGCAAGACCTATTTTTGTGAAAAGCGCTCCCCAGTGTATCTGGGAGATGTTCAAATTGCCCGTTAAGGCGTAGATCGCTGCGACTGCAAAGAACATCGGCATGTCTCCGACTCTTATAGTCGATATGGCTCTCCACCCGCCGTAGCTCGGTGGCCAGTACATCTTCAGCGGTCCAACTTTTCTCCCCACAATTCCGACGTAAGACAGGTGGTCATCGTCTCTGAACCAGTGCCCTATCAGTCCCCAAGATGCGAGGCCGAGACCTTCCCATCCTATGAGGAGCATGAGCAGGTTATCGCTGTAAACAACGAGCAACATCGAGGCCGTGAACATGTTGAAGAAGAACCAGTACCATCCAAGCCTGTAATCGTGTTTCATGTACTCCAGACCATAGAGACCAATCATGAATGCGATAAAAGCGGTTAAAGCACCCATGTACTTGCTCAGGTAATCAAATATGAATACGAAGTTTATGTTGTATTCAGGTAGCCAAGGTATCGTGTAGGTTCCATTTGGATACATAAGCAGTATGTGTATTGCTATCACAAACGATATGAACAGGCCAAATACTGAAAGCATTGGTAGCTTTCTTGCTCTGTCACTCCCCGGCTCCTTAACCCAGTAAAATGCTATGGGTAGGCTGCAAATAACCGGGGCAACAAAGAGGAGTACAATTTCCCAGTTCATGGAGCCACACCTCCTATGGTAGCAATGGCAACCTTAGCTATAACCGCCTTAACAGCGTTGAGGAGTATTGCCGCGAGAGGTGGGAAGATTAGTAGGATTGAAACGATTCCTATAATGAAGAGCGGCGTGTCAAGCAGTCTGTTCACCTTTACCTTCTCGTAGCCAGCTGGCTTTCCGCAGTATATCCTCTTGTAAGTGTAGAAGCTGTAGAGACCGGAGATTATGAAGACAAAGACCACTGCAAGTATTGCCGAAATGTCCAGTCCAAATGTATCAACAACTCCTTTGAGTATGAAGAACTCTCCAAACATGCCAACCGTAAGTATTCCTCCGAGGTTCATGAACCCGAGTAAAGCGGCGTTTGATATCGTTGGTATGTACTCGTGCATGCCACCCATCTTTGTTATGTCTCTCAATCCGTGGTAGTTTGCGATAATTCCTCCAGCAGTCATAAAGAGGATTGCTTTTCCGAAGGCGTGGGATATGTACTGTATTATGACTGCCATTATTCCGTAGGTTCCCAGACAGAACGCAATCAGACAGTAACCCATCTGGGAAATCGTGGAGAAAGCGAGCAGCCTCTTGTAGTCGTTCTGTCTGAAAACCATGAAACCGGCGTAAATGCTTGAAATAACCCCATAAACGAAGATTGGCATCGTGTACGCTTTTATGAACCACGGGCTTATCAGGTAAGCTCTGAGAATAACGTAAGCTCCGAGACCGACAGTAAGCGGGCTTAGCAAAGCACTAACGGGAGTTGGAGCTTCAGCATGTGCCCATGGAAGCCAGACATGAGGTCCGAGACCAGGTAACTTGATTATCATTCCCAGGAATATCAGCAGCCACGCCACAAACCCGATCTTGGCTATTGCATCGAAAGCAAGACTGCCGTTTGCAGCAGCGGTCATCAGGAATCCTATTAGAGCGAGCATACCTGCGATGTGTGTCCAGACAAAGTAGAGGGTCGCAACTTTTCTCCTGTCGCCGTAACCGTACATGTATATCAGCAGGAACGACGCGAGCAGTGAAATCTCGAGGAATATATAGAGCATTATAAAGTTACCGCTGAAAACAAGCCAGAGCATAGAGGTTGCATAGAGGTTGTAGAAAAATATGTACTTTCTGTATTCGCTTTCGAGTTCCTTACCCATCTCCTCGAAGCGGTGCGCCATGTACGGCAGAGAATACAAGGCAACCATTGCAGAAACGAGGCATATGGCAAGGGCAAAAGAGAACGAAACCTGATCTCCAAGAATGTAGAATTTTCCTATTGGACGAACTATGTCCACCACAGGTATTTTGACAACCAGCCCCGATGCAAGACCGTATACCGTGTATGCAAACGGGATCAGAAATGCGACAGCAGAAACGGCCGTAGCGAGTTTGGGTCTCATCAAAGGCGTTAAAAACGTTACGACGAGCGGTAAAAGCAGAACGTACAGCAGCATCATAATCTATCACCCCCCGCAACTACGTCGTCTGTGGATATGCTGCGGAATTTTTTGCTGAACGTGACCATCGCAGCTATGAGTATCATCAGCTCACCGCCACTAGTGAATATAGTCAGCACTGCTATGCTGAAAGCCTGCGTTGTCAAATTCGGTATCGTAAACAGGGGCATCAGTGCCAGAAATACAGCTCCGAACATCAGTTCGAGTGATATCAGCAATCTCACGAGCTCCTTGCTCGACATGGCCATTACGTATGCGATCAGGAGTATAGCTGCAGAGGTCACAAGAGTTACGTAGACCATCATACTTCTTCCCTCCTAACAAATTTAACAACCGAAAGCATCAGCAGTATTGCCAGAGCAAAGAAGAACAGTGCAAACACAGCGTATTTTTCGACAAACGCTGAAACCTCAGAACCTGTGAAAGCAGAAGAGACGTTTTTGAATCCAAAAATGGCATTGAAAATCGCACCGAACGTTATTATCGCCGGTATAAACCAGACGAAGTCTACTTGAATTTTTGGTCTTGGGTCTCTATACATCGCTGCTAATGCAAATGTAACAGCCCCTATCGCTCCGACGAATATAAATGTTATCAGCACAAACACTGGCTGAATGTTGTTCAGTGCATATATTCCGGCTATTGTTACGAGAGTTATTGACATGTAGAGTGCAGAATAGAATGTATCTTTTGTGAACAAAGCTGCAAATGCTGTCAAAACTGCAAAGCAGCACATTGCTATTAAAGCTAAGGATACTGTGTCCATAGGCAAGGGCTGCTATTTAGATTAAATAAACATTACTATTTTTATCTTTTCAAAAAGCTGCAGGAAGGAAAAAAGAAAAAGACGTGAAATTTGTTTTGCATTTTTTTATTGACCTCGAAGAAGCCAAGAAATGTTAATTTTAAATCCTGATATTACAAACATTTAGTACTCAATAACAACTGGTTCGATAACAAAACTTTGCAGAAAAAACAGTCTGGAATTCAAGAGTTTATTACATAATCTACGTAAAATAAAAAATTTTAGATTAAATATCCAGATACTTCATGAACTCCCAGGGCGTAACGTACAGGCAGTACTGGTTCCACTCGTTTGTCTTTATCTCCACGAAGGCATCGTATATGTGGCTTCCGAGTACCTTCTGAATTACTTCATCGCTCTGTAGGCACTCTATTGCGTCTCTCAGCGTTGTTGGCAGCTCTCCAACTCCGAACTCCTTCTTTTCCTTTGGAGATAGCTCGTAAACGTCCTTCATCAGCGGGTCTCCCGGATCGATCTTCTTCTTGATTCCATCGAGACCTGCGGCGAGCATCGCTGAGAACGCTAGGTACGGGTTGCAGCTCGGGTCGGCGCCTCTGTACTCGCATCTGATAGCCTCTGGCTTTCTGAGGTACATTGGAACTCTCACGAGAGCTGACCTGTTTCTCGGGCTCCAGCAGATGTATATTGGAGCTTCGAAGCCCGGAACGAGTCTCTTGTAGGAGTTCACTGTTGGTGCACACAAAGCAGTTAGAGCCTTCGCGTGTTCGAGCAAACCTCCTATGTAGTACCTCCCGGTCTGGCTCAGCATGAATTCGTCGTCGGGATCTGCAAAAACGGCTTCGCCTTTGAAGGGCTCACCCTTCCAGAGCGACTGGTGGGTGTGCATTCCGCTTGCGTTGTCGAGATAGAGCGGCTTGGGCATGAATGTCGCAATCATTCCGTACATTGCAGCTATGTTCTTGGCTGCAAACTTGTAGAGGTAGAAAGCATCGCCAACATCGACGAGCTGCTTTGGCTTGAAGTCGAGCTCTATCTGTCCGGCAGTGGCGACTTCGTGGTGGTGGTACTCTATGTAAACGCCGAGCTTTTCAAGGTTATCTACAAGTTCATTTCTGTACTCCACAGTCGTGTCCTCCGGTGGTGACCTGAAGTAACCTTCCTTTGGCCTGATTACAAAGCCACCCGGAGTCAGCTCTGGGCTCTCCGGCATGACTCTCGGCGGTCCCCAGCTGTCTCCATCTCCACCGTTTGGTGAGACCCACAGGTCGTAAACGAGCTTTGTCGGATCAGCTGCGTCAAACACGAAGTACTCTATTTCAGGCCCGAATACGGCGGACATCCCCTCATCTTCAAGCTTCTTCTGCAGGTTCTTGGCAACGTATCCTCTTGGATCGCAGTCAGCCACTTCCTCACCCCAAGCCTCACAGCAGTCACCAAACATTATTGCCGTCTTCTGCACGGGGTCGTCGATCCACGGAATAACTCTTATCGTGGATGGATCCGCTTTCCATACCATGTCACTCTGCTCTATGGTTTTGAATCCTCTTATTGATGAACCGTCAAATCCTATCCCCTCAAAACCACTCCCATCTATAAACTCTCTCGCCGGAATTGAGAACTGCTGCATGTAACCCCTGACATCACAAAAAGTGCAGAGCACCTGTTTTACATTGTTCTCTTTAAGAATTCTTATTGCCTCGTTTACCTCCTCGGACATCACATCACCTTTTCCAATTTTTTCAGCAACAGTGGATGGTATGTATATAATCTTTTCTCTCCGGCTTCGGTAAATGATAAATTTTCACGGGAATATATAAAATAGCATGAACTGTCGATTAACCGGCTTCGAATCCAGACGTTCCGTCAGATTTTCCGTCAGACCACGCTTTCTTATATATAAAACATTAACCAAAATTACCTTTTCCAGCAACGTGGTGTAAAACTGCACCAAAACATATATATTCTTTCCCCTGAACCCTTAGAGGAATGAGCGTAATACATTTCCTTGGTGGTTGCAGAGAAGTTGGAAGATCGGCAATATTAGTTGACTCCATCATGCTCGACTACGGCATAAAGCCGTCCTCACCTCCGGAATTTCCGCTTAACGGAGTCTCACCCTCACAGGCAGTGATAACACACGCTCACCTCGATCACGTGGGTGTTGCACCCAACCTCGTTGGCTGCAGTCCGGACATATACATGACTCCTCCTTCGAGAGAACTCTCGCACATACTGCTCAAGGACTCCATGAACATAATGGAGTGTCCACCATACACAAAAAGGGAATTCAGACAGTTTGAAGACAGCATAGTCGAGGTGGAGTTCTGCGAACCTTTTGAGATAAACGGATGGGAAGTAACTCTCTACAATGCTGGACACATACCGGGAAGTGCTATGGTACACATGTCGGGGGACATTGACATACTCTACACGGGAGACATAAAACTGGAAGACACGAGGTTAATGAGGAAAGCAGATACAAGATTTCCGGAAACCGATATACTCATCATCGAGAGCACGTACTTTGGCGTAATTCATCCGGAAAGAGAAGAACTCGAAAGAGAGTTTGTGGAGAGCGTCGTGGAGACTCTGGACATGGGTGGGCATGCGATAATACCGGCTTTCGCTGTAGGGAGAACTCAGGAAATTCTTATGATTCTCGAAAAGCACGGAATAACCCCTTACGTGGACGGCATGGGCAAGGAGGTCGGAAAAGTGTTAGAACAGCATCCGGAGTACGTGAAGAACGTTAAGGAGCTGAAAAAAGCACTCAGAAAAGCTATACCGGTGGAAAAAGGCAGAAGAGAAGACGTGCTTGAAGAGCCGGCAGCAATAGTTACCACTGCTGGAATGCTGAACGGAGGTCCGGCAATGTTCTACATATCAAGGCTTTACAGGGACGAGAAATCGAAGATCCTGCTCACGGGCTATCAGGTGGAAGGAACGAACGGTGACATGGCTTTGAAAACAGGAATGCTGAACCTCGGTGTAAGGACGGTAAAGCTCAGCATGGGTGTTGAACAGTACGATTTCTCGGCTCACGCAGACGACGAGCAGCTCAAGGAGTTCGTGAGAAAGGCAGCTGACAGAGGAGTTGAAATCGTGTTTACAGTACATGGAGAGGAGTGCGAAAAATTTGCAGAGTGGATAGAGAAAGAGGTTGGCATCGAAGCCTATGCTCCGAAGAACGGGGAAGTTTATGTAATCTAACAGAGAAAGAGTTTTAACTGGAACATTAAAAAACTTAAATAAAAAACTTAAAAATTTTTATTAAACATCATTCGTCAAGCCCGTACTTCTTCGCGTTCTCGTCAGCTATCCTCTGCAGTTCGGCTATTACCTCCTTACCCTTCGGATGCTTGAACAGGTGCCTGAACCTTCTCTGAGGTTTGAGGTACTCTTCCACAGGTTTTCTGTCCTTTATTTTTCTGACTCTAACGAGCTGTCCGTCCTCGTACTCCACAAGCGGGTAGAGCGCTGTTTCTACCGCCAGCCTCGCTACCGGTATTGCCTGCTTTCCAGCTATTCCCCAGCCCGTAACGCATACCGAGTGTATTTGAAGGTACTTTGGCCCTTCAAACTCCAGAGCTCTCTTGGCTTTCCTCGTTATGTCTCTCGGGAAAGCCACGCTTGCGGTGGCAACATATCTGGCTTTGTGAGCTAAAGCAATCGAAACCATGTCTTTCTTTGGCTTTACTTTGCCCGGCAAAACTTTCCCGGCCGGAGTTGTTGTTGTGTTGGAGCCGGGTGGAGTTAAACCGCTCTGCTGATTTCCGGTATTTTGGTAAGCCTCGTTATCAAGGCAGACGTAGAGCACGTCATGCCCTCTATCGAACATTCCCGAGAGGCAGCCTATACCTATATCAGCAGTCGCTCCATCTCCAGCGAATACAACTACAGGCCCCTCGTCCTTCCTTCCAAGAGCTTTTAACGCCGCTTCTATTCCTGCCGCTACAGCAGCGGAGTTTTCAAACACGGAATGAATGTAAGGCACGCCCCACGCACTTTTACCGTACTGAGAGCTTATGATTTCGAGGCAGCCGGTAGCGTTTGCGACGAAGCACGGGCCAGTTCCTTCAAGAACGCTTTTAACTGCTATGGGAAGGCCGCAACCGGGACAGGCTCCATGACCCGAACCGAAGAGCTTCACACTATCACCTCTTCACAGTCTTTGAGCCCTCTAAAGTACGTTCCGGGCTCCACCCTGTTCTCCATGACTTCTTCAACTACGCTCTTTACGAGTTTGTGCGGAACATCTCTCCCTCCAAGTCCTACAACTGGCGAGTAAACGTCGATCGCTTTCTTGTGTATCGCAGATTTAACGTCAAGAGTTACCGGAGCGTCGCTTCCCATCGACAAACTTCTCTCGAAAACTATCACCTTTTCAGCGTTATCGACTGCTTTTGCAATTTCTTTCGCGGGGAACGGTCTGAACGTTCTTATCTTTATGAAACCGACTTTTTTACCTTCGTCTCTCATCTCCTTAGTCACTTCTCTGGCAAGCCCCACGAGAGAACCCATTGCCATTACGCATACATCAGCATCCTCGCAGTTCTCCGCAACTATGTGTCCGCCCCAGTCTCTACCGCTGACCTCAGCCCACTCTTTGTACACATCCTCTATAACCTTTCTCGACCTGTCCATTGCCCTGTAAACGGCAGCCCTGAACTCCATGTAACTCGCGGGAGTTGCGTAACTTCCGAAGGTGTAGGGTTCCTTGGTCGTCATTTTGACAGGAGGATCGTACGGGGGCAGGAATTCGTCAACCATCTCCTGACTAAGCAAATCAACAGGTTCGTAGGCGTGAGTTAGCTTGTACCCGTCCATGCAGACCATCATTGGCAGCATTACCTTGTGGTTTTCGGCAATCTTGAAAGCCTGAGGCATCATGTCGTGAACTTCCTGGTTGTTCTCGACGTACATCTGTATTATTCCGGCATCTCTCATGGCCATGCTGTCCTGATGGTCGTTCCATATGCTGAGCGGAGCACTTAGAGACCTGTTGGCTATTGTGAGCACTATTGGCAGCCTCATTCCAGCGGCGCACCACAGTACCTCGCTCATGAGTATCAATCCCTGAGAGCATGTTGCAGTGTACGTTCTCGCTCCGGTTGCAGATGCCCCGACGAGAATGGATGCCGCTCCAAATTCGGATTCGGCTGTTATGTACTCGCAGTTGCCGAGTTCTCCGTTGGCGTACATCTGGGCTATGTTCTCGACTATTTCTGATTGAGGAGTGATCGGATAAGCGCATATAACGTCGGGCCTGCACAGCTTGACGCTGTGGGCAACAGCATAAAAACCTCTGACAACTCTCATCATAGATATCACCCTTTGTAAAGTTCTTTAATCTCCATTTTAATTGCCTCATGCCTGCAGACGACGCTGCAGGTTCCACAACCCTTGCAGTAATCGTAGTTTACCTTTGCGACTTTCTTTTTCCTGCCCTTCTCGTCAACCTCTCCAGTTTCCACGAGCTCTATGCAGAGGTCCGGGCAGTAAACCACGCAGTCCCCACATGCTTTGCAGTTCTCTTCAATTACAACTGGATACTCGGCACCCCAGTCCCCAGTCTTTACTTTCAGAGATTCCAATGGTCTGGAAACGGCACCGAGCGTAATTCTGAGTTTTTCCACCTTACCACCTCTTTAAACAAAACATTTCAAACAATTTTACTTCTGCACGACAAGCTCCGGAAGCTTCAAACCTAGTTCCTTAACTTCGCCCCTTCTCTCTTCAAGCATTCTGTAGGCTTTTTCCACAAGATCGGCGTTTTTGTTTGCTATTTCTTCACCCTTCTTTGAGAACCACTCAAGAATCGTTTCCCTTAAAGTTTCAAGCCTGACCAGTCCTGTGAGGCCTGCAAATGCCCCGACCATCACGGTGTTTGTTATGGGCCTTCCGAGGTACTCCATTGCGAGCTTGGTTGCATTTATTGCAAACACCTTGACTCCAAGCTTCTCCTCGAGTTCTTTCTCTCTCGGATAATTCGCCACAACGAACCCACCTTCCTTGAGACCCGAAACGACGTTTACCGATTCCATAACCGTTGGGTCGAGAACGACAACATAGTCCGGTTCGTATATTTCATCCCTCAGCACGACAGGTCTGTCAGAAACCCTCAGAAACGATGCCACTGGCGTTCCTCTCTTTTCAGCGCCAAACGTTGGAAAAGATAGAGTGTAAAAACCTTCCTTAAAAGCAGCTACGGCCAGCACATCAGCAGATGTTACTACACCCTGTCCACCTCTACCGTGGAATCTTATCTCCAGTAGAATAAAAATCCCCCCAATACTTTGCGACAAAAAACGTAGAGCTGTTTAATAAATTTTGTCATTATTGTTTATTGTGACGCGTTATGTCACTCGAACTAAGTTTTAAATATCTGCCCACCCAATGTTTGAGCCAGTCGAGAGTGACGGTGGTAACGGTGAGCGAGGAGTTTACTCTTACGGAGCTTGCAGAAATTCTCGTGATGATAAGGAAAAAGCTACTGAAAGTTTTTGCTATAATCCTGGTAGTGTGGTTTATCAGCTTTGCTTTTATTGCAGATCCACTGGTGTTAAAGATAAAACACGATTTACTACCAAAAGGAGCTGAACTGATATACAGAACTCCTCTTGAAGGTTTTATGCTCAAGATGAAGATATCCCTCGCACTCGGCGTAGTTGCGGCTATACCTTACGTTCTTTACATAGCTTACAGAACGCTTAAAGATAGAACGGACATACTGAAAAATTTTGAGTTTACAAAAGGACAATCTGTAAAGTACGGCATAGCATCAGTGTTGCTCTTCATTGCCGGAGTCGCTTACGGATACGTAATCATGCTGCCAATTTTCATGAAGTTCCTTTTCAACATGGCTCAGAGCGAGGGTGTTCTCTCCTACTACACGATATCTGACTTTATTATGTTCGTCGTGAAAATGCTGCTCGTTTTCGGGCTTGTTTTTCAGATGCCATTGGTTATGATTTTGCTCGTCGGAAACGGAATTGTAAAGTATTCAACAGTAAAGTACTACTGGAGGCATGTAGTCGTTGCGATATTCACAATTGCTGCTATAATAACTCCACCGGATGTTTTAACGCAGCTAATGGTTGCAGGACCGATGGTAACCTTCTTTGGCATCAGTCTGGCAATAACTAAACTCGTTTACAGGAATAAAATAAAGCAGGAAATGGAAGTGGAAAAGAAGACAGTAAAAGTTGCTGAAATCCACGGATAATCGATACTTGCAAAAGAAAATAAGTAAAAAAAACAAAGGCTGAGAACATGCTGGTTCTTGCAGGAACCGGAGTTCACGACGCAAAAGACATGTCGCTGAAAGCTTTAGAGGTGGTTGCTGAGGCAGACTCTGTTTACGTCGAAATGTACACGTCCATTCCCGCTTCAAGCCTGCGAGAGATCGAAGGGGTCGTGGGAAGGAAGGTAAAGGTCCTCGAAAGAAGCGATCTGGAGGAGAACTCCCGCAAAATAATAGAGGAGGCGAGAAGGAAAAAAGTGGTGATTCTCGTGCCGGGAGATCCGATGGTGGCAACAACCCACTCCGCTCTGAGGCTCGAAGCTGAAAAGGCTGGAGTTGAAACTGAGGTCGTGCACGGGTCGAGTATTTCTTCTGCTGTCTGCATTACGGGGTTGCAGTTTTATAGGTTTGGAAAGACTGCGACTGTCAGCTATCCTGCCGGCTCGAGAGTTTCCACGTATCCGGTTGACGTTGTCAGGCGAAACTGGGGTATAAACGCCCACACACTGCTCCTCCTGGATTTAAATCCCAGACCCATGCGGGTTGGCGAAGCTGTTGACCTGCTGTTTCAGGCGGGAATGGAGAACTGGTTTGGCGTTGCCATCGCTGATGTGGGCGGGAAAAACGAAATGATGTGTGACAGGCTTGACAGGCTCAGGAGCTTTGAAAGCGAGGGTCTGCACTCACTTATAATCCTCGCCAGAACACTGCACTTTATGGAGTTCGAGTGTCTGAAGGCTTTTGCAAACGCCCCGGACGAGCTCGAGGAAATAGTGGAGTGAAAACCCGGAATGACTCAGAACTCAATACCCTCATCACAGCGTTAAAGCTCAGAGGGGTCCTTTCATCATCGTCCAATTTACTCTTTCTGCAAAACTAAATTAAATTGTCGGTCGATAGTTTTTTAATCGAAAATCGGAACTATGGTCATGAGTAAGGTCGTGCTCTCGTATTCCGGAGGTCTGGACACAACTGTGTGCATTCCTTTACTCAGAGAAAAATACGGTTTTGAAGAGGTAATTACAGTTACCGTTGACATAGGTCAGCCGAGAAGCGATATTGAACTGGCGGAAAAGAGAGGGAAAAAATATGCCGACAGGCACTATACGGTGGACGCCAGAGAAGATTACGTTAAAGCCCTTTTTCAGCTAATAAAAGCGAATGGAAATTACGAGGGTTACGTTCTCGGTACAGCCCTTGCAAGACCCGTAATCGCCGAGAAAATAGTCGATATAGCGAGAAAAGAAAACGCAGAGGTTATAGCACATGGATGTACGGGAAAGGGTAACGACCAGCTCAGGTTTGAGAACGTTTTCAGACAGTACGGCTTTAAAGTAATAGCTCCGATGAGGGAAATGAACCTGACAAGGGAGTGGGAAATCGACTACGCTCAGAAACACGGAATAGAAGTCCCCGTAACAAAGGAGAAACCCTACAGCATAGACGAAAACCTGTGGAGCAGAAGTATAGAGGGAGGCAGGCTTGAAGACCCATCATACATTCCGCCAGAGGACGTATTCGAGTGGACTTCTATCTCAGATGAAGTTTCGGACGGGCAGGAGATCGTGGAAATAGGGTTTGAGAAAGGGGTTCCTGTCAGCCTGAACGGAGAAGAGCTCGATGGCCTTGAGCTGATAGACAGACTCAACAGACTTGCGGGAAAGTACGGAATTGGAAGAACTGACATGATTGAGGACAGGGTTCTCGGGTTTAAGGCGAGAGAGAACTACGAACATCCCGCTGCCACTGTCCTCATAACGGCTCACAGAGATTTAGAGAGGCTCGTACTCTCCCGCAGGGAACTGAAGTTCAAGAAATTCGTGGAGGAGGAATGGGCTGAGCTCGTTTACTACGGTTTAACAAACGATCCTCTGTTCGACTCTCTGAACGCGTTCATCGATAAAACCCAGGAGAGAGTGACGGGCTGGGTAAAGCTCAGGCTTTTGAAGGGAAGCGTCATGCCGGTTGCAAGGGATTCTCCGTATTCGCTGTACAGGGAGGAGCTCGTCTCCTTCGACAAGTTTGGTATAGACCAGAAGTACGCTGAGGGCTTCTCAGTCTTTCACGGCATTCAGGGCAGGATATACAGGATGCTTAAAAAGTGAGTTGCAATTTTTTGATTTTAATTTCGATAGTTTGCCAGTTCATCAATTGCTTAAGTTGTTTAAAATACTCAGAAACTAAAAGGTAAAAATCCAGTAAGGTCTTCTTCCTATCCTGTAGCCGTAGTAAAGACCTGTGAGTATTCCGGCGAGGTGTGCGGAATACGCTATTCCGGTAGCGGAGCTGAAAGGCATTGACAGAAGGTTGTAGAGAATGAACAGCAGGAGTGCAACCCTTATACTCAGAGGAATGAAAAAGAACAGCAGAACTTTTATTTCGGGTGCAATTATTGCAAGAGCGGCCATAACCCCGTAAATGGCTCCACTCGCTCCGAGTGCGGGGTAAAAACTGTGAGTTGCGTAACAAAACGCCAGATATCCGAGGTTACCAGCTATTCCGGAAACAAGAAATATTTCCAGGTATTTTCCACTGCCAACTCTTCTCTCAAGCTCTCCTCCGAAGAAAAAGAGAACGATCATGTTAACAAGGTAGTGTCCAAAACCACCGTGGAGAAATATTGCCGTTACAAGCTGCCACGGCATGTAGGCAACTCTGGTAGGCCAGAGCGCGAAGTAATTAATTATCTGTGGAAAAACGAGCTCGAGGAAAAATACAACCGTGCATATGCCTATTATTATGTTGTTGTACCCGTAAGCAGCCAGTCCTCTTCTCGGAGGGGGATACGGAGAGCTGTACCTGAAAGCCCTTTTTCGCTTTACCTTAACAGGTATATCCCAGTCGTCGCTGGAGTTCGTTGGAACACCTCCCAGCTTTTGACCTTAACTTACCCCAATTAACTGTTTTTCAGGTTAGCAGAGTTGTATTTAACTGTTTGCCAGCTGTTTGTGCCTTACGGAAGTTCACGTTTTCGGAATTCAGGTTCTGTGCAGTTTATATTAGGTATAAACATTTACTAAAATTTAGATTTCAAACAACATAAAACAAAAGCTTAACTAACTTTCAGGTGTAACGCAATCTGGTGATGACCATGGTTAAAATAACGTGGCTCGGGCATGCGGCTTTTTTGATAGAGGGTAGCAAGACTGTACTCATCGACCCATTTATAACGGGAAATCCAGCATCTCCCGTAAAACCTCAGGACCTGAAACCGGACGTGATAGCAGTGACTCATGGGCACGGAGACCACGTTGGAGATACTGTGGAAATAGCCAAGGCAAACAACTGTCCGGTTGTGTGCATCCACGAGCTGTCGAGGATACTGGCAGATGCTGGCGCTGAAAGTGTTGGAATGAACATCGGCGGTACCGCTGTTGTGAATGACGTAGCTTTTACGATGACCCCAGCACTGCACTCTGCAGACGTGGAAGCTGGAGGAAAAATAATCAGTGCCGGATGTGCTGCGGGTTTTGTGGTTGGGCTGGATGGTGTAAAGATCTATCACGCCGGAGACACCGGAGTTTTTTACGACATGAAGCTCATAGGCGAGCTTTACGAGCCAGATGTGGCTCTTCTCCCAGTAGGAGACTGGTACACAATGGGTCCAAAAGAGGCTGCAAAAGCAGTGGAGCTGATAAAACCGAAAGTGGTAATTCCAATGCATTACGGAACATTTCCTGTAATATCTGGAAGCCCTGAAGAATTCTCGAGACTCGTTGAGGAATGCTGTCCGGAAGTTAAGGTCGTTGTGCTGAAGCCGGGAGAAAGTTTTGAATATCAGCAGTAGCTGCCGGTTCATCTTTAAATTTTTTCAACAATTCTGTCCATCTGGTTAACGAAGCTCTTTATCTCCTCTATCTCGCTTTTTAACGACTTTATAACACCGTCCACATCCTCCCTTATTATTGCCCCGTACTGCGTGGGCTCTATTATGCCGGACTGCTCGAGCACCCTTAAAGAGTACCTTATTTTGTGCCTTGGCATGTTCATTATCTCGGATAGCTTGAATATACCTATTGGCTGATTCTCCATTACCGTCTGCAAAACCTCCAAATGCCTCAGCGCGATTTCAGCTTCCTGTTTCAACTTTTTTAACACCATGCTACTTGATAGCCTGTCTAATATAAAATACTTTTGAACTGCTGAGGCTGAACGGTCTCGATATTGCACCTTGTGCTTGTGTGCCGTTCCTTATTTAATAAATCTCAGACTCCTATAGTGCCGCTTCGGAATTCATTAAAACAGAGATAATTAAATTACCAACAAGAATCCTTCAGTAACTCAAAAATCGGAAATTGTGACGCATCAAAAGGCTGTGTCAAGTTAACACCTCCAGCAATTACAGTGAGCCATGAAACTCTCCAACCAGCTCTGAACCTCTTCGTTCTCTCCTTAAACCCAGAAAAGAATCCTTCTGCGGCATTTCTCTCGAGGTTTCGTGTCTGTATTCTAAACCAAGCCTCTGTAAAGCCTCTGTGCAGGATCCTCTATCAACGACGATTTCTGGCTTATTTTCGCAGTGTTTAAGGATCTCTTTAAGGAAAACGTAAGCTTCAAAGCTTCCTCTACCTTCAGAAGCCATACAGCATTCCTTCGAATCAATCTACAGCAGCCCATACAAAGATCTGTTTCTTCTCAAGTTTTTATCTTTGTTTCATCTATTGCAATAAGCCTTCTCTTCCTCTTTCTCGGTCGCTTTAAGACTCTGAGTTACCTTCACAAATTTACCTTGTCATTTGTTATCGTAATTTTTTTCAACAGAGCGATCATTACAAAATACTATGAGTTTAGAGAAAATTTGGGAAGCAGTTAGGAGATTCAAAAGCTCCAGATACTATGCAGATGCTGAATGGGGATCGTGTCAGATCTAGGAAGGTAAAAGAATTTGTGGAGAAGTTGATAGAGGACTTTTCTGGACTCGATGGAGACCGATTTAAAGAAGAGCTTAGGAACTTCTTTCAAGAGCGTTCAATGGCAAGGGTGCGGCCCAATTCCTAAAGAGATTGTTGAAAATAATGATTCTACCAAGCTTGCTCTGGCCTTGGTGAATTTACACTTCTCAGAGACGTCAGCTGAAGAGCGGATAAAGAAATTGATGGAATTACACTCCGTTGGCCCCTTCGTTGCAACTGAACTTGTTGCGTTATTTGATGGAAATTATATCTGCTACCATGATAACTTGGTAGAGGCCTTAAAAGACCCAATGATAAAGCAAGTAGTGGAGTATCTGGAAATAGATATGCCAGAAAAAGTCAAAGATGCTGGTAATATTGAAGATTCTTTAAAGCTAAACGAGATATGCAAGGCGATCAGGAACATTTTCAACTTTAGAGACCTATGGGAAGTTCATGAGTTTCTATGGCACGGCAAGGACACGAACTGGAGATTTCAAGATGCACACTAAAGGAGATTAAAGATAGCTTATTGAACTAAAATTGGAGAATAGTTTTGTTATATCTTTCTTTTTTAAACCCTTCTCAATAAGAGCCTTGACTATCGCTCGCTCTATTTCAAATACTACTTTTGAATACAGTTCGTAGGTATTCTCTTGTAATTTCTCCGGGTCCTTTATTGTCTTTAACCTATTTAGAGATTGGCTGAGCTCTTTAATGCATTTAACTATCTCTCTCAAAGGTAAAGAATCCAATTCTATTAACTTAGCAATTTGTGCTACAAGGTTTATTGATTCCATCATTTTATCAAGCTATGAACCTTACTTCTGCATTCCTCAATTCTATGCAGTACTGCTAAGGCTTGTAAGGATCGTTTGTTCTTACCGTACTCTATTAAATCCTTTCCAACGCAGATCCGGTAAATGCATTCATATAATGTTGGAAACACAATTGTTTCACCTTCTTCAAAAGAAAAACTAGCAATCACCTATAACTATTTTTTCTTAGCAAACAATATTAAGTGATTATTTTTATCTCTTATATGGGCCCAAAGGAGCAAGAGTGTAAATACATTTTCCTAGAATCCTAGGCCTAAGACAGTTATGAAGTTTTATTGTTGTTCTACCAGACTTTCTAACAATAGGTAGGTGAAAGTAATAAACTCTAAATCCTACTTTTTCCAGCGTTTGAGAAATTAAGTTTAGAATACTATAATTACTGGAAGTGTTTATCTTGACAGTCCCGCTCTGGTTTATTTCCATTTTTTGTTAAAACTCTAAATCTAAAATTATTATCTAAATATTAAACAAGCTCAAAGTATATCACCGTTATCAAATCGGAATCCCTTATTCTTCCGTATATCCTTTTCAAGGTTTCCAGCAGCTCCTCCCTGCTGTTAAACCCATCCTTCCTCGCATCCTCATCGCTGAGCTCCCTGACTCTCTTTACGACTGCCTTCGTTATTCTTGCTTTGGCAAATGGTCTGGAGGAAGTGGTGAGATAGACGACCTTTCCCGCCTCACAGCTCTTTATACCCTTTCTTATCGTACTTTTTTTCCTTCCGGAGAGTATCAGATCCACGTACTCCTCGTCGAAGTTTATCGATTTCATACTCAAAGCTCCGCACGATTTTTAATGCTGTCATTTAAGCCTGTTTTTATTGATTCTGATTAAGCGAGAAACAGCTTTTACGACCTCCGAATATTCGATAACCGATATAGTTTTATACAGTGTGCTTTCGTAAACAGATTTAAGCAACCGGTGGTTAAAATGTCAGTAAAAAAAGGTCAGGAATTTAGGGGATTGCTGAAACTGCTGATACTCAACGAGCTTGAAAGTGGTGAAGCTACCGGTTACGAACTCATACAGAAAATAAGCAACAAGGTAACAAAAAAGCCCTCCCCGGGATCTGTGTATCCAATACTCAAGGAAATGGCCAGTTCAGGTGTACTTAACTGCAGAAATGAGGGAAACAAAAAGCTGTACTCGCTCTCTTCAAAAGGTAAGGAACTCCTGGAAAAGATATACCAGACCGAAAAAGAGGCGATATTCAGCAAGGTCGAAATACTGAGGCTTGCAGGCGTTATAAACGAAGAGGAGGCAGAATACATAAACTTATTTATAAGTGAGAAGAGAATGAACTGGTTTAAACTGTATAAGCTCAGAAACTGGATCCCTTTTCTCGAACTCTTAGTTCAGGCAGCGAAGGTCGACCGCGAGTTCGTTGAAAGAGTAATACGCGAAGCAATGGAAAAGATTCAGGAGTTTTTAGATAAGTACAATGAAAATAAAAATGAAGTAAATAAAATTAATAGTTAAGGTGATGTAAAAATGAAAAAATTAATGATTGTAACGGCAGTTCTGTTTGTGCTTGTGGCTTTGCAGCCTGTCTCAGCTATCTCAGCTGAAATGAACTTCCACGCAACGTGTGTTCCAGACACTCTGCACCCGGGAGAGCTCGCAAAGCTGACGATTCTAATAGACAACGACGCCAAAGCCAGTGGATTTGTTGTAAACGCAAACACTTCAGAACTGCTTAAGATGATAACAACTGTTTACAACGTTAGAGCAAATTTAAGCGGAGACCTGCCGTTTACGGTTGAGAACGCACACTATCAGTTCGTTGGAACGATTCCGCAGGGAATGCCCGGAAAGGCTGTTTTTATCGTTAAGGTTCCCGATAACGCAAAGCCGGGTACGTACAGCATACCAGTTACTCTGAAATACACGCAAATAGTGGCAACTCCAACATCACAGGGCTTCTCTCTCACGTACCTTGATGACCAGGTGGATACGGTTTACGCTAAGATAAGCATAGCGAGAAAGGATTTCGATGTAAGCCTGAAGTCAAATTCTGCTCTCTACGCAGGGGCCGAGGGTACTGTAAAAATTGCGGTAATCAACACTGGCAGATACACGATGGACAACGTGAGCGTTGCTGTTAACACAACACCGCCCTTCATGCCCAACGTCGGAGCGGCCACAGCGTTTCTGGGAAAGCTGAGTCCGGGTCAAACGAAGTACGCAAGCATAAAGCTCTTCGTCTCAAGTTCAGCGGTAAATCAGACCTACCCGCTTAGAGTTCTCGTGGTTTTCACGACTCCCGGTGGAAAGCCAGTCATGATACCCAAGGAAGTTGGAATCAGAGTTCTGAGCAGAGATGTGTTTGAGGTTAGCGTTCTGAACTCGAGAGTTCCCAGATACGTGCCTCTTCCACCTACCACAGGTTTATCGCAGCCTCAAACTCTTCAACAAGCACAATCAACGCCTTCCGTGATGTCTCCAACTTCAACGCATCTTCCATCGATGTCATCGCCTCTTCCGTCAGCTCTGTCGGGCGCCAGCACGCAGTCCACTGCATCAAACACAGTACCTTCCATAGGCTACATGACTCTTGAAGTTAAGGACTGCTCATCGCTTGCCAAAGATGTAACGGTCAACGTTATTTTCACGAACCCTATGCTCACCGCAGTAAACAATCCGTATCTCGGAACGCTGAAACCGGGTCAGACTAAAAAAGCGTTAATCTACGTTCGCTCTCTCGCACCCGAGGGTACGTACAAGGCTTACGTCGTAATATCCTACAAGAACGCAGAGGGAGACAGCGTTGTGAGCAAGAAGTATCCAGTTGCTGTGAGAATAACCTCTCCAGCTTTCAAAGTTGTTGAGATAGAAACCAAGAACCTTTACGTGGGAAACACGGGAGAAGTCGACGTAACGGTTTCTGGAAACGTCAGCAACGCAAACTTCTACCTGCTTTCTCCCGACCCGTCAATAAAGCCAGTAAGTCTGACGAGCTACGCTTTCAGTTCTAACTCAACTCTGAAGTTCAGGGTTTACGTTTCATCTCAGGCTGCTGACGGGTACCACTGCATGTACCTGATTGGAAGGTACGACGAAGGAAATGCAACGAACCTCGTCTCAGTTCTCAAAGTGCCAGTATTCGTGGAGTCAAAGATGGTTCTATTCAGAGTCGTTAAAGTTGAAAGCATAGGTCTGTATCCTGACGAGACCGGAACTGTGAAGGTGACTGTAGTCAACGCCGGAAATACTCCTGTTTACAACGCCGTGGTTGAACTGGGCATATCTCCACCACTATCGATAGCAGGAGAGAGCGAAATAAGCAGCATGATTGGCGTATCTACGCCCGGAATGTACTTCGTTGGAACGCTCAAGCCCAATCAGAGCGCGACTGCGTCGTTCAGAATAAAGGTGGACAAACACGCAGGAGCTGGCAGTTATCCGGCTAACGTGAGAATACTGTACTACGACAGTAACGGCTACAAACATGTGTCCAACTCGATAACAGTGTCCGTGGAAGTTAAGAACAAGCCACTACTAACGCCTTTAACAGCTTCTGCTCTCGTATTCACGCTGATTGGTATAGCAATAGCGGTTAGATACGCGAGAAAACGCAGGAACAAAACGTGAATAAATTTTTACAATTAATTTTTTATTTTTCAGGTGATAATCTATGAACCAGAACGATAACACTTCAGAGGAGTTACCAAAGGTTAAAACGAGAGTTGGAGAAGTGAGTCCCTGGTTATCGCTGATACCCGTAATAGTTGGAACTTTCATGGTCGTTCTCGACATGAGCATCCTCATGGTTGCATTGCCGAAGATAACACAGGACTTTCAGGCAACGGCATCTGAAGTGCAGTGGCTGCTCAACGCGTACCTGATTACGCTTGTTGTTTTGCAGACCATATTCGGAAAAATAGGTGATGCCACCAGAAGAGACCTGTTTTACGCTGCTGGAATGGCGATATTTCTTACAGGAAGCTACCTCTCTGCAAAATCATGGTGTATCAGCGTGTTCATACTTTTCAGAGTTATACAAGCAGTGGGTGGAGCAATCATAATGGGTAACGGCCTCGCACTCGTGACAGAGCTATTTCCTCCCGGTAAGAGAGGAGCCGCAATGGGTGTGGAGTCAATACTCATTGCAGCCTCTTTTGCTTTAGGCCCGGTAATCGGTGGCTGGCTCACAACCAACCTGAGCTGGCACTGGGTGTTCTACATAAACGTTCCCGTGGGACTCTTTGGTGTTTTAACGGCGTTTCTGCTATTCCCTCCACTTGGAAACGTTTCGAAGGAACCCTTGGACTACATAGGAGTCCTCCTCCTCGCAGTGGGACTGGGCTTTTTCACATTGGCTGTAATTAAAGGGCAGGACTGGGGCTGGTGGAACAGAAAGACGATATGGAGCTTTATAATCTCCTTCGCCTGGCTCACGGCATTCATAATGCGGGAGCTGAACTACGATTATCCCGTCCTTGACTTAAGTCTGTTCAAAATAAGGAACTTCACTGCTCCAATGACAGCCCTTTTCTTCATGTCGTGGGGAATGGCGGCAGCCATATTTCTGATTCCATACTATCTTCAGGACGTTCTCCGTCTTACAGCAGAAAGTGCAGGACTGTGGATGCTTCCGATGTCGAGCGTAAACCTCGTAGTAGCACCCATAACTGGTAAGTTAAGTGACAGGATAAATCCACAGATTATGATGTGTGCATCCCCATTTGTCTTCATATCCGGACTTGTAATGCTGTCAAATATCGGTGTAAACAACGACTTTTACAGCCTCGTCTTACCCTTCCTCGCTCTCGGTTCGGGTATAGGGATGATAATGCCAGCAGCCATGAACGTGATGATGAGTGCCGTACCAAAAGAGAAAGCCGGTATGGCGAGCGGAACCATTCAGACCTCAAACTCTCTCGCAAGAAGCATAGGAATAAGCTTTGGAGGTGCTGTGCTTACAGGGAAGATGAACGAACTGATAGTTAACGCTGGAAACAGAATTCCAAGTCCACAGGAGATAAAGCTTCTCGGCCTCCTCGCAGTAAAGGGTAACCCGCTACCGCTTCTCGAGATAGTCGATGCCTTCCTCAAAGGACTGCATGCTGTCTTTATCTCAGCAATACCGATTATAGTGCTCAGCCTAATAATCTCGGTGTTCTTCGTCAGCGGAGAGGAACACCTCAGAAAGGTCGGAACAACCAAGGTCAGCGTCGCTCTGTAAGGTTTGAATTAACCTGAATTAATTTGAGAAATCCAAGAGGAATTTAAATAAAGCGACGCAAAAGCGACAGGTAAAAAGCAAAAACGAAAGTAATCGGGGTGATTTCATGCTGAGCATAGTAACGGACTGGGAAGGCCCGTGGGTTCTGAACGATTTCGCTTACGAGATATGCAGGGAACTTTTTCCTCCACTTTTTTTTGAAAAACTGAGCAGTTATGACGATTACCTCGCCTACGAGGTAAAAAAACCGGACTACAATCCCGGAGACACACTTAGGTTAATAGCACCCTTCCTCGTCGCGAAGGGCGTTAATTCGGCATGGCTTAAAATGAAATCAAAGCCAGTTTACGTGAAAGACGCTTTCGCCTCACTCAAAGCGCTGCGCAGGTTCAGCCTTACCGTGGCTTCGACCTCTTACGAACAGTTTCTGGAAGTCAGCTGTGGAAAGCTCGGAGTGAGGTTTACCGGAACCAAGTTCATACCTGAAAGGTACAGAATGGATACTGAGGAAAGAAAGTTTATACTCGATTCAGTTGAAAAAGTTCTTAAAGCGGACTTCGACTGGCTTGACAGGTTTTTCTGGGAAGAACTGCAAAGTTTCAAGACATCGAAAAAAATAATGGAAGAAGTAAAGGTCATGGGTGGCAGGAGAAAAATGGAAGTTGCTGCAGCTGAAAACGCCGACATCAGCATAGGTGACAGCATTTCAGACATATACATGCTCGAGCTGACGGCAAGGAAAGGTCTCGCCATCTCTTTCAACGGAAACAGGTACGCACTCGAAAAGGCAAACCTTGCAGTTGTTTCCGACACGGCTCTCGCCACCGCTGCTTCTGTGTACGTTTACGCTCTGGAGGGAGTTGAAGGCGTAAAAGAGATGTGCGGGAGCGATGGATTCTACTGGCTTCCGGAGCTGAGTGAAGAGGAGTTCGAGGATGTGATCAGAAAATCGGAGAACCAGAGAAAAAAGGTGAGAGGAGATGCCGGAAAGCTCGGATAGCTACGATGCTGTATGTTTTGGAGCTCTGAATGCTGATGTAATCTTCATTGTCGATAAAATACCGCAAAAAGACGATGAAACTTACGTTCTGGATGTGAAGGTATCCTCTGGAGGTTCAGCAGCAAACACCGCTTCTGCTCTTGCGAGTTTTGGAAACAGGGTTGCATTCGTCGGTGGAGTTGGAAAGGACGAATACGGAGAAATGCTCGTCAGTGAACTCAGGAGGTTTGGCGTTGTACCGTTTCTGACTGAAGGCAAGAGAAGCGGGAAGGCAATCGTCCTCGTAAACACCGCCGGTGACAGGGCAATTCTCGTGGATCCGGGAGTTAATGACGAGATAAACTCTTTCCCCAAAGTTAAGGGGAAGATCCTTCATCTCACGTCTTTCGTATGCAGAACAAGTGATGCTCCTTTTCTTGCTCAGCTAAAAGCCGCCAGCGTGTTCGATGTCGTCAGCTTCGACCCTGGAATGATATACGCTGAAAGAAGTGACGTGTGGAGGCTGATAGAGAAGTGCTCGGTATTCCTGCCAAACGCCAGAGAAGTTGAGAAGATAACTGGTCTCGATTACAGGAGAGGTGCGGAGAAAATATTTAGCAGGATGAAAAATGGGGTCGTGGTTGTAAAACTCGGGAGCAAGGGATGCTACGCAACTGATGGAAAAACGGAGCTGAAGATACCGGCTTTTGACGTTAAAGTTATCGACACAACGGGAGCTGGAGACGCTTTCAACGCCGGCTTTCTGCATGCATGGTTAAAGGGATACAGCCTGGAAATCTGCATGAAAGCTGGAAATTTCGTGGCTGCACATAACATACAGTACTACGGAGCGAGAAATTTTCCAGATTTGAACGATTTAAAAGCGTTTCTCGATTCCCTGTGATGTTTTTACCTCATGAAATAGTAAGCGAGAGCTATTATTAGTATTAGGGCTGCTACTGCTATGGCAATGTCTATAACAATGAGCTTCCCTCTCGAGTACGGTTTCGCTCTGCGTCTGGGAACTTCTCTGATTACGTTCAGCTCGCAGTCTATGTAACCTTTTTCTATGAGTCTCTCTATCGCCTTGCTGACGACTATCTCCGGATACCCGGTCATTCTGGATACAGCTCTGACGTTTTTTGTCTCTTTCAGACACCTGAGCACATTAAGCTCGACGTCTGAAATCTGCCCTGCCACTCTGAATCTGGCTTTTTCAGTTTTTTGTTTTCTCTTTTCACTTTTTTCAGTTTTCTCAATTTTCTCAGTCTCCATATACGTATCGTCGTCCATCAGAGCATCGATTACGTCGCTCATGCTCCACCCCCTCATAGCCTGAGTATGTACTTCAGCTTTCCGTATGGTCTGGGATAAACGTTCTCCCCGGCAACCCTTCTTGCAAGCAGGTAAAACTCCTCTGACACCTTTGCCTCCGGTTTTACAGCTGTAACTACATAACTTTTTTCCCATCCTCTCTTAATTGCCTTTGACTCCCTGATTATGCCTGCGATTCTGCCAACTCTCTTTTCAGCCATGGCAACAGCCCACTTTTCGCCCTTATACCTGTTCACTATTACACCTTCAAAATCGACGTCCATCTGATCTATGACCTTTCTCACTCTCCATGCATCCATTATCGATGTCTCTTCCGGATTGAGAACTATGTAGATCTTTTCACACCCCATCATGGGTACGAGAGCGTATTTGCTCAGTCCGGCAGCTACATCAACAACAACGAAATCATAAGCCTCTCCAAGCTCTTCGAGTATGTTTGTAAACGCCTGAATGTTCTTTACCTCAGAAGGAGTTTGAGACGAGGGCATGACGTCTAAGGAAATATCTCCTACTCTGATTCTGTACAGAGCATCTTCAATTCTGGCTTTTCCTGAAATAACGTCAATAAGAGTTACATTTGGTTCAAATCCAAAAATGGCGTGCAGGTTCGGGAGAACGACATCACCATCCACGACAGCAACACTTCCAAAATTCGTTAACACGGCAGAAAGGTTGGCAGATACCGTGGTTTTTCCAACACCCCCCTTTCCGGAACATATACCAACAACTGGCATAAGCTGCACCTTTGCAGCTCTATTGCAATCGTGCTTTTATGCTTTCAGTTTTTTTAACAGCCTCAGAATTTTACGGCATTGTCAGCTTCTTTGATTTATCCTCGATCTCTTGAAAAATGATAAACTATTTATCTCTTTTCATTAATTCGCCCGATATGGCTGCACTCTCAAACTCAGGTAAGAAAGGTGCAGTATTGATTTTCACGATTATATTTGTTCTCATACTTTCATCACAACCCTGTCTCGGTTTCTCACCGGCCGATTTTCATGCTGCAATAGTTACTGAAGTTTACAGCTACGGGCATTACATTCCACGATACTGCAACGTATTCAAGCCCGGAGACACGATGAAACTGTACTTGGCGGTTGATAACGTGAACGTAAACAGGGCTGCTGCCGTTGACTTCGTCATAATCATAAAAGACCCAAATGGTTACGTTGTTTACGGTAATGTGGAAAGCGTAACTACTTTAAGTTATAAAGACAAAATATACAGAGTTATAGACATCAGCATCCCAGACGACTGGATATGCGGGAAATACACTGTTGACGCTTACGCATTCGACATCCTCAACACTCTCCCAACCCAGGTAAGTTACAACAACCTGTACAACAAAATCCTGTACTCCGGCAATGCTTCTCCTTCCATATCCACGATTTCAAGAAAAAATGCTCCTTACGCCAAAAAAGAACTGACGTTCTACGTGAGCGAAACTCTGCCGGAAAAGTTCTACATCTTCAACCCGAAGTTAGAGGCAAAAACTCTGCCAGTCGGCGTTTCCAACACGCTTGAAGTTTCCGTTCTCAACCCTGCAGATGTAAACGCCAGAACAACAGTTAGGGTTCTGGTCGACGGCAGGGTTGTGGATTCAAAGGAAGTTACAATTCCGCCGAGAGATGCAAGGAATGTAGCCCTAACGATCCCACCTCTCAAAGGTGGAACGCACTTTATAAGGGTTGAAGCTGAACACGCAGGCTACATGCTAACCCTGCCCATCGTTATTTCGCCTTTGATTTACGATAAAAGTATTGTTACCGGACAGGTTCTCAATGGAACAGTCATATATTCTCCAAACAACTACATCCTTGGTAGCTGCGGAATAAGCTCGGAAAACAACATAAGTCTCAGCAGGGCTCTCAGCAACCTGAACGTATCCAGCATAAACAGAGACGATGCCGTAATCATGATTACGAACATGCTTGCATACGTTTACAGAACCAACCACTACAGCGGTGTCGTTAACGTAGCTTTGCTCAGAGGGAGCGATAAAAGAGCTGAAATAATACTCCCGCAGTTACTGGACATAGTAAAAAGGGAAAGTCACGCTCCACTAAATTACGTTGGAGTTAGAGATGCGTTACACCTGAAAGATGTTAAAGTACTGTTCTACGTTGGAAGTCATCCTGATTTTAAAGTTACTTTTTTAAAGTACTTCTTCAGGAATAACGGTACACTTATATGCGATAACCCGAACTACTGGAGTTCGTACAAAGACGAGCTCGCAAACATGCTTCTAACAATCGGCGGGTGGAGAATAGGCTCGAATTCCGGTATATACAATTCCTACTACAACCTGAGGATCGACAAAGGTTTTGTCGTGAAGATTTCCACAGTAACGCAGATGCCAACAAAGTTTGAGTTCCTTTCGCTCAGAGTTGAAGGTCCACCCGGCACAGGCATGCCTCCTCTCGTTAACGTCAGCACTCCCGTGAACGTAACGCTTAAGATCAGAAACGTTGGAAGGAGCGGTGGGGAGGAGATTAAGGTTAACATAAACGGAAAGACTGTGTTCGACAAAAAGGTATTTCTCGAAACGGGACAGTACAAGACCATAACATTCCAGTACATTCCTCAGAAACCGGGCAGCTACAGAGTTACCGTTCCGGGAACGAGTTTAATGCAGATCTTTTTCGTCAAGTCACCAAGCGGTCAGGTTGCAGCACCAACTCCGGTCAAAAAACCCCCATCGCACAGAGCGGGAGCGGCAGTGGTCGCAATTTCAGCAGCAGTACTGGCAGTGCTCGTCATAGCAAGGATACTTCTTAGAGATTAACGGGATGATCAGGAAATCGATTGGTGGTATAATGGATGTTGAAAGTTTACCCGAACTGTCAGATCTGGAAGAATGCGTGCTTGAAAGAATACTCATGGGAGAGAAAAAGAGTAGTAAAATTACTTCAGGATGCGGAATAACGGAAATAGTTCTAAATGTCATCATCGAGAGACTCGTGGAAAAGGGCTACATAGACTGGGAGCTGAATCCAACTGACCTCGCTTACAAAAAGCTTTTCTGGGTTGGAGGAACTTATCCGGTGGAATACTACATGGACACGAAGAAGTACCTGAAAATGGTTCTGGAGCTTGCAATAGCAGTGGCGTTCTTCATGTTTATATCGTTCCTTGCAATATACGTAAAAATGCTTTCATGGGGTTAGTCGCATGGAGTTCGAACTTGAAATGTTGGCATCGGAAGCTTTTGGACTTACGCTGCTGGCAGGAATGTCCCTAATTTTAACACTTTACAAGATGGGATGCAGAATCCCTCTTTTTGAAAGGGTGAGGCTGTTCAGTTTTGGTAAGAAGAGAAAGGACTTCGTTAACTTTTCAATTCAGGTTTTAAAGCACGAAAATCCACCGTACGGCAGAATTGCCACAACTCTTACCATTTTCTGCATTCTGCTCTATCTAACTCTATCGCACAAGTTGTTCTTTGCTGTGGTGGTTTCGGACAGCATGTACCCGACTTTCCAGAGAGGGGATATGTATCTCGCTCAGGCGATATACGTCAATCCAAAACCGGGAGACATAATAATGTTCAGGAGACCTGACGTTGGTTTGCCCGTTTCTCACAGAGTGCTGAAGATAGTCGGAAATAAAATATACACTGGAGGAGACGCTTCTGGTCCGGATCTGATACCCATAACAAGAAAGGACGTTATAGCTCAGGCAGTAATGGTAAGTGGCAGGCCAATAGTGATTCCCGGAATAGGTAAGTACTTCATACTGAACGCCAAGCAGATGAGAAGCATTGGACCCTACGGAGAGGAGTACCTATTTTACCAGCAGCTCATTAAAACCTTCAAGAGCTACGCCATAGCCATAATCGTAATCTGCCTAAGTGCCTACGTATATCTGGAGCTGGAGAGCTACAGCTACCGGAAAATGGTGAAAAAGTAACTCGTTTTTAGCTCCTGAGCCACCTGGTAACCTCACTTATAAACGATCTGGTCTTTCTGAACAGGAAATTTGGCTTGGACTTTGAAACGTATATTTCGTCTCCTTCATTTCTGGACAATACTGTACCCCCAGAACCTTCACTTCCTTTCTTCTCACTCTTTTCGCTTCCTGCCAGCTCCTGAGCGTACAGGTAGTACAGGTATGCGTAGAGAAGGGACGTTGCAAAAATTACGCCCATTAGAGGTGCAACGCCGAAAAGCGTCTGAATAACTATGGACATTGCCGGAACTATTAAAACTGGAATACCCATGACAAGCCAAGCCTCAAACCTGCTGAACAGTCCGAATTCCTTGGTTATGTATGCCCACCATATTATGTAGAGTACAGGAAACAGGTAGGGAGAATACCCCATGTAGTAGTTCAGCATGAACAGGTAGGCACCTATGTAAATTAAGCTTACAACGATAGATTTCATGTAAAACGAAATCCTTCCGAGAGGTATGCTCTCCACTTCTGTTTTTTCAAGTCTCTCTACCTTAGTTGCAAGTTTTTCGAGTTCAGCCTTAACTTCGCTGAGCTCAACCGTACTGTATGCAATTTCCTCAAGAACTGGTCTTAGCCTTGCAAAGACGAGCTCGTCAAAAACCTCGTCTGTCATTGCAGAAAGCTTTAAAAGCTGCTTGTAGAGCTTCAGACCTCCACCTGTGAGCACTATCCCAAAAGTAAAGAAAACGACATCTGTCATCAGGTATTCGAATCCTCTTCCAGATGAAAAATCGTTGTAGAGCGAGACTATTGAAGCGACCAGAACACCCAGTCCAATGACAACGGAAACTGCAATTACTGTTTTTTCCACGTACTTCATTGCACTGCGTTTCAATCTCATAATTTATAAGCATTTTCTAAATGTGCTCGAAAAAATTCGAGCTTCAGAAAATGGAGTTAAAGCATTTCTGGAAAACATTCAATCTGTGCTGAGCGAAACCGATTTATAGGCTGCAATCGCATTATAATGATAGTGAAGATGAGAAAAAAAAGTAGCGGTCAGCTCAGCCTAGATGTGCTTGTCGGTCTTACAATATTCATGATTACGTTTATATTTATACTTCAATACTTACCTTCAGTTTTCGTTGTTCAGAGAAGTGACATATCTCTTAGTTCTGAAGCTTACAGAGTGGCAGCACTGCTTGCTGAAAGTCCCGGGTACTGGACTAACGGAACACATAACGGTACTGACTGGGAAAACCACTGGAAGAACAGTGATGTGACCGTGAGAGCCGGTTTGTGCGGTAATAATCCCGGGGAGCTGCTAATATCCAAAATACTGAACTTTTCCGAGATGTACGAACAGAAGGGATACGACAGCATAGCGGAGATGTTTGGAATCGAGAACTACAACATATCACTGCAGTACCCGTACAGCAACTCATCCAACCCTGTTTATTCGTACTACAACGGAAAGCCCCTTCTTTCAATAGGAAAACCTGTACCCAGATATGGAGATGTTGTGAGGTATGAGAGAATTGTTTACTTTGATAATGCCTCTTTCTTTTACGACATTACGACTTCAAAACCGGGAGTAAATAAAACGAAAATTCTGAACGTTACAGCACCCATAGGTGTATTCACGTTTGTTGTTACAAAAACCGGAATCTGGGGTAACGGAACTGGAGGTAGCTGGATAATCGTAAAAATTAGTAGGGGTAATGGATGGGGCGGGCAAAAAATACTCAGAATTCCCGCAAATGGGGGTTACCTTGCTCCGGGAGTTTACAACTTGGCAGATCAGATATCTGAGAAAATTCCCGGGGTTGTTAATCTGACTGTCATCTCTCACAATCTGGCAGGCTATCTGATTTATTCGAGTGCCGGACAGTACATTGCCGGCAGGGTTGTAGCCAAGCTCGTCGTCTGTGTCTGGTGAGTGCGGAGGTGGTTCTTTGAGAGTGTTTACTGACATTAAATTGATTAAATCGGACTGTAAGGCTCAGGCATTTACGTTGGAAAGCATAGCGGCAGCTCTGCTGTTACTAATAGTGGCTTACTTTCTCTTTCGCTCCACTCTCATAATAGCACCTCAATCCACGCAGGTTGTGGATGTTCAGCTCAGCCAGTACGCAAAAGACACGCTCAGAATACTGGACAACCCGTCCTCTCCCACAAACGATACGCTGGAATACGTGGTGGAGCACTTGAATTCAAGTGATTTTAAAGAGGTCGTTGCACCCCTCGTAAACGCCACAAGAGAGTGCTTACCGAAAGATGTTGGATTTAATTTTGCTGTTTACTACTACAACTACACTACGAAAAAAGTTGAGAGATTAAACCTCACGGACTTCGAACCATTTTCAAGCACAGTCACAGCTTCGAGGTACATAGTTCTGAACAGCAAGGACTTCGTTAGCGGTTCTCCATTCGTCAGCACAGCTCCTGAAAGTGGCAACTATCCTGTCGTTGTGGAGGTGAGGTTAACGCTATGGCGGATCTGATGAAGGATAACAGGGGTCAGATAATTATAATACTGACGCTGTTCATATCAGTCCTGCTTGCAGAGCTATCTCTTGTTTACACTCAGAACATACTTGCGGGAATGGAGAGCAGTACAGCTCAGCTGATGTTTCCCAAGTACCCCATAGAAAACCTCAGAAGAATAGCGCTGGTTGACCTGAAAAACTACGCCAAGTCAAATCCATCTGGATTTCTTGAATACGCACAGAAGATTGACCAGCAGGTTGAGAGGCTCTATGCTGAACACGGCTGTTATGCGAGCATAGATATACTCGATGTAAAATATACCAGCTCAAATCAAATCTCTTGCTATACTGTTAAAATAATATTTTTCAATTCAGGTGTAGATTATGAAGATACGGAGACGGTTGCTGTGTGATAGAAAAGGAGTGTCTGTACTTGTGGAATACATCCTGATAATCGGAGTACTTGCCCTGCTCATGACGTTCATAGTTCCCCAGCTGAACACTCTGATGTCCAGAATGCCAACTGCAAACGCCATGAAAAATCAGTTTCAGGACGTTGCAAGTGAAATCTCAGCTCAGATAACGGATATGCTTCTTGTTTCACCAAAAAACGGGATTGTTAAAAGCAGGGTTTACATGCCCGCTTCGGTGGGCAGGGAAACTTATGACGTTAAACTGGAGAACGGTAAGCTCGTGGTTAAATCAAATCTGTGGACACAGAAAGTTGATCTGGGTAAATCAACTTTGGGCTTCTTAACCAAGGGGAGGACTTTCAGCAGCGAGTTAACTCACGAGATAGTTCTTAATTCGTCAATTCATATACTGCCCACTGCAGTGGCAATAGTTTACCCGACTGAGGCTGCTGTCGGAGAGAACGTAACTCTTGACATGACGCATTCGTACGGGGAAGGAACACTGTACTACAGATGGATAATAAGCAGCAGTAGCGGTACTATTACCGTTTTACCACAAAACTCTTGGAAAGAATACAATCCAGTAAACCCCGAAACCGGGATAACGAGCTGGAAATTTAACGCTCCGGGTAACTACACGGTAAAGCTGGAAGTTAAAGATAGCCTTGGTTACGTAAGCTCGGATAGCGTTGAAGTTAACGTTACCTCAAATCCACAACCGAAACTCTACGTGAACAAGTACATCGTTCCTTCAACAATCACACCCGGGCAGAGCTCAACTATTAACATCTTTCTCTTTGGTAACGGAATAAACCAGACTTCACTCAACATCACGGTCATTCACACAATAGATGCGTCTGGAAGCATGAACGAGGTCACACCGCTTTCAAGTACAACTGGAAATGTTACCTCTTCTCCGACAATTGTAAAAATAAACATAAACAACAGCAATTACGACTACCTGATTTTTGTTACAACTAACGATTTCGACAGCTTTTACTGGGACTACGGTATAAGACCAGTATCCCTGTACGTTAAATCTCCAGATCAAAACTACTTCGTACAGGCCTCAGACGTCTGGTCAAATGGGAGTCAGGATGGTTACGGTTACTTAATCACCAATCCAAACACAGGCACGTGGTATTTAGCAATAAACGACCTGAACCCAAAGTCCGATGAAACCGTCAGTATTCAGGTTTACTCGGGACGTTACTTTATCAGGTGGTTTGAAATTTACGGCACGGTTTACAGCACTTCTGTTGTTGCACACAAAACTTATAGCAGTTATGGAATAAACGTTCCGGAAGAAGCAACGGAATTCGATGTACAGCTGATACCTGTTCAAACTCCAGCAAGTCTCTATTTGTGGTTGAAAGATAACTCCACGGGCACATATTACATTAACTCCTCAAACTACTGGATAAACATAACCAGTCCATCAGCCGGCTATACGGCGTATGTTGTTCCAAGTATGCCTCCAGACACAACTACGGGATACTACCTCAATACGTACATACCAAAGATAGATGCTGCAAAAATTGCTGCCAAGACGTTTAACGGGATGCTGAGAAAGTACGACTACGTTGGTGTTGTAAAGTTCAACGACTATTACGCCACCTACGTTGTGAACCCGCCAACCAACGATACCGATTCGGTGAACAATTCCATAGATTTGATAACTGCTGATGGTTACACTCCAATGGCTTCAGGGTTGAGTTACGCAATAAACGAGCTCGACAGCTTTAACAATAGCAAAAACAGCCCTGCAGTTGACGTTATAATTCTTCTCTCCGATGGAAACCCCAACATAGATCTGGCTGGTCACTACAACGTCAGACAGGCGATTTCAGATACCATTAAGGAAGCAGAAATAGCGAAAAGCAAGGGCTACATAATCTACACGATAGGTTACGGAACTGATGCAAACGTAACTCTTCTACAACAAATAGCGGAAATCACCGGGGGTAAGTTCTACTTTGCCGCCAGCGCTCAGGAACTGAAGAACATATACCAGTCCATAGCAAAAGATGTCTTCACAAAAGTAGCCGAAAACGTTACCGTTACGGATGTGATACCCTCCGGTGTTGAAGTACTTTCAACGACTGGAAACGTGACGAAAACTGCAAAGGGGACTGTTGTTTCTTGGACGCTTCCAGTTGTGAGAATTAACCAGAGCTGGACGGGAAGCATAACGATTACCACGACCAGAACTGGAGTTGTTCTGACAGATGTCGTTAACGTTTCAAACGTAACGTACTTTGACGTTGTGAACTCCAAACAGGTTACAGTTCCTTTGCCCGTTAAGGAGCTAAACGTTACCGTAACGAAGTCGGCGAGTTTTGAACTTAAATGAGGTGAGATGGGTGGGCTCCAGAGCAGTTTCAGAAGTCTTCGGAAACCTTTTGATTTTGATCATAATAGCTATAACCATCTCCGTCATGCTCTCCTACGGATATCCAGTAATAATGTCCGGGCAGGAAAAGGTAAAGATGAGAAACGTCATTTCGTCGATGGTGTTTGCGAAAGAGAAAATAGAAGTCGTTTCTTCAGACGTTGAACCTTGCACGACCCTGAAGTTTCCACCATCGGGCGGAGCTTTAAGCGTCTCGAAGAGCTGCACACTGTACGTTTACGTAAACGGTAAAGAATTGAGTTACGTTCCAGAAAAACCGGGAGAGCTGCTTTACACTTCAGGAAATAGGAAGGTAGCAGTGGAGCTGGGAGGGGTCTGGGAAAGCGAGGGCGGCAGGAGCTGGATGGTCTATCCCCCCCTCATAGAGGTTGCAGGGGGGAACATTGTCGTTACCATACCTGCTATCTCAGGTATAGGTTCTGCAGGAGGTTACGGGATTGCGAACGTTCTTCTGAGTTATAACTCGACCGAAATACACGACTACGCAGATTCGTACTTAAAACTTGTAATACAGACTGAATTTCCACAGGCGTGGGAAAACTACCTGAAAGATAGTGGCTTTGCTGTAACTGCGAGTGGAGATACCGTTACTGCCACTGCAAGCGGAAACGTTACGCTGGTCGTGCACTGGATAAACGTTTCAATTTACTGAGAGTGATTGATATGACTGGCTCGAGTGCGATATACGGTAAAACAGAAGGTAAAACGGTCATTAAAGAGCTCAAAAACAGGAAAGGCGTTTCAAGCGTACTCGGCTATACCTTAATACTTGGAATAATCATACTCGTTTTATCGATAATTTTTGTGCACACATACGCAATGGTTAATCAGGCAAAAGAAAAAGTAAGATATGGCAGCATGGCTCAGGGTTTTGAAAAGATACAGAACACTGTAAACTACGTTGCTTACTCAGGAACGAGCGAGAGGTACGTAAGAATACTGCTGAACGAAGGGAGCTTAGCTGTTACGAAGGGGTGCAGGATAAACATATCCGTTTACAACACCACGAGTGCGACTCCCGTTTACAGTTGTTCCACTTATTCAGGGGCAGTAGACTACTCCTACGGGAACTACAGGATTGCTTTTGAGAACGGTGGCGTCTGGCTGAGCAGTCATGGAATGGCTACCATCGTTTCCTCGCCAAGAATATTTATATACAAGAAGATAGTAAACAATCAAACTATTTTCTTCATGACCCTTACTCTCATAAACGGTAAGGGTTCTGCTGGAGGTAACAGCTTTGCAAGCATCTTCGTTAAGTTTAACTCATCTCAGGTAAAAGTTTTTGGACCGGGTTACGTCAGCATAAACATAACTTCAGACTTTGCAAGAGCATGGTACGAGTACTTCAACAGCCTGAAAAACGGTCAGGGAAACGCAGCTTCCATACAGACAAGCCTCAGGGGAAACAACGTTTACGTGACGATACACTTTTCCGAAATGATACTGACTTCGTACAGGCTCAACGTGAGTGTGAGCTGATGCTGTCCTACATTTTAGTCGTCAGAGTAATGGAAGATTTCGTAACCACTGTTGGCTCTATCGGCGAGATAAATTTCAGGAAAGGGTATTACATGTACGTCGGGAGTGCGAATACTGGCATTTCGAGAATATGCAGGCACTTCAGGAAAGAGAAAAAACTGAGATGGCACATAGATTACCTGACGACTTCCAGATTTGCAGAACCCGTCTGTGCTTACTTATTTGATAGGGAGGAATGCTACCTCTCCAAAATGCTATCAGAAGAATACGCAGGCGTGAAGGGTTTTGGCTGTTCAGACTGCAGGTGCCACACGCACCTTTACTACTCCCGGGAAATGCCCGCTTTTAAAGCCAAGGTGTTATACCCCGAGGATTGCCTGTAAATTGCTGGTTGAGAACTTCAAAAGCTGAACGCCAAATTTGATAACCTAAGTTTGACGGTTTAAAACTGATAAAAACCCTTCAGAGTCTCTAACACCAAAAACGTAGTTTCTTTCAGCTTTAAGCATGACGAGGTCTCTTCTCTTTCTTGAGTAAACGAGAGCTGTTTCTCCATTAACGATGAACACGCCGTACCACCCGAAAAGACCTGCTGTGCCTATTAAAAGGCCTCTGTCAAGCTTTTCCACCATTTCAACTTCCTTAACTCTGCACCTTATACGAGTGCTGCCGAGTATCCTGTTCACCTTTATGAGGTTGCCGTCCGCTGAACTGTTTTCGACTTCAACCGATGTTGGCATCATTAGAAAGAGAAGCATTACCGCAAGAGCAAGGAAAGTGAAAAGCAGGGTTTCTCTGTATCCTGATTTCAGACAGTAAACGCCGAAAGTGGCCAGCAGGAGCAGGCCTGTTGCTGTAATTTTCTTCGTACTCTCATCAAAGTCGAGCTCGAACTTCATGGTTTCATCCTGTTAATACTCTCACGAGCCTCGGGTTTTTCTCCAAAACAACTCTGAATCCGAGTTTTTTTAAGAACTTACCTGTGTTCGAATCCGGAGCGTGAAGCAAAACCTCAAGCAAATCATCGGGAGTGTCAACATCGCAGCCGGCAAAGAAAGAGTCGAAGATTTTGAGCTTTAAATTCATGAATCTGGCTGTGCTGACGTGTTTGACAAAGCTACCGTAGTGGTAACTCGTCCTGAAAGGCTTTCTTACCAGCAGCATGTTTGTTCCACCCCTCCTGCCCGGAGCAATTACAACATCCCCTTCCTCCTGCAGAAACTTTCTTAAGATTTTCTCGTTGAGCAGGGGCAAGTCGGAAACTATTACCGCCACAGGTGATGAGTTGATAAGATCGTTCAGCACATCGTTTATCGCCGTGTTCAGGTCTCTCGTATCAACCTGAAGTTTCGCAGGTTTCAGCTTTCTTTGCATTTCCTCAATTTTCTCGTCGCTCTGAAGCAGGATTACCACATCTCTAACACCTGAATTGAATACCGTTTTCAGCACGTCGATGAGCATGAAAAATGCAAGCTCTTCCCTCTCTTTTCTATTCAGAAACAGGGAAAGTCTCGATTTTGGATTTAACTGCCGGAAGGGAATTACAGCAACAACTTCTGCAACGACTTCTGCCATAACCTCCACCACTGTGTTTTGTTCAGGTCTGCTTTTTACCGCTTCGCTTTATTGCCCGTTCAGCGTTTGAATCAATCCGTCAGCTTGATTAGCATCTGTCAGCATCCGGTTAATCCGGAAGGTCAGCCGAGAAGCATGACCTTTGCTATTGAATATGTCAGGATAAACGCCAGCGCTGGAGATAAAACCCACATAGACACTATTTTCTTTATCAGCTTTACTCTAACGGTATTGACTCCCTTTAACAGCCCGACACCAACTATGCCCCCTATGAGACAGTACGTGGTTGATACGGGCATGCCGAGAACTGTGAAGAGAAACACCGTGAGACCGGCAGAACTCTGGGCAGAAAATCCGGAGAGGGGGTCGAGAGTGGTTATGTTTTTTCCCACGGTCTCAATAACCCTGCCGCCAAGCAGCAGAGCTCCGGCAAAGAGCGAAGCTGAACCGACAACTGACGCTTCGAAGTGCGGGAGCAAACCTGAGGAAACAACGGGAGCTAAAGCCGCTGCGAGCTCATTCGCTCCTGTGTTGTAGGCAACGAGAATTCCGCTGAGTATCAGCATCACGTAGATCAACCTCTCGGCAAAGAATACGGGAACTCTCGATAGAACTCTCTCAAGTGCGATGTAAACGAGAATTGCGAGTACCATGGCACCTGCCGGTGAAATTACCCACGACATGATTATGGAAGCTAAAATCCCGAACTTTGCCGTACCTACGGCAAATCCGGCACCGGCCATGCTTCCAATTATTGCCTGATGACTCGATATCGGGAGTTTTCTCCAGTTCAGGAGTACTATCATTCCGGCAGAAACCACGAGCACAACCAGAATGAGCGTGCTGTTGAGCTTCGCTATACTTCCAACTGTCTCCAGTACCTTTCTCTGCGTCAGAGAGCCGAGAGTGACGAATATTCCTATCAGCAGAATTGCTGACCTGAAACTTATAACTCCACATCCCACCGGAACGCCAAAAGCGTTTGAAGTGTTGTTCGAACCTATGCTGAAGGCTATAATCGAGGCGACGATTTCAGATAGCATGTCTCTCCCTGAAGCGTTAACGCAGACTGACGTTGAGAATCTGAATTAGGTCCGCTGCATCTTCAATTATGTCGCTCACGTAAACGAGGTGGTCTATAAAATCCGAAAGAATTTTTCCCTCCCAGTAGCTGCTGACCTCCCTCTCCACCAGTTTTTCGTATATTCTGTTCCTCAAGATGTCAACCTCTTTCTCTCTTGTCCTTATCTTTACAGTTCTGTTTTCAAGCCCCTCCCCACTTTTTAAACCATCGAAAGCTTCTGCGAGGTCTCTGCTCATCTTTACATTTATCTTTGCCACCCTCACGCACATCTCTCTGAGCTCTTCGTCGAGGTGCAGGTTGAGTCTCAAGTAGTCTATTGCCGTGTCTTCGAGCATGTCGAGTATTTCGTCAACCGTTTCAGCGAGCTTGTAAAGAGTCCCCCTCATGGCAGGGAGAAAAGCACCTCCGTAGAGTTTAAGAGCTATTTCCCTTCTTATTCTATCCCCGGTTCTTTCGAGTTCGCACACCTGATTGAAAAGACCCTTATCATCGGTCTCGAGTGCCTTCAAAAAGACCTCGCAGGCGAGCTTTACAGTATTCATGTGTCTTCTGAAAAGCTCCACAACCTCTCTCTCAGTCCTGCCAAACGAGAACCTTCTTAAAAACCTCATTGTCTGTTGTGAGTGCACAGAAAGTTATAACACTTTGCCGAAAAATTGATTTTTCTCACCAGCTCATTACAGGTAATGAATGTTTTTGAGGAAGCGAGGAGAGAGCTGTACTTTCCACCGGTTCGGTTCAGGCTGGTTGATGGAGAGAGGATATGGCTCAACTTTGCGGGCAGATACAGGAAGCCCGAGGTCGCTGCTGGTAGAGGTGTTTTCTTCAAGTTCTCAAATTCAGCACTTAAAGGTCTTTTCCAGCTCTCTCTTGCTAGGTGGATGAAACACCCGTATTCCCTGAAAGTCGCTCTGCTTGAGGAGTTCTGGTTAAAGAATTACGAAAAGAGAAAGAGAATCGTGGAGTTGTTCGACACCGTGGTATGCGCGCTCTACCTGATTGGAAGAGGTTGCTACGCTGTCAGATCAGCAATGGTTGAGGCCATGTGCTCTGATAAAGCTAATACTGCTGTTAAGGCTTACCTCTCGAGAAAAACAGGGCTTAACTTTGGAGGAAAACTGGATGACGAAGAAGTCAGGAAAGCGGTTGGGGCAATGGAAAAAATAAGCTTCGAAAGGTGCTCGAATCTGGAGGTGCTGAGACAGAACCTGCAATCCTTTGCAGAAATAATAGACAACTTGATAGAGAGCAACAAGGAGGAAATGCTCGAATTCAACATAAGTGCTGTGGATAAAGCAATTCAGGAAGTCGCGGGAGAGGTTGGAGTTAAGGAGTTCAGAGAAATTTCGGAATACTTTGGAGTTGGAAAGGGTGCTGGAGATGAGAGAAGTGCCGACGTGAGGTGGTACATGCAGAGGAGTGCGAGGTACAGCGTGAGAGTTGAAGGTTCCGTGAACGCGGGAAACTATCCCGGTAGACTGGTGGATTTTTCACCGGACGAGGGGGTGGAGACTTTCTCTCCGGTGGAAAGCCTTGGAAAAGTCCTTCCGGGAATTGCAAAAATGCACAGGCCTGAGGGGTTTGAGGGCAGGGGAAACGAGAGCAGAAATGCCGTAATAATTCTCGATTCTTCTGGCAGTATGAAAAATCCCGAGAGCGGGAGCTGTGCGATAATCGGAGCTTTTGCAATAGCGAGGAAGTACATGGAAACGGGTGGTAAGGTTGGAGTCGTAAACTTCTCGTGGAAAACCAAATGCCTCAAACCGAGCAGGAGCGAGGACGTTTTCAAAGTCTTAGCGGAATATCAGGGTGGAGGGACTGAGCTTAAAGCCGATGTCGTTGTCGATTACGTGAGGAGTGAGGCTGAGGGTTACGACGTCATACTGATAACGGATGCGGGAATAGACAACCTCGGAGAGGTAAAGGAAATGCTCAAAAAGCTGAAGGAAATCGGATGCAGGAACTACGTGATATGGATATCTTCAGAGGCTTTCAGGAGGCAGAAAGACGAACTGTCGAAGCACGCCAGGGTGATACCGGTAAGTGATGAAAGAGACATACCCAAAATAGCAATCACGATTTAATAATTTGGGAGGAGTTGAAGGTGAAGGAGAGTGCGAGGAAAGAGATGCTAAAGGACGTTTTAAAAGGATTTGAAGAAAGAGAAGTTAAGCTGGAAAAGCTCGGGGAAGAGAAGAGTTTGAACGAGCTGAAAAACATAGTTTTACACTACCTCGATCTGGAGCTGAAGGGGGAATTTCAGCTTAAACCGAATAAAGTTTTTGAGCTTGGCAGAAAGATGAGAAACGAGCACTCTCTGACTCTGAAGGACGTGGAAAGGCTCGTAAACTTCGCTACTCCTGATGCGTTTAAAGAGAGGACAGGAGATATAAAAATGAGGCTGTGCCACCAGTTTTACGAAAATTACCTTGGATACTTCGTTTCCGGGCTGTACCACGACATAATAGGAGATAGAAGGCTTAGAATAGATTTATCAAAGTTACCAGGGTTTATAATAAGGAGCAGAATTGGCGTTAAATGGGGTTTCGGCTACAAACACCCGGGAGGGGTGCTGATCATTTCCGGTTATGCTGGAGGCTACCTGGGAGAAAAGATGAGAGGCGGTACAATAATTGCCAGCGGATACACAGGAGATTACGTTGGAAAGGACATGAAGGGGGGAAAAATTGTGCTCAAGGGAAATACCGGCTGGAGACTTGGGGATGGTATGAGTGGTGGAAAAATAGTTGTTGTGGGAAATGCCGGGGAATTCGTTGGAATAAACATGAAATCTGGATTGATAAGAGTTAAGGGAAAAGTCTTATCCTTTGGAAGGAGAACGGGCGGAAAAATCGAGGTCTGGAAAGATAGGGGGTGGGTTGAGGTTCAATAGGTGTTTTTATGTTTTTTAATTGTTGATTTTAATTTTAATTATTTAGATTGATTAACTTGATTAATATATATTAATATATATTTAGATATCTCCAAGCTCTCCGAGATACGTTCCATCGAGCATTGTGGCTTTCATCGATTTCAAATTCAGGTTTCTCAAAATTCCCGGAGCTTTTTCCACGTTTAAAGCTGTTGAGGCGCAGACTTCGTTAAAAGCAGGTAAAACCGTTACGTTTCTTCTCTTTTCCTCTATCTCCAGCTCCCCTTCGAGCCAGACCTGCTCCTTTATGCCTCCTGCTCCGTGCCTTATCAGTACAGCTGGATGAACGTGCCCCATCACGATGTGCCTGCTCTCGGTTTCCGGTTTCGCGTGCCCGTGCAGAATGCAGTACCTGCCTACCTCCAGTTCTCTGACACCGTCCAGACCACCGTCGTGGTTTCCCTTTACGAGAGCAAGGTTTACAAGTTCTTTAAGCCTCAGGAACTCACTCACCTCCCTTCGCGCAGGTGCAATCGGGTGTTTGAAGTCCCCTGCAATAACAAGCTCGCTCGCATTGCAATCTTCGCAGAGCTTTACGAGAGAGTTGACGAGCTCGCGGTCGATGTAGCCACCTATACCAATGTGCAGGTCGGCTACGACAACAATCCTGCTCCTGCCTTTTAACAGCAGTGCCGGAATGCCGGCAATTTTCAGGAGCTTCATCTAGTCTTCACTCTTTACTCAGTATAACGAATTAACACGAATTAACCTGCGAAGACGCTTTTCTCCACTTCGCTTACGTACTGGCTCACGTCCACTCCGTACTTTCTGGCGACCACGAGCGCAACCACTTCTATATCCGGTAATCCCTCAAACTTTTCCTGAACTGCGTTTATTTCAGAAATTATCTTTTTTCTGTCAATTCCTGTCTGAACCGATATTTCCTCCACTATTTCTTCGAAAATGGTGGTGTACTCGAGGCTGTTCAAATCAGGTTTGAAGTCGACGGGAACGTTAACCTTAGAAATGTCAAAAGCCGGTTTTAGCTTGTCTCCTTCGCTCACAAGCAGGCCTTTTTTTATAGCTCTCTCAACGACGAGCTTGCTTTTGTCGTGGGTGAACCACTTGAGGTCAAACGACATAAAGTACGTTAACTCTGATTTGCTCATGCTCCTCTTTCCCTTTGCTTTAAAAGCTGCTGCTATTACAAGCCTGAGCATCGAATCAAGCTGTCCTACTGGGTTTTTGTGCTTTTCGTATGTCTTTCGTTGTAATGTCTTATTAAGTATCCTGCCTTAGAGACCGTCAAGATGACCACCTCCAGTAATTGTAGAAAAGCCTTAAAGCTCTTCAACCAGCTTTGAACGGAATCGAAAGAACTGTTAAAAGGAAATCGATTCCAAAATCTCTTTGTTCTCTCCTTAAACCTCGAAAAGAAACTTTCTACAACATTTCTTTCACTGAAGGTCTTATGCCTGTATTTTAAAACTAAGCCTCTATAAAGTTCATGAGTCTGCAGTTAGTAAATTCTAACAGATTCGTGACTTACTTCTTCAAAGAAGAGGGATTCGCTTGTTTCTGAAGAAAGACCGAAGAAGTATAATAATGCAGCAATTGCTTTAAGCTCTATACCTTTCTTATTCCTTCGAAGCTTGTAGCCCTAACATAAGTCCACTAACTGCCTTAGTGTGGGTTGCATATCTTTTATTCAGTTTACTTTTATTCAGTTTATTTATTTTTTTTATCCCTATTCTTGACACCCCCTGCCTTAAACCGGATAAAATAATATTGAAGTATTTTAAAACAGATGTACAGAAAAAGCAATCAAAAAAGTTTAAAAGTTGTGAACATTGCTATACCTCAATCAAAAATTGCAATCACCATCTATATATACACAGCTTTCTCACTCCGCTCAGACACTCTTCGAAAAACTCGCACTCTTCACAGACTGTACACCTGATGTCCCCTGTTTCCAGCAATGTATCACCTCTCTCAAAACTCGCTGAAAATTCTTCGGTCTCCGATACAGCTTCTAATAAGTGAACACAGTATCATATAAATTTTTTCATTTTTGGCATGAGCACGTTAAAATGATAATAATTCTGACTTCTAAGCATTGAATCTGTAATCCTTCTGAACAGCTTTTTAGCAGTTTGTTGGTGCTGATGTCTACGGTAAATCCACTAAAATATTAGTTAAGCAAATAAAGTAAAGTTAAAACAAAAGTTAACATAATCTTAACTACGGACCCGCCGGGATTTGAACCCGGGTCGAGGGGTCCGAAGCCCCTCAGGATGTCCTTCTACCCTACGGGCCCTTAAAAGATCAGCGCAGATTTTTCTCTATCCATGCCTTTATCTGCGACTTTGGTAACGCTCCAACCACCATGTCCACTGCCTTACCGTTCCTGAAAAACACCAGCGTTGGTATGGCGGATACACCAAATCTGGCGGCAAGCACGTCGTTTTTATCCACGTTTACCTTCGCAAAAGCAACTCTGCCGGAGAATTCAGAGGCAAGCTCTTTCAGAACGGGAGCAATCATTCTGCACGGTCCGCACCACTCCGCCCAGAAGTCAACTACAACGTTTGGGTTTTTTGAAACGAATTCGTCGAAGTTCGTGGAGTCTAACTCAACAATTTGCTGAGTTTGCTTAACTTCCGGCTTTGAACTCTCCTTTGAGAGCTTGGACATGAGTTTCTTGAGCTTGTTCATTTTTATTCTTTCGAGCTCTTCGTCCATGTTCTGTGTTTTTCGGCTATGTTTAAAATTTTTCGGGTTTCAACTTTCTGGACTCTCCTCTTTCAGTTTTGAACTGTGCAGGGCATCCGATCTGGCTATTACCTTGCTCGCCACAAGCTTTCCGAGCTTTGCAGAACCGTCAACAAAAACGGTTCCCTCAGATTCAACGACGCTGATGTTTGAGTTTCCAATTCTGACGTCTCCTTTAGCTTTAATTGTATTTCCCCTGCACTTGTTGAGAACGAGAGCAGTTTCGCACATCACGGTATTGAACCTTGAGCCCGCACCGATTACGACTTTTTCGGCCTCAACTGTACCGTTAATCAGACACCCCTTGCCGAAATAAGCTTCTTTAACCCTAACATTTCCGAGAAAGCTCGAACCTGCACCAGCAATGAGTTTTCCATCGAATGTGAGATTTTTTACCACAACCCCGCCCCTTTTCACGACTACGACTTTCTTCTGAGTATCAACCCTGATGTCCATTTTTCACCCCTCTAACCTTTTTTTACACCCTGCCTCGTTTCTACAGCTACACCCCTCATGAACTCCAGCATCTCGCACGCTGAAAGGACAGCCCTCCCAGTGGCGAGTAGCTCGTCGTCCTCATTTACGACGATAACTTCATCCCCCGGCCTTATTTCGTCCCAAACATCAACCACGTGCCTAGAGAAAACGCTCCTTCCTGCCGCTATAAACTCCGAAACTTCGTTGCAGACGCAAACTCTGAAAGCCGGGTATTTGAAGGCTTTATGAAGTCTCACCGCCCCCTCTATGCCGATAGTGAGCAATCCTGTGTCTGCTTTTAAAGTTGCAACTCTCGCATCGTTATCCAAAATCTGTCTTATCCTTCCGGTGCGGGATAAGATGAACCTGCAGGTATCTGGAAAAAGAACTTTTCCAGCTCCTCTGCAGAACTGGTAATCAGCAATCAGTCGAACTGTTCTCAGCATGCTATTTTCCATACCTTCTTTCCCTCCTCTGGAATTCCCTCAAACATCGCAGGAAGTCCACGTATCTAAATTTTTCCCAGTCTAACTCTGCAAAGTAAAGCTCGCTGTATATGCTCTGCCATATCAGGAAGTCGGGTATTGTTTCACCCGCCCTGATTATGAGGTCTGGAGACCCCCTGACTTCGAGGAACTCCTCAAACAACTCCTCGTCCACGTCATCCGGGGATATCTCTCCTTTTTCCACGAGATTGACGAGTTCTCTGACTGCGAGCACTATCTCCTTTCTGCCGCTCAGGGTTACAACGTTAATCTTGACTCCCGGAACTTTCAGCCTGCAGGCTACTCTTTCGGATAAACGTCCGGAATCAGACAGGCAGAAAGTAACCTCTTTTATTCCGAAATGTCTGCACCATTCAACAAATTTTTTTGCATTACCAGATATCCCGTCAGTAACGACCATTATGTGAGATGGTTTTTTCCCCCGCATAACGCTTTTTTCGAGCACTTTCGTGTAGATCGGCAGCATAAGCTTTTCGAGACACATCAGTAAACTTTTTAACGTTGCTTAAATTAAAATCTTCTCAATGTTGCTGACACTGATAGCGCTGATTCTCACCCTGTTTCCGCCAAAAATTGCAGACGGTTTTGCTGTCTTTCTCACCCTTTCGTACGCACTTGCTTATGCCGGTTTAAGAGATACAGGAGGTAAGGAACAGGAGTCGAGAGGAAAAACTTACCTGAAAGCGATGATTCTGGCATCTGTTATCGTTTTCGGTAACTTTTTCGGCGTTAGCAGTTACGTCATTGCAGCATCTCTGATACTCTACGACGTGCACTTCCTGCTCGAAGTTACGGGAATGAGAGAAAAGTTCGTCAGCATATCCGGATACGGTGCTCTTTTCTTCGTTTTTGCTTACAGCTTAGCCGGAATGCTGTACTTTTACCTCTGTTCCATGGTCGGTATAAAATTCAGCGTTTCCTACATGCTTTTTCTATCCCTCGTGGGTGCGCTCTCAGCTTCCCTCATGGAGTACGTTAGGGCTGACAAGTCGATCATAATTCTTGCCTCTTCAACAACGTATCTGGTGTTCACGATATACGCAATACAGACGACAATACTCTACCTTTCTGAAGCTTTTGCCCTGTCATTTATTTTAGCCCTTCTTTCGACGAAAGCGGGTGTCGCTGATGAGAGTGGTTTGCTCAGCGCAACCCTCATCGGAACTGTTATAATAATATTCACGGACATAAGGTACTTCATAGTGATTCTGGCGTTTTACATTGCCGGAAGTGCCGCAACGAAGTACATGTACAGAGCCAAGTACGAAAGCGGAATAGCTGAGCCCGCCGGAGGGGCGAGGGGGTTTGTAAACGTTTTTTCAAACAGCCTTCCAGCACTTTTCTTTGCTGTAAACTACGGTTTTTACGGAGTTGATGCGTTTAAACTGGCGTTTGTTGCCTCTGTTGCAACGGCTCTCGGGGATACGATGGCGAGTGAGATAGGAAAGACGTCTGAAAACGTTTACCTGATTACGAACTTCAGCAAAGTGAAACCCGGAACAAACGGCGGCATATCTCTGAAAGGTGAGCTTGCTGCCGTAGCCGGATGCCTGATAATATCTGTTCTTGCGTGGATTCTGAAAATAATTCCGGTGCACGCAATACCCATAACGTTTGCTGCTGCTTTCACAGGAGTTCACATCGACAGCCTGCTGGGAGCTACGCTTGAGGAGAGAGGTTTACTCAACAACGCCGGCGTCAACTTTTTTGCCACGCTTGCCGGTGGACTGCTCTGCCTGATTGCCCGGTAGGCTGAAGTATCAACTTCTGAAAATGGAAACAATTTTTATTCGCGGGTTTACCTCAGAGCATGCAGGAGAAAGGCGATGAGAGCGACGTCATAATAGGTCTGGAAGTTCACGTTCAGCTTAACAAGCTCAAAACGAAGATGTTCTGCTCGTGCAGTACAGATTACCACGGAGACGAGCCGAACACTCACGTTTGCCCCGTATGTCTTGGAATGCCGGGAGCGATGCCCGTTTTGAACAGAGAGGCTGTAAAAGCAGGAATAAAAGTCGCCCTTGCCTTGCATGCAGACGTCCAGAACTTTACGATATTCGACAGGAAGAACTACTTTTACCCGGACCTGCCCAAGGGATTTCAGATCAGCCAGTACGACAACCCGCTTGCATGGGGGGGTTACGTAACCATAGAGACAGAAAACGGAGAGAAGAACATAAAGCTGAAGAGGATACACATGGAGGAGGATCCGGGAAAACTCAGCTATAAAGGTTCGATAACAACTGCGAGCTACTGTCTGATAGACTACAACCGTTCTGGAATGCCGTTACTTGAAATAGTTACGGAGCCAGTAATGCACTCCCCCAGAGAGGCAAGGCTGTTTCTCAACAAGCTGAGGGTGATACTTGAGTACCTCGACGTCTTTGACGGGTCTCTAGAAGGAGCGATGAGGGTTGACGCCAACATATCCATAAAAGGTGGGGGAAGAGTTGAAATAAAGAACATATCCTCTTTTAAAGGCGTCGAAAAAGCTTTGAGTTACGAAATAACGAGGCAGAGGAATCTGATCAGGATGGGGAGGGCAGTAAAAAGGGAAACGAGGCATTTCGATGAGGCTAACAACATAACGGTCTCACTCAGAGGCAAAGAGGAGGAACAGGATTACAGGTACTTCCCCGAGCCAGATCTCGTTCCAGTGTATACGGAAGAAATGATCGAGGAGGTCAGACAGAGCCTGCCGGAAATGCCGGAAGAGAAGAGGGTGAGGTTCAGAAAACAATACGGCTTGAGCGACGATTTTGCGAAGGTTCTCGTACTCGACATAAAAATGGCGAACTACTTTGAAGAGGTTGCGAGAGAAGTAAATCCAAAACTCGCTGCGAGCTGGATAGTCGACGTGCTGAGGGGTGAACTCAACTACAGGGGCTGGAACTTCAGACTCGCATACGACAAAATGGAGCCAGACGAGATGGTAAGGCTGCTGAAACACTTCGAGAAGGGTGAGATAACTGAGAAAGGAGTCGTGGAAGTAATAAGAACGAAACTGGACGAAGGCGGTAAGGTCGAGGACATAATAAGGCGGAAGGGACTGTTTGCAATCTCAAGGGATGAAGTGGAAAGGATATGCAGAGAAGTAATATCGGCAAACCGGAAAGCGGTGGAAGACTACTACGCCGGGAAGAAACAGGCTCTAAACTACCTCGTGGGGCAGGTTATGAAGAAGACGAGGGGAAGGGCTGATCCGGGAGAAACTGCAAAGATTATAAGGAGTTTGCTTGATTCTGCCTGATTATCCCTGTCTTTCTGCAGAGTTTTTTGCAAGCTCCAGCTCTAAATCGAGCTCAGTCGTAATTCCCAGACCGTGTAAAGCTTCGTTAGCTTCCTCTATGCTTTTACACCCTCTAACAGCCTGAGCCATTGGATTCAGATCGTACAGGACTTCAGACTTAACGAAGAAAACTAGGGAGTTCAGAATTGAGACAGGGATTTCTTCGTCCCATGACCTGTATTTACCAAAGTAGCCACTTGCCGACAGCAGAGGTATTTTTGAGGCATGGGTTTTCACATTCCCCGCTTTTTTCAGCACTTCCTCTGCCAGACTCTTGCTTATGGCGGTAACGCAAACTATTGCGTCCAGTCCTGCGAGTTCGCTCAGGTACTTTTCGAGCTCGGCCCTCGCTAGCTCTCCATCGCTGCCAAACCCGACAATGGCCACCGGAGCTTTTAATTCAGCCAAGGAGGAGAGCATTATCGAATCGCAGAGCGGGCTTACAACACCTTTTTCTCCGCCTCTCGCGAGTATGTCTCCTCCAGCATCAACTCCAACTGGCAGCATCCATTCTTTCCGACAGAACTCCCCTATCGCTTTTGCTATTTTGTCCGGTCTCGTTATGTCAACACCAACTGCATTTCCAGCTATTTCCGCAACTTCTGCAACTGCCGGAACTATACCGTCTGGAAGCTTCGCTCCCCTCATCCAAGCGAGACACTCGTTTATTTTTTCAGCGTTTTCTACCTCATCTATGCTTCTCGGCCCCGGCTTTCTGTCTATTCTGTACCTCTCCCAAATCGCTCCGCCACAGACAAAACTTGCTTTTTTCTCGTCCTCCAGCAATCTTCCAACGACGTAAGCGCTCAGAACATCTCCTCCACCGCCGGCACCTATGGTAAAGTACCTCAGCATGGTCTCTCCTTTCTGCTGTTTTCTGTCACGTATTAACTTATTCAGATACTATCAATATACCTACTAATTTGAAACTGTGTAAAAAATAATTATGAAAATTAGTAATTAGATAAAACGTCAGTAACCTATCTTCTTCAACCACTCCTTCAGTACCTCTGCCGAATTCCTCAAATTCCTCAAATCGTCCTCGCTGAGTTCGAGCTCAACTACTTCTGCACCGTCCCTTCCTATTACGACCGGAACTCCAATGGATACGCCGTCTATACCGTATTCTCCCTGCAGGACGACGCTTGCAGGTATAATCTCTTTCGTGTCCTCAACAACAGCTCTGACCATTCTGTATATGCACACGGCCGGGCCAAAAATTGTGGCTCCCTTCTTGCTTATAACTTCCATTGCCACAGCCCTTGTTTTTTCCAGCACTTTATTCCATTCTCCTCCTCCGGCAACGCTTCTGGGGACGAACATGGTATCTCCGTGCTCTCCGATCACCATTGCTTTCTCGCCGTTCAGTCCCACTCTCTTCGCTATGAGCTTTAACCTTGAAGTGTCCAGTAATCCTCCCATTCCAAAGACTTCTTTTCTGCTTTTACCGCAAAGCCTGTTCAACTCCCTCCACATAACGTAGTTCATGAGATCCATTGGATTCGTTACCACTACAATTTTGGAGTTACAGCAGTGCTCTGCAAGCTTTTCCGCTATGCTCTTCACGATTCCGGCATTTTTTTCAGCCAGATCGAGCCTCGTCATGCCGGGTTTTCTGGCCATTCCCGCTGAAACCACGACGACATCGCTGCCTTCAAGCAGGGAGTAGCTGTCTCCTCCCCGAACTTCAACGTCTTTATCCAGTGCAGATGCGGCATGAGATAAATCCTCGGCCTCACCCTCAGCGAGCTCCTTTGCTATGTCAACAAGTGCTATGTCCACATCCATCATCAGCATGCACGTAAAGGCTGATGTAGCCCCAACTCTTCCGGCACCGACAAAACCAACTTTATGCCTTTCAGGCATTGAACCACCTGCTAACCACCTGTTCCTCAATCAGCCCTTTCTCCAAACTTTAAGCCGTACTTTTCGAGCATGGGCTGCAGGAAAGCGTAGCCACCATCGACAACCCTTGCCTTTCTGCCATTCTGGACAAGAAATCTCGCAGCCTCGTAACTCCTCGCACCGACCTGACATATCGTGATTACTTCGTCTGGAATTTCGTCAATTCTCTCTCTTATCTCAGAGAGCGGGATGTTTACGACTCTGTCGTCAATAATGCTCCTCGACTTGAATTCCTTTTCAGTCCTCACGTCGATTACCGTGAACTTCTCATCGCTCTTCAGCATTTTCACGAAGTCAGCAGCACTTATGCACTCGGCAATTCCGTCGAGCTTGTTCCTGATCATGTTTGCAGCCGCTATTATCAGGTCTATTGCTGTGGAGAACGGTGGAGCATAGGCTAAATCAAAATTCGAAATATCTGAAGCCTTTGCACCCATGGTTATGGCGGAAACGGCGATATCCAGCCTTTTGTCTATGGCCCCAGTCCCTGCTGCCTGACAGCCGACTATTCTTCCGCTGCTATCTGCTATCAGCTTTATCCTTATTGGCCTGTGCTCTGGAAGGAAGTGGAACCTGTCCGTTCCGGCCACACACCCCACAACTGCGTTTTCAACTTCTTTTTCGCAGAGACCAGTTCTGCCCACGTTCATGCCGAATATCCTGAATATCGCCGTGCCGAGAACTCCCGGAAAAGTCGAGTTTATTCCGCATATGTTGTCAGCTATAACCCTTCCGTGTTTGTTGGCAACCGAACCCATTGGCGTGTAAACGGCCTTTCCGGTAATGATGTGTCTGCACTCAACGCAGTCTCCTCCGGCGTAAATGTTTTTGTCAGAGGTCTGCATCCTTTCGTTAACCTTTATCGCTCCCGTTTCTCCGAGCTCAATTCCAGCTTTTTCGGCAAGTTCCACGTTGGGTTTAACTCCAGCAGCAACCACGACGAGTTCTGCTTCTATCTCCTTGCCATTCACAACGACTCCCGTAACCCTTTCACCGTCGTTCAGAACTTTTTCAACTTTTGACGAGGTCATCAGGTTGATTCCCTTCTCTCTGACGTGGGATTCAACCATGCACGCTACTTCCTCGTCGAGCAGGGATGGAAGCACGTGATCCATTATTTCCACAACCGTTACGTTCATGTCGAGGTTGTGCAGAGCCTCGGCGCACTCCATTCCTATCAGTCCGGCACCGATAATTACTGCGTTTTCAGCATCCTCCTCCCAGACGTCGAATATCTTCTCCGCATCCTCTATGCTGTGGAGGTGGACTATTCCCTCCACGTCCTCATTCAACCCCTCTACCGGCGGGTTTACGGGTTTTGATCCGGTAGCAAGAATCAGGTAATCGTAATTCAGCTCGTCTTCTCTATCCCCTCTAACGATTTTAACCGATCTCTTTTCCCTGTCGATCTCGACTGCTCTCGTTTCGACGAGAACGTCTATGTTTTTCACTTTTTTAAAGTAGTTCACATCCCTTACAGCCCCGTAAGTTGTTTCCAGCAAATTTCTGGGTTCCTGAAGAAGACCTCCGACGTAAAATGGAAGACCACACCTGGAAACTGACGGGTATTTACCCGCTTCAATAACTGTAATTACAGCCTCGTCGTTTAGCCTTCTTATCCTTGCTGCAGCTTTCAAACCGGCTGCTCCTCCTCCAATCACCACTATTTCCAAGCTATCACCTGTCAAGAGTGGGTTTGCAGGTAAATAAAAGTTATCATTAAGCTTTGAATACGGTCCCATCTCTGCTGAAATCGACTCTTCCGGTTAAACATTTTTAAACCGTTTTGAACATCCGGATATAACCATGATAGTTGAAAGGAAGAGAGCTTCTGACGCAATCAAAATTTTTCTTGAAAAAATATCTCACAGAACGGGAACTGAAATCGTTGATGTTAATGACGCTCCGAACAGAGTTCTGGCAGAAGACATTTACTCGTCCTGCGACATACCACCCTTTGACAGGGCAGCAATGGATGGATACGCTGTGAGGGCTGAGGACGTTTTCGGTGCAGACTTTTCCAGTCCTGTAATCCTGAAAGTTGTCGGAGAAGTTGAGACGGGAGAGAAACCCGAAGTGGAGGTTGGAAGAGGGGAGGCTGTGAGAATATCCACAGGTGCAATGATGCCGCCCAACGCCAACGCAGTCGTGATGGTAGAGTACACGAGTGAGAACGAGAGC